>CAUPVK010000007.1:0-48226 GCA_963514895.1 uncultured Candidatus Saccharibacteria bacterium
AGTGCGTATCTATTGTTCAGTCTTTCTTCTGCAAAAAACAAAGAAGCGGCCATCACTCGTCGTGGTCGCTACTGAGTGTAGGAATGAAAATAGATTGGCCACGAACATAGCCCACCAACCATGCTCAAACTGAACCCGGATTAATTACTTAACCCAAGAGTACGATGATCAGATTGAGAATGAGCCCTATGACGCTACATTCTGCAATTTCTGGCTTGGTGCTTTGTGGCGAACTTGGTATACTTGGTACAAGACATAAGGAACGAACATCATGGATTGGCTTCATATTATTATTCTTGGCATTGTCGAGGGAATTACTGAGTTTTTGCCCATCTCGAGTACGGGCCACTTGATGCTGGCAGAGAAGTTGCTGGGCTACTCGGTGAGTGACCCGGGGCTTGTCGCCTTTACAGCGGTGGTGCAGATTGGGGCGATTGCTGCGGCGATTGTTTATTTCTGGCAGGACATTTGGCGCATTGCCTCGGCGTGGTGTGCTGGTGTGGTGAATCCGCGGGCGCGGACGTTTCACTACCGAATGGGGTGGTATGTCATCATTGGTTCACTGCCGATTGCAGTGGTGGGGCTGCTCCTGAAGGATACGATCGAGACGGTGCTACGCGGCCTGTGGTTTGTCGCGGCTGGGCTGATGATTTGGAGTATTGTACTGTTTTTGGCCGACCGCCGAGGGCGCGAGACACGCCATGAGCGCAACCTCACCTGGCGCGATGCTATGGCAATGGGCCTGATGCAGTGCTTGTCACTCATCCCGGGAGTGTCGCGCTCGGGAGCGACGATTGCCTCGGGGCTATTCCGCGATATTGACCGCACGACTGCCACACGGATGAGCTTTTTCCTGGGGATTCCGGCATTGATGGCAGCTGGTGGGCTAGAGGCCGTGACGCAGTCGCAGCAGATTGGCCGCTTGATTGGCTGGCCACAGATGATACTGGGGATTATCATATCCTTCGTGGTGGGATATGTGGCAATCTCGTGGCTACTGCGCTTTGTTTCGAGTAACTCATTTGATAAGTTCGTCGGCTATCGCTTGGCGCTTGGCACGCTGCTCATCATCCTACTCGCGGTAGGCGCGTTAGCACCAGTGTAATTCCTCTGTAGCTTGTTTTTATACTTATACCACATCCTATTGAGCAGGGAAGTGACAGTTTACACGCAAGAATATTTTTTCGACCCAGCCTTGTTCTGAAGCGTGAGAAAAAACTCCACGATCGTTGTCCACCTAGTTTGCTCTCGCCGGGCGATTGCGGTATAATTGCTATTAACATTAGCAGCTTATGGAGGCGCAATGATCGAAATAAAAAACATTACCAAAGTCTACGGCAAGAAGAAAAACACCTTCACCGCCCTCAAGGACGTGAGCCTTGCAATTGAGGAGGGGTCGAGCGTGGCAGTGCTGGGCAAGTCGGGCTCGGGCAAGTCCACGCTGATGCACGCTATCTCTGGCCTGGATAAGCCGCAGCAGGGCGAGGTTGTCATCAACGGTGAGGATATCTTGCGGCTCAAGCGCAAGGCGACCGATCGCTTTCGAGCGCGGACGATGGGTTTCATTTTCCAGAGTTTCTTTGTGGAGGGCGGCGAGAGTTGCTATGACAATGTGAGTCTGTCGCTCGAGACCGCAGGTGTGCCGCGCAGTAAGCGCAAGCGGCGTATTGTGGCGGCGCTCGAGGCAGTTGGTCTAGAGGACAAGATCAAAGCGCGGGCTAAGGACCTTAGTGGTGGGCAAAAGCAGCGCTTGGCGATCGCTCGGGCAATTGCTGCCGAGCCGCAGATTCTCTTTGCCGACGAGCCGACGGGCAACCTCGACTCAGCAACTTCTGCAGTGGTGGAAGACTTGCTATTTCGTTATGTCAAGGAGCACGGTGCCACGCTCATCATCGTCACACACGACGAGGATCTCGCGCAGCGCTGCCAGCGTATTATTCGTATCAAAGATGGGGTGATTGATCACGACAGCGCTATGGATAAGACGACAGCTTCTCCCAAGGCTAAAAAAGCGCCAACTCGTCGCTCAGCCAAAGCCACAGCACCTGCCACGCAGCCTAAGAAAACAACGAAAAAAGCCACGAGCACCACCACAAAAGCCAAATCTACAACCACCAAGCCAACAACAAGGAGGGCAGACTAACCATGAAGACGACTGATATCATTCGCCGCGCTGGCCGCAACCTGCGCCGAGCTAAGATGCGTACCTTGCTTACCAGTATCGCTATCGCGGTGGGCGGCTTCGCCATTATGGCGAGCTTGATGGCGGGCGAGGGTGCACGCCAGTATATTGACCGGCTGATTAGCAGTAATATTGATGCCAAGGCGGTGTTTGTCGTTAAAGATAAGCGACTCATCGGCGCACAATCGGGCCAGCAGGCTGACCTGCGTGAGTATAATCCTGATAGTATCAACCGCTACGGCAATGATTATAAAGCCTTAACCCAAAAAGACATTGACAAGCTGGCGGCCCGCACCGACCTCGAGAAAGTGAGGCCAGTCTATCAGCTCCAGCCCAAATATGTAAGCTTTGCAGCCAAGAAAGACAAGAAATACAGCAGTGATGTGAGCGTCTTTGATGGTGCTCTCGCGGCCGAAGTCGTGGCGGGCAAGCAGCTTGGCAAAGGCACTGAACTAGCGGCTGGCGAAGCCGTCATCCCCGAGAGCTATGCCGAGACACTCGGGCAATCGCCTGCCCAGATGGTGGGCAAACAACTGACTGTCACAGTGGTGCAGACGCCGCAGAAGATTGATGAAGCAACGCTTGGCCAGGTCTTTGCTGAGAAGGGGCAGGCTGGGGTGAATGAGCTGATTAATGGTAAGGAATTGCACAAGACCTTTACTATTGCGGCTGTGACGCGCAAATCGGCCGATCAAACCCAAGCAATGCGTGGCATTGGGATTAATGCCAAGGTAGCTCGCGAGCTGAGCGACTATAGTACCAAGGGCACGAGCCAATACCAAAAGTACATGTCTGCCACTGCGGTTGCCAAGCAGGATGCCGAAGCCGCCAAGAAATCCCTCGAGCACGATGGTTACGCTGTAGCTACTGCCAAAGATCTGCAGCAGACACTCTTTCGCTTTGTTGATATCTTGCAGGCGATTGTGCTGTGCTTTGGTGCGCTGGCGCTGATAGTGAGTATTTTTGGCATCGTCAACACGCAGTACATTTCGGTGCTGGAGCGAACGCAGCAGATTGGCCTGATGAAGGCGCTGGGGGCGAGCCGGCGCGATATTGGCCGCTTGTTCCGCTACGAGGCGGCCTGGGTCGGCCTGCTGGGCGGTGCGCTGGGTGTGCTAGGCGCGTGGGGCGCTGGTGTGGCGCTCAACCCAGTTATCTCGGAGAAGCTCGGATTTGGCGATCATAAGCTCCTCGTCTTTGTACCAGAGCATGCTGCTGCAGTAGTGGCTGGCCTGATGCTGGTAGCGATCATTGCTGGCTGGCTGCCAAGCCGCAAGGCTGCTAAGCTTGACCCAATCGAGGCGCTGCGTACAGAGTAATCTGCATAGATACGAAGAGTCTCAAGCCCGCTTTGCTGTGGTAGGCAAAGCGGGTTTTTTGGCTAGCTAAGAGGAGTACTACTGTAAATATAACAGGGGTAGAGCGAGAGAAGAGACCCCAAAATAGCTGAGAATTGAGGGCAGAGTGGCTTACGCTCTTTAATTTTATAATGCTTGTGCTATAATCAGACAAAAGGGTATAAATAGGGGTATAACTATGAATGAACACCGCAAAAAATTTGCAAGTCGTTCGCTTGTATTTGTCTTGTTTGGTATATTATTAATCATCATTATATTACTGTGGTGGTGGCCATGGAGCTACAGCTACAATAGCGGCTTCAAGGGTGTGCGGCCAGACCAAGTGAGCTTGCGCCAGCATGATGGGAAGATCCAGTGGCAATTTATGAATGGCGCGTGGCACGATATTGCCTCGGTCGAGGACCTGCGTGGCGCCAAAGGCGAGCAGGGTGCGCGCGGTGAGGCCGGAGCGAGTGGCGAACGAGGTGCAGACGGTGCCAATGGCCGTGATGGCGCAGACGGTGCACGCGGCCGCGATGGTGCTACTGGTGCAGCTGGCAAGAATGGTGCAAACGGCGCTAATGGTGCCAACGGTAAGGACGGTGCAAACGGGGCCAATGGCAAAGACGGCGCATCGGCCGCTAAGGGCGACAAGGGCGAAAAAGGTGACAAAGGCGAGCCCGGCAAAGATGGTAAAGACGGCAAAAATGGTGAAAAAGGTGAGAAGGGCGAGAAGGGCGACGCTGGCCCGAAAGGTGACACAGGTGCCAAAGGCGAGCAGGGTGCACCTGGTACACCTGGCGCACAAGGAGAAAAAGGCGTACCCGGCCCAAAGGGTGACCAAGGAGACACTGGTCCACAGGGGCAACCAGGCCAACCAGGCCAGCCCGGCCCACAAGGTCCGCAGGGTCAAACTGGCCCAGCAGGTGCCGATGGCCGAACAATCGAGCTCCAGAAGGGTACGCTCTACATCCAGTGGCGCTACACTGGCGAAACAGCCTGGCAAAACCTTATTGCCTACACCGACCTCAAGGGTGAGAAGGGTGATCCCGGCCAGACCGGTCCACAAGGTGCCCAAGGTATCCAGGGGCAGCAAGGTGCTACTGGACCCAAAGGCCAGGATGGCACCAACGCAACGATTAATGTTACCAACAGCACTCAGCCATGCTCACCAAATATGACTGTCACGGGCAACGGCACATCGCAGCTCGGCCTTACCTTTGCAGGTAGCACGGTACCGGCGGGTGGCACGGTTGGCCAAATATTGTCGAAGAAGTCGGCAGCAAACTGTGACATGGAATGGCGAAGCCTCCCCCAGATGACCATCTTTACGGCAACACTTGGCAATGGCAATGGCGGTGTGACGGCTGCAACAATTGCCAAGGATACCTTTGCACCAGTACCACTCAAGACTGTTGTGACAAACAACGGTGGTGGGTCATGGGATGCCGGGAGCAAATCGTACATTGCACCAAGTGACGGTGTCTACCTCATCCAATCGCGGATTCGCTTGAACGATACATCGTCGGCACGTGGTGTATACCAGGCTGTCAACGATACAGCCCGTGATATTCCAGAAGGGGTGTGGAGCCACAACCAACAAGGCTACCGCTTTACTATGCCATACACTCGCCTGATGCGAGTAACGGCCGGGACGCCGCTCAAGCTCGTTGTCTACTCGGCTGGCCAAGACGCAAACATCACCGATGCAAGCCTCAGCATCGTCAAGATATCAGACTAAGCTAGGTAGCTCACTACCAACCCCTACAGAACCAGCTATCATGGCTGGTTCTGTGCTAGTAATCGGCTAGAATCACCAGCCAATAGTGTGCTTGCAGACAGGGAAGCGAGGCCAAAAATGGCAGGGAATGGTGTCCAATGATACCCCGACTGGGCAGGTGGAGCACCCGGAAGTTTTATCGAACAAATTGCCATTACGCTTGGCGTGGTATCTGATATAATATAGTTATGTTAGATATTCGTTATATTCGCGCGCATGCCGACGAGGTGCAGGCAGCAGCGCGCCATAAGGGCTATGAGGTGTCCATCGCAGCGCTTCTCGCGTGCGACGATCAGCGCCGAGAGCTTCAGCAGCGGGTGGATGCTGTGCGCACCACGCGCAACGAGACAGCCGCTCAGATGAAAGGTGGCAAGCCAAGCCAAGAGCTCATCGCTACAGGCAAGGCACTCAAAGCCGAGCTTGCAACGCTGGAAGAGGAGCTGCGCACCGTAGAGAATAACTTTTTTGCTCAGTTAGAGGCGGTGCCAAATATCACCCTGTCAGACGTCCCACTGGGCGGCGAGGCAGACAGTGTAGAGATGAAGCAGTGGGGTGAGCGGCGTGAGGCGGCTCAGGATCACCTCGACTTTGCGACGAGCCGGGGTTGGCTCGACTTCGAGCGCGGTGCTAAGGTGGCTGGCACGAAGTTTTACTACGTGCTGGGCGACCTAATGCTGCTCGAGAATGCCATCTACCAATATGCCCTTAACTTCCTTGTCGGCAAAGGCTTCCGCCCCATGACGGTGCCGCACATGGTGAGTGGCCGCGTGGCGCGTGGTTCGGGTTTTGCACCCAAGAGCGATAAGGAGAGTAACGAGTACTTTATTGAGGGCGAAGACACTATGCTTAT
This sequence comes from uncultured Candidatus Saccharibacteria bacterium, assembly GCA_963514895.1. Taxonomy (GTDB): domain Bacteria; phylum Patescibacteriota; class Saccharimonadia; order Saccharimonadales; family Saccharimonadaceae; genus Saccharimonas. The sequence continues at coordinate 6,150 of CAUPVK010000007.1, forward strand.
TGGCACAGCCGAGGCCCCACTGACAGGCTTCCATGCCGATGAGATCCTGAGCGAGAAGGACTTACCGCTCCTCTACACTGGCTACAGCCCCTGCTACCGCAAAGAGGCTGGCGCTGCCGGGAAGTTTAGCCGCGGGCTGTTTCGGGTTCATCAGTTCAACAAATTAGAGATGTATATCTATTGCTTGCCCGAGCATTCGGCTCGGATGCACGAGAAAATCCTCGCGCTGGAGGAGGAGATTTGGCAAAGCCTGGGCGTGCCATACCATGTGGTAAATATCGCGGCGGGAGACCTGGGTGCACCAGCTGCTAAGAAGTATGACATCGAGTACTGGTCGCCCGTTGATGGTGCCTACCGCGAGCTCACTAGCTGTAGTAACTGCACCGACTTCCAGGCGCGCAACCTCGGCATCCGCGTCCGCCGGGCCGATGGCTCACTCCAGGTGGTGCACACCCTCAATGGTACAGCAGTAAGCTTGGCTCGTGCACTGGTAGCGATTATCGAGAATTATCAAACAACGGATGGCCAGCTCCGTGTGCCAGCGGTGCTGCAGCCATATCTGAACAACAGGGAGGTACTCTAGATGGGGCGCACAATCAGAAAAATGAGCCGCAAAGGCTATGCCAAAGTTGCCAAGCCGTTTCTCTTCCGGCGGCAGCCCGATGCAGCACACCAGTCGATGCTCTGGACGGCGCGGGCACTGCATGCCATCCGCGGTGAGCAGCTCCTCAGTGGCTGGCGCTACAAGAACCCTCGCCTCGAGCAGACTATTCTTGGCCTCAACTTTGTTAATCCCATCGGTCTGTCTGCTGGGCTGGATAAAGATTTTGATCTGCCCCCTGTGGCAAAGAAAATTGGTTGCGGCTTTGAGATTGGCGGTTCGGTAACGGCTATGCCTTGTGAGGGTAACCCCAAGCCGTGGTTTCGTCGCTTGGCTAGTGAGCAGTCGATCGTCGTGAACGTTGGGTTGGCGAATCGCGGCGTCGCCAAGGCGATCGAGCAGATCCGCAGCTACTCACCACGGGTCTGGCGCGACTTTCCGCTGAGCGTATCCGTAGCCAAGACGAACAGCCCCAAGCAAGTCCGCCCCAAGCAAGCAATTGCCGACTACTGTGATAGCCTTCGCCAGCTTGAAGAAGCTGGTTGCACACCACTGTACGAGATTAATATCTCCTGCCCGAATGCCTATGGCGGCGAGCCCTTCACCACACCTGCTCGCCTGGAGAAGCTCCTCACTGCAGTGGATGAACTGAAGCTCTCGCGCCCCGTCTTTATCAAAATGCCGACGGACAAGACCTGGACGCAGTTTGCCAAACTACTCTCCATTATCGATAAGCATAATGTCGCGGGCCTGACGATCGGCAACCTCGTCAAAGATCGCAGCAAGCTCACCGACCCAAGTGTCTTGCCTGACGATACTCCCGGTAGCCTTAGTGGCCGGCCAGCTCAGGCCATTACCACGCGGCTTATCCACAAGACATATGCCCTGTATGGCGACCGTTTTGTCATCATTGGTGTGGGCGGCGTCTTTACAGCGGAAGATGCGTATGAGAAGATTCGGGCTGGTGCGAGCCTCGTCGCACTGGTGACGGCGCTGATGTTTGAAGGGCCACAGGTGGTAGGCGACATCAACGAAGGCTTGGTGGAGCTGCTCGACCGGGACGACTATGTCTCTATTAGCGAAGCAATCGGCGCAGCGCACCGCAAGTAGGGGAGCCGGTGACGTCCGAAACAAACGGCCCACACGATGAGCGTTTTGCCTCTTCCATGCGGTACGCGGCAGCGTGGTTTGGCCAGGCGGTGGTACGGCACATCACCGGTGCAGCATTTGCCCGGGCTGCGCAGTGGGAGGCAGTAGAAACTCATGTCCTTCCTGCGCGGCAGCATAATAGGCCTGCAGTAGAGTACCGAGCCGCCCAATATGTTGGTACACATGCGAGGGAGGATTACCCGCTCCGCGATACAACACTGATCGTTTCTGGCTATGTTGACCGCACAACCGACCGCTGTGTGGGTGGCCAAGCAGTTGACGTGTATCGGCTAACGGGCCAAACGAGCGCGTATCGCCGCATGGTCGATCGCCAGACAATGCAGCCATATGTGGCGCATCTTGCCCCAGTTTATCCTAACGAACGACAGGACAAGCCACCAGCTGTAACTATGCGCAGCTTTGTCCCGGTGGATAGCTTGCGACGGGTTGGCCGCCTGATAGAAGCGCTCAATAGCCTTGCAGCGCACACCGTTGAGGTAGAGGCGAAGTACCAGACATTGCTGCGCTACCGCAATCAGCAAACGTAAAGTAGCGTAGCGACACAGCTCGGCTCACAGCCATTTGACATTACTCACAATATACTGCACTATAGGACGAAAGCATTGCAACAAAGGAGCAAGAATGAACGAAAAACAGCCACCAGCAAACGGAGAGCGGCAAGACCCGTCAAAATTGGCAGACCGGCTGCAAGAAAAGCTCAGCCGTATCTTAACAGAAAGACCCTTCGAGTATGCATGGTGGAGGCAGAGTGCTTTGCAGGAGCGTCGTATCCAAACCAACCCAGAGCTCAGCAAAGATGGTGAAACCAACGCCACCGAGCGTACTATATTCTTGACAGGCCCCGAGGGCGAGTATATAGCGGTATTTGGCGTTGTGCACGATAGTCGACCAGTTGTTTTGGGCCCGACTGTCGCTATTATGGCACCTGATAGTAATGATTGGGTAGTGTATCGCTGTGGGGCAGATGCCAACGATAAATGGCAGGTCGTGCGCATCCACGGCACAGGCACCGAGCAATACGATGATGGAGAAGAATACACCTTCTTCCAGCCCACAGAGGGCGATAGCCAGCAGAATCCCTCGCACAAGAATGCCGACGCACAAGAGCTGAGAGACCTGATGAAGTTGATAGATACGTCACACTGCCGCACAGAGACACCACCTAAGAGCAAAGAGACTGAAGCTTTGCTCGACTGGATTAAAAAGCTGCGCGAAGAGGCGGCCTATTGGATGGAATTAGTAGCTGAACGTCTCTACCTGCGCTGATAATTTACTCATAACAACCCCTGTTTTCTCCTCAATCATGCTATACTATAAGCACAAGTTGCTAACACGAAAGGGGTCAGCATGATCGCAAACATCGACATTACCGGTATTGGCAAATACTCGCCAGACGAGCCAACCAAAAAATACATCCGCAAGAAGATCGGTGCGCTTGACCGCATGGTGTCGCGCCACGCTCGCAAGACCGTGAGCGCTATGGTACGCATTGAGGAGATTAATGGCGAGCATGGTAATAAATATGAGGTAGAGGTGGTCATTACTGTGCCAGACCAAACCATCAAGGCTAAAGACTCTACACTCAACGTCTTGGCCGCCACCGACATCGTCGAGCGCAAACTGGCTGGCCAGCTGCGCAAATATAAGCAAAACCAGCTGCCGCACCTTGGTCGCCGTGGCCTTCTCGCTCGCTTCAAACGCAGCTTCGAGCGCGAACAGGATCATCCTGCGGAGTAGGCGATAGGTATGCAAGAGTTAAGAGGCTGGCATCGATTGGGTGTCAGCCTCTTGCTCATACTTTGTGCGGGCCACCCTTCCCAAATAGCCGCAAACCCGGTATAATGAGGGGAGTTTTTTGAATTGAATGGCCGCTTAGAGAGGAAAGCGAGGGAAGTTTGACACCATGGCAACAACACAGCAAAAAGCACTGACGAAGATTTTTGGCGATCCGCAGAAGCGGATCTTGAAGCGTCTGCAAAAGAAGGTAGACCAGATTAACAAGCTTGGGCCTAAATATAAGGCGCTCTCGGATGAGGAATTAGCCAAGCAAACGGAGGTACTCAAGCAGCGCCTGCACAAGAAGGGTACGACGCTCGACACCATCTTGCCTGATGCCTTTGCAGTGGTGCGCGAGATGGCCGACCGGGTGATTGGCGAGCGGCACTATGATGTGCAGCTGATTGGCTCGATGGTGCTGCACGAAGGCAACGTGGCCGAACTCAAGACTGGTGAAGGTAAAACCTTGATGTCCACTCTGGCAGCATACCTCAATGCGCTCGAGGGTAAGGGTGTGCATATCGTGACCGTCAACGACTACTTGGCGCAGCGTGACGCTGGCTGGATGGGGCAGATCTACAGCGCTCTGGGCATTAGCACCGGTGTGATTATTAACGAAGCGTCCTTCCTCTACGATGGTACGTATACCAACGAGAACCATACTGACCCACGTATGCAAAAGCTCCGCCCCTGTACACGGCGCGAAGCCTACGAGGCAGACATTACCTATGGCACAAACAACGAGTTTGGCTTCGACTACCTGCGCGATAATATGGTCAATGAGATTAGCCTGGTGCGTCAGCGCGAGCTCAACTTTGCCATTGTAGACGAGGTGGATTCCATCTTGATCGACGAAGCGCGCACCCCACTCATCATTAGTGCGCCTGCGGCTGAGAACCCTGATAGCTACTACCAATTTGCCAAGATTGCTGCCAAGCTTGTGCCAGAGGACTACCGTCTCGACGAAAAGCACACCAGTGTGGCCCTGACAGATAGTGGTATCGATAAGGTACAGAAGCTCCTTGGTATAAAAAATTTGTACACCCCCGAGTATGTCCGCAGCGTTTACCATATCAACCAAGCGCTGCGCGCCCAGACGCTCTTCCATCGTGACAAAAACTATGTGGTGACCAATGATGGCGAGGTGATCATTGTCGATGAGCACACTGGCCGCCTCAAGATCGGCAACCGCTACAACGAAGGCCTTCACCAGGCGATCGAAGCGAAAGAAGGCGTGCCCGTTCAGCAAGAGAGTATGACGCTGGCAACTATTTCCTTCCAGAATTTCTTCCGCCTGTATAAGAAGCTCAGTGGTATGACCGGTACGGCCTTTACTGAGGCAGAGGAGTTCCAGCAGATCTATAGCCTGGATGTGGTGGTAGTGCCGCCCAACAAGCCAATTACCCGCAAAGACCACCAAGACCTTATTTACAAAACCGAGAAGGCTAAGCTTAAAGCCGTGGCAGCTGCCATCAAGAAGTACCATGAGCAAGGCCGGCCGGTGCTGGTGGGGTCGGGCTCGATTGCTAAGAATGAGCTGATCGCCCAGTGGCTGGACAAAGCGGGCATTACATATGAGATCCTCAATGCTAAGAATAATGAGCGTGAGGCCGAGATTGTAGCACACGCTGGTGAGAAGGGCGCTGTGACGTTGGCGACAAACATCGCGGGGCGTGGCACAGACATCAAGCTTGGGCCGGGCGTGAAAGAACTTGGTGGCTTGGTGGTGATCGGCAGTGAGCGGCATGAGTCGCGCCGGATCGACAACCAGCTGCGTGGCCGCGGTGGCCGTCAGGGCGACCCGGGTGACACCCAATTCTACGTCTCGACTGAAGACGATCTGATGCGGATCTTTCAGGGTGAGCGTATTGCTGGCCTGATGGAACGCCTTGGGGTAGAAGAAGACATGGCTATCCAAAACAAAGCGGTCAGTAAGACGCTTGAGGCAGCGCAAAAGCGGGTTGAGGGCTTTAACTTCGATGCGCGCAAAAATGTTGTTCAGTACGACAACGTCATCAACCGCCACCGCAAAGTGGTCTATACTGTGCGGCGCAAGATCCTCGATGGCGACAACATCAAGCCAGAAATTCAGCGCCTGCTGCGCACTGCAGTAGAGAGCCTTACAGAGGTACCAGCCAAGCAAAACCCGAAGTTTGCTGAGGAGTTTGGCGCGATCTTCCCACTGGACAAAGACGAGATTAAGAAAATCGGTGCCGAGAAGCGCGACCGTGTCCGGACCAAGATGGCACTCGATGCGGCGAAAAAATTGTATCAAGACAAAGAAGACGAACTGGGCAGCGAGCTACTGCGCGGTATTGAGCGTGAAGTGTATCTGCAGGTGCTCGACACGCTGTGGATGCAGCACCTAGAGAATATGCAGCACCTGCGCGAGGGAATTCACTGGCGCAGCGTGGGTCAGCGCGACCCGCTCGTGGAGTACCGTGCCGAGTCGCAAAAGCTGTTTGATAGCCTGCAGGCTAACCTCCGAGCTGAGGTTCTCCACGCGATCTACCAAGTGCGCAGGACAGATGCCATCACTCGCGAGGCAACCGACAACGAGCACGATACCGAGCTTACCCGCCTGGCTGAAACCTCGGTGGAGCGCGGTGTGAATGAGATCACGAGTGGGGAAGCGAATCGTGACCACGACTTTACCAAAACAAAAGCGGCACCAACTACTGCCGACGTCAACCGCAAACGTAACGCCGCCCGCAAGAAAAAGAAAGCCCAGCGGCAGAATCGCAAAAAGAACCGCTAGATGCAACACACAGTAACAGAGGTCAGGCTAAAGAATGGTGCTCGTGGCCTTCTCATCGACGTGCCTGGTGCAACCGTGATGAGCTTCCAGTTCCAATTCCGGGCGGGCAACCGCTATGTTGCGAGCAAGGACATCTACGAGACGGCGCACATTATGGAGCATATGGCCTTTGGTGCTAATGCCCAGTTTGCGAGCGAGCACGAGTACGAGGCAGAGTTTATTAAAAACGGTGCCTACCACAATGCCTGGACGAGCGATTTGTCTATGGTGTATGTGGCGGACTGTGCGGACTTTGAGTGGGAGCGTATTTTGCAGTTGCAGCAGGTGGCCATTACGCAGCCAAAGTTCAACCAGACGGAACTCGAGGCGGAGAAGGGCAACGTGCGCAGCGAGCTTGTCGGCTACCTCAACAATCATAACCGAGTGCTGTGGCCCAAGATTCAGCAGCTACTGGGGAATGACATCTACACCTACCACCAGCGAGTACGTACCATTGCACGGGTGCAGTTGAGCGATATCCAGGAGCACTACCGACGAACCCACACTAGTGACAACCTTCGCTTTGTCATTGCTGGCAAAATGGCGGGGCGCAAGGCGCAGATCAAGCGCATGCTGGAGAGCTGGCAGCTGCCGCGTGGTGAGCGCTTTGCGGTGCCGCACGACGAACTTCACAGTGGTAAGCCCACCCTCATCCGTCGCAAAGAGGCCAGCAACCTCACCTTTGGCTGGTCGATGGAGATCCCGCGTGAGCTCAGCGACAAAGAAGATGCTGCGCTAGACTGTCTCAACCATATTCTCACTGGCACCATGCACTCGCGCATCTTTGGTAAGGCGCGCAAGCAGGGCATGGCCTATGGGATGTTTAGTGATGGCTCGGTGGGCAAGTATGAGAGCAGCTGGGACTTTGGTGGCGAGGTAGAGTGTGATAAGGCGGAGCGGCTCTTTGCTTTGATTGTCAGTGAGCTCCAAGCGGTGCTGCGTGGTGAGATTACCGAGGCAGAGCTTGAGGCAGCCAAATCCTATGGCCTGGGGCGTTACCAAATGGGGGCGCAAACAGTAGCACAGATTAGTGGATTCTACACCAGCCGCTTCTTCTGGGATGGCTATGTGAAGGACTATGCCAAGGTGCCGCAAGAGATCAAAGGTACGACCCTCGAGCAGATGAACGCCGTAGCACGTGAATTTATTGCCGCTAACACCTGGGCACTCGCTGGTGTAAGCAGCGGTGAGCGCAGCGACATCGTGCGGCTGGGAGAGCAGCTGGAAGGGCTGTTTATACAGGGGTAGAAGTACCTCTGTATAGTATATTTGCTTGTTTTTACGCCATGAGAGTCGAAGTTTTTGGCAGCGATGCTTCGCCAATAGGCTAATAAATTTGATCAAATTATTTTTGCTATTTTTTAGTGGAGGTATGAGACACGAAGGCAAGTAGAGAAGCACTTGCATTTATCAGGATGTGTTGTATTACTAAAGTAATAGCAAAAGGAGAACAACACATGAGTGACGTCAATCCAACCAACAGTAAAAGTTACCGCCCTGGGGACGAAAAGCGAGGGTATAACGATCCAGTGCCAATCGTTCTCACCATGCGGGAGTGCTCAGATTTAATGACTGCGATCACTGAGCTAACCATGGGTCCATATTCACCTTCTAAAGAAGAGTGGGAATGGCTGGAGAATGTCATGGGGATGCCTACACGCGAAAGCTTGATGGCACTATTCGATAAGGTTGACGATTTCCAAGAGGGTGACCTTAGGTCGTCTAAATAGTGGCTTAGTGCACTTGATTCTTGAGTTGTAGTGGTACACCGCTATGAGTGATTAGGTATAGATGTAACCTATCTTCTACATTCTAACGTAAGAAGAATTTGTGGGTGAACAAGCGCGGTCGGATATCCAGAAGTACGGCTACAATCCTGAAGACATACCCGATTGCTTTCTCCCTGATAATTTTGACGAAGTATTTCAGCGTATCGGCATACAGGGCACAAGACCACACCGCACTGGTTGTTTAGTCTATTTCCTTCTGCCTACTATATAGCCGACCACAAAGGTTGGCTATATGTGTTGGTCTTGCACTTGTGCTCTTAGGCTGCGCGGTATACCGCCATCTTCGAGTTGAGTAGTTTGTTCATCTTGGTGAGGCTACCATCCTTCTTGTGAAGGACGCCGTCGTCGATGACGTATGTCTCGGTTTTGCTATCTCTGTTGTCGGGCATTTTGGGCGCAGTGTTTTGCCCGCTGTACTTGCTGCGGCTGGTTAGGTCGCTGTGAGTGCGGTAGTATTGGGCGGCCTTGAGGCGGTGGTCTTTGACCTTTTGGTAATACGTAACGTATTCGGTGCCAAGCTTGCGTGCGTTGTCATTTTCGCTGATGTTTTGCACTTTTTTGGCTTGCTCGATGCACGAGCCATACGTCTTGCTTGCTTCCTTTTCGATCTCGCTATCGGTCAGTGCAGGAGCGCTCGTAAGCGCTGCACTACCACCCTTGCGGAAGTCAAAGTTTAGAATTTGGCGGTTGAGCGTGTTGGTATCAGCGCACTCTTTGATAAAGGTGGCGACGGTGGAGTAGTAGCTGGGCAGCTTGCCCAGTGCAGTGATGGCTGCGTCCGTCTCGCGCTTGTACTGCTCGTACGCACGCTTGATGTCTTCGTCGTGCACGGCGCGTGAGCTACCAAGCTTGCTTATGAGTTCTTTGCGGTTGTCTGCAAATGCCTTGGTATCGATCGTCTCCCCACGAGAAAGCGGCTGCAGCAGGCGATCCTCGGTGCGGCTATGGCTGCGGATGAGCGCCTGGGCGTCTTGCAAGTCTTTGCGGCTTGGTGGTGCAGACTGAATGGCCACAATGATGATAATGATGATGACTAGCACAATGCCCACCGCGCCAGCAATCAGCCCATACAGCAGTTTCTTGTTTGCTAGCAATGGGTTACTCGAATGGGGCGGTGGTGTATTGCCAGGCTGCGATGCGTTTATATTCATGGTGTTCGTTGGCGAGGTCATAGCTGGTTGGTTATGGCTAGGGGTGGGCTGAGAGTCCATTGCTTGTGTCCTTTATCTTCGTTGTGGATACTAAAATTAACTATAGACTATATATTATAGCAATAGTTGCAGTGAGCGCAAATTGACGGAGGAAGAGCTGTTGCGGTATGTTGCATATGGTGATATACCAGTGTGCGTAGTATGCAAGAAACAAGCGAAAAAGCAATAATACCGCTACGAGAGATAGCGATCATAATGAGGAGATGATGAGAGCGCGCCAAGAACAAGGGCAGTATAATACACTCTCTGACCTCTGTATATTCTGTGTTTTGGGTGCTGTGTATGCTATAATGGCGGTATGAAAGTTGCGATTGCTGGGTACGACGTTGAGGGTCGTGCGACGTATGATTATGCGCGGCAGGTGTGGCCTGCGGCGGAGATTGTGATAGCCGATGAGCGGCGCATTACTGATGTGCCGCCTGGGGTGGTAGATGTATTGACGGGCCCAGATGCCTTTGCTCAGCTGGGTGATGCCGATATCGTCATGCGTACCCCTGGGCTGGCGCCGTGGCGGATCGAGACAGACGGCACAGTGTGGTCGGCTACAAATGAGTTCTTCGCACGCTGCCCCGCGCCGATCATTGGCGTGACAGGCACAAAGGGCAAGGGTACAACGGTGAGCCTCATCGCTGCTATGCTGCAGGCCCTTGGTCGCACTGTCCATGTGGTGGGCAATATTGGCCGGCCAGCTCTGGCGCAGCTGGGGCAGATTGGCCCGGATGATGTGGTGGTGTATGAGCTGAGTAGCTTCCAATTGTGGGATGCCGAGCGTTCACCGCAGATCGCGGTGGTGCTGATGATTGAGCCCGATCACCTCGATAAGCACGTTAATTTTGCTGAGTATGTCGATGCTAAGGCTAATATTCGGCGGCACCAGCGGCCAGGCGATGTGTGTATTTATCATCCGAGCAATCCATATGCCGCGCAGATTGCTGAGTCGCTTGACACGGACGTTGCGCGTGGCAGCCTGGGTACGCCACCACCGGCGTATCGCTATGGCACGCCAGACGATGGGCTGGTGTATGTGAAAGATGACGCCTTTTGGCAGGGTGAGCGGCGGCTCTGCGCAACGGATCGCCTGCAACTGCCCGGTGCTCACAATATTGAGAATGCTTGTGCAGCGCTGAGCGCAGTGCTCGCCTTCGATCCACAGGCTGTGCCACAGCGCCTGGCGGAGGGGCTGGCGAGCTTTGCTGGTTTGCCACATCGCTTAGCCTTCGTAGCAGAGCAGGATGAGGTACGGTATTATGACGACAGTATTGCTACCACACCGGGCAGTGCCATTGCAGCGCTGCGTGCCTTTGCGGAGCCCAAAGTTCTCATCGTTGGTGGGGCAGACAAAGGTGGTGATTACGAGCCACTCGCACAAGAGGTGTATGATCAGGGTGAGTCTGTCCGCGCTATCATTACTATGGGGGCGAATGCTTCGGCGATTGCAGCGGTATTACAAAACTATGATATTGCTGCGCCTATCATAACGCTTGGTAGTGTGCCTATGACAGAGGTCGTGGATACCGCTAAGCAGCAGGCTAAGCCTGGTGATGTCGTCATCTTAAGCCCCGCTGCCGCGAGCTTTGACCAATACCGTAGCTATGCCGACCGTGGTGAGCAATTTATTGCAGCGGTGCAGGGCAGTGAAGCATAAGCAGCTTTATCCGCGCGCTTTCCATAGCCAAATCGGTATAAGAGCAAATATCTCTCCAGTATGTTCATTTCTTGCATAGGAATTGTTCGCAGCTATGATGAGCAGTTTCCGTTTTGAATGAAATAATGGAACTGGCGAAGTAGAGTGCTATTTTGCGATTGAGCAGAATATACTATAATAGATTACAAACAATTGTGTAAGCAATACAAGATAAGGAATCGATAATCCAATGGATCAACAACCGCACACCAACTCACCGCAGCCTGCAGCTGCGCCGCAGTATAGTAAGGGGCAGCTCGCCGTGGCCCGCGCCAATATGCCCAGTGACAACACTGTGCTGGCAGTTACCTTTATTGGCTTCTTTTTTATGACGTCGGCGTATTTTATTTTTACGGCGCTGGCTGATCACTTCCATGCAGAAGAAACTAGCGTGATGACAGAGCAAGTCCCACTTTGGCTGAGGCTTATTATTGCTTTGTTTAGCGGTGCTATCCTCTTTGGCGTCGTCCTCCTTGTCGGGATGTTTTTCATCCGGATGGAGCGGCAGAAGATGCTGGGCAATGCTATGCAAGTAGAGTATAGTGATTATGCTTGGTTGCGCGACTGGGCTAACGTCACAGCGGCTGACCTCGGTTTGCCACGGGTAGAGATCTTCGTCACACAGAACCCAGTTATCAATGCCTATGCCTTTGGCTTTATGAATCCATACTGTATTGTGCTGCACTCTGGCTCGATTCGCTACCTCACACCCGATGAGCTCAAGGCAATCGTTATCCACGAGATGGGGCACATTAAGTACAAGCACACTATAGCTATGCTGTATCTGCAGCCGTTCTTGGCACTGCCGTTTGTTTCCTCGGTGTCTGGCTGGCTAGCGGGTTTTTGGCAGCGCCGCACTGAGTATACGGCCGACCGCTTGGCGCTTACCTACACCGAAGATCCAGAGCTTGTCAAGAATGCGCTTGTCAAGGTGCACATTGGCCCTGACGTGGCGGAGGGCATGAATGAGACTGCTCGCCAGTGGCAGCGCTACACCGCTAACCGCCCAATGAACCGCTTTGCCCAGACCCTGAGCGACCACCCATACCTCGTGCGCCGGCTTGATCACATCGACGAAATGACCACCAAGCTCCTCACGCCCCAAGCACCAGCTGCACCAGCCCAACCCACAACACCAGTCCAGCCACAGTAGGGGAGTGCGAGGCGACGCAATGCTGCTTATACGAGACGCCACTATCTGTGCGATGGTGGTTTCTTGGTTTTGCTCTATACCTACGATAGTGCACACTTCGGCCATAAAGGTTCATCGATCACTTGTTCCTCTTCTCAGAGTGATGCGTACCTCTCTTGATTATAAGCTTGCCAGTACAGTATCAGCGCTGAAAATATCATTATAATAACGATGTTCCGCACTTTGCCTGAACGAGGTTATGAAGTAAACGAACACACAGCAACACTCTGTGAGATGTGTGCCCCCGCAATACTTTGCGCTACATAGTAGGGTCAGCGCTCCAGAGTGCGGTATAATAGACCTATGCAACCACTTAAAAAGCGCGCCGCACAGCTCCTCGCCGACATCCTCGATGCGATTCGTCGTTTGCAAATTGCGGACAAAGCTACTCAGCTTACTCAGCTCGAGGCGCAGCTGGCTGACTCGCAAATTTGGGCTAATCCAGCCCACGCTCAGCAGGTGTCGCGCCAGGCAGCAGCGCTGCGGGGGCAGATAGAGCCGTGGCAGGTGCTGCAGGCCCAGGCGAGCGACATTGTGGAACTAATGGATCTTGGCGATGATTCGATGATACCAGAGTTTGAGCAGCAGCTTACCGCCCTCGAGCACGACTACCAAGCGCGCCACCGCGACCTCCTCTACAGTGGTGAACATGACGATCAACCGGCTATTATTAAGATTAGCGCTGGGGCTGGTGGTACCGATGCACAGGATTGGGCAGCGATGCTCGAGCGGATGTACCTACGCTTTGCTGAGCAGCATAGCCTCCAAACAGAGCTCCTCGAGCGCTCGACGGGCGAAGAAGCTGGCATTAAGAGTGCGACATACAGCCTCCATGGTGCGTATGCCTATGGCCAATTGCGTAGCGAGCATGGCGTGCACCGCCTGGTCCGGCTGAGCCCATTTAATGCTGACCATTTGCGCCAGACAAGCTTCGCTTTGGTGGAGGTGATGCCAGAAATCGCTGAGCCCGAGCAGGTGCAGCTTGAGGACAAAGACCTCCGGATCGACGTCTACCGCAGTGGTGGCAAGGGTGGGCAGGGCGTTAATACAACCGACTCGGCAGTGCGCGTTACCCATTTGCCGACTGGTATCGTCGTTGCGATTCAGAACGAGCGCAGCCAAATTCAAAACCGCGAGACGGCTCTCACTATCCTGCGCTCGCGCCTTGCTCAGCTCCAGCACGAGCAGCAAGCCGCCAGTCTGGCCGACCTCCGCACCGGTGAGTCCGCTAGCTGGGGTGCACAGATCCGCAACTATGTGCTTCATCCCTATACCCTCGTCAAAGACACCCGCACCAAACACGAAGCCCACGACGCCCAAGCTGTCCTCGATGGTGCCATCGACGGCTTTATCGAGGCATATCTGGCGATGGGAGTGGGGGAGAAGTAATAGATATACAGGTAAGAGCAGTGCCTTTATTCGTATACTAGACCATTTTGTAATATACGACAAAAATAGATCAAAAATAGCATCTATCTGTGGTAATAAGTGATACAATAAGGGCATATGAGAGAAACCGATTTTTCCATCAAGCAATTGGTGGCATATTGCCTTGATTATGCAAATTTAACAGCATCACCAACGTTGACGCGGCCAATCAGCACACATCTGATCCCAAGGGAGCTAATCGATCTTGACCGCATTATTTTTAGCAATACAGACGGATACTCTTTTGATTTGCGTACGGCAATTAGTCAGAAGGAACAAAGCAGCCTAGAGGAAGGAGAGATTGAAGCGCTTCGGCAGGTCATTGTACGAGATACACCGATTGCTGAGGCAATTGCTAAGATTGATAGAAAATTTCGTGTCAATGGTTATACAAAGCAGGTCGTGCTCGAAACTGGCTTTGTTGACTTTCGAGCTAAGAAGATCAAGCGAGCATTTTTTGCAAATAACACAGAAGAGGAAGAAGGCGATGAGCTTGAAAAGTTCTCTCGGGCACTGATACGAATCCCTATTCAGCTCTCAGTAAAGCCTGATCAATACAGCACCAGAGTCAATATTACGCTATTGGATGAAAGCGTCTCTATTCTTGTCAACCAATTTCGAGATTGTATCCCACAGGAAGACTTCGATGAGCTATTTTCATATATTGCTGAGCTGGAGGCAGAGGAGAAGCATTATTTACCACTAAAAAAGCAGTTTATCGAACAAGTCTGGAGTAGATTTTTTGCTATTCTTCATAGGATTGGTGCAGAAGCACTGGCTGAGGTGCCAAACTATACAGAATGCCGTATTATGCTGGTGAGTAAGGCGAACTACTTTTTGTCAGAGGACCTTGATGTAATGACAAAGCTGGACGAACAATCCCTTATAGATACAGCGATAAGTAGCTTCGTATCGAGTGACCAGATGGATATCGAAGAAGCAGTTGATGATAAAGGTGAAACGGAGATATTCTTTCCATTTTCGTACGATAAGTGGCAGCTGAAGACGCTTGGTATTGTCAAGAATAAAGCAGTTATTGTTGAGGGCCCTCCTGGTACTGGTAAGTCGCAAACAATTGCAAACTTGCTTGTGCATCTAGCAGCAACTGGCAATAAAGTACTATTCGCGAGTCAAAAAGACCAGGCGGTTCGTGGCGTAAAAGACAAGCTTAAAGAGCTCGCAATACCATTTTTGTTTGGTTATATTCCAGACAGAGAATCGCGCCTTCATTCAGAAAACGACGAAAGAGATAGTGCAGCAAATACACTGGTATCGCTCGATAGAGAGTTTGAAAAGAGGGCTTTATTGCCCGACCAAAAAGTCCCACTAACCTTGATTAGTGATTTTAAAGAAAAGTTTAATGACTACACCGCAATAGAACGTAAAATATTTGCCATTACAAATGAAATGAATGCCTTAGCAAAATATAAGGATTTTGCTGATTGCTCGATAACAGAAGAGCAATACGATGAGCAGGTAGATTACATCAAAAAGCTGATTACTGTCACGCAGCAAACTAACCAGTTCGAGCAAGACCACCAGACATATGTTGACCAGAAAGACAGAGCATACCAAGACCTAGAAATTACACTAGACGCTGAAATTGAGACAATTGCAGCTATTATCAAAAGGTGTGAGGAAATTCTGCCAGAGCGGTCAGGTTTTATTAACAAAGCAATCATTAACATTAAGCTCACAGCAATGCTTAAGACTACTGCTAAGGATCTTGCGCAGGAGATATATCGAGATATTGAAGCAGCTTTGTTTGATGATAGTCTGACAAAAACGCAAAAACTAAAACAATTGCGTCTCCTGAAGGACTATTTTGTATATAGCAACCTTGTTGCACAAAAAGACGATCTCATGTCGATGGGTAAAGACAGCTTCTTGAAGAATCAAGGCATCCTTGCTGCGCTTAACAAACTCATCAAAGCGGAGTGTAAAGAGCAAGTGTTTGATCATATTGCAGCCTACCGCCGGCTACAGCAAGAACTTGATGGCTTGCGGCGCTCGATTGACTCTAATGCACAGCATGGGTATGGGACAGTCAATGATATACGCAAAGCGATCTGTGACTTACAAAAGTTCTATCGAGAAGACACAATTGGTTTTGTACGCAATAGAGTGCTTGCTAATCTGGATGAGCTGAAGCAATCAAAAGAAACTCGGTCTAAACTAAGGCAAATAGCACGCTCTTTGACAAAAAGCAAAAAAGCATACCGGACATTCGACAAACTCAAGCATGATCAACACAACTTTGATGTGATGTCGGATGTATTACCAATTTGGATGATGTCACTCGACGATGTAAGCCGTATCATTCCTCTGCAGGCTGGAGCTTTTGATTATGTTGTTATCGATGAAGCATCACAGTGTAATCTCGCATACGCACTCCCAGCAATGTTCCGTGCGAAGCATGTTATATTCTTTGGTGATAGCCTCCAGATGCGCGATACAAATACGCTCTTTAAGTCGAATGAGCAACTTACAGCAATTGCTAAGAAGCATGCGGTTCCTGAGCAATTTCAGATAAAAGCAGAAGAAGATACAATCAAGTCGATTATGGACATTGCAGGGCTCGCAGGGTTTAAGACGGCAGTGCTGAGGAACCACTATCGATCACCCAAAGAGCTTATTGGGTTTTCAAATCAGAATTTTTATGAAAAAGTTGGTCGTGCATTGGATGTCGTTAATGATAACATTTTGACCTACCAAGATACGAACCGTGTCTTGATTAATCATGTGATAGATGTTGATCCACAGTTGGAGGACTCGGCAAAGACAAACCACTCAGAGGCAAGCTATATTCGTTGGCTTATCCAAGATATCCGTAAGGACAAGCGATTAAAAAACAAATCGATAGCGGTTCTCACCTTTTTTAATGAACAGGCAGAGCTACTAGCTCGAGAGATTGATGATGATTCGATAAAGATATCAACGATTGAAGGCATCCAAGGAGATGAGCGAGATATCATCATCTACTCGTTTGTTATTACTGATCCGGCCAGCGGTAAGAGGCGCTACCAAGCGCTCACTGGCGAGGGCGGTGAAATCAAGAAAAGTGCAAACGAAGGACGAGTGAATGTGGCGTTTAGCCGTGCACGACAACAGGTCCACTGCGTGACATGTATACCACCAATAAGCTGGCCGGATGGTGTATGGATCAAGAAGTATCTTGCATATGTAGATGCGCATGGTTTTGTAAGACGCCACGAAAAGAGCGAGCTACAATTTGATTCAAAGTTTGAAGAAGATGTGTACGACTATCTTATGAATAAGTTATCGCCAGAAGACTATCTTATCCAAACACAAGTCAAAAGCTGCGGGTTTAAAATTGATCAAGTAATTACCGATATAAAAAGTGGCAAGAAGCTTGCTATTGAGTGCGATGGACCAACCCATTTCGAGCACGGAGATGGTCAAGTATATGTCCAGAGTGACTGGGAGAGGCAAGGTGTACTTGAAACGGCCGGTTGGAATTTTTATAGGATATCATTTTTTGACTGGTACAATACGAAAGATAATGCACATCAAGATCTTGTACGGTATATTGCTGACTACTTCGTAGGTGATATTGATCGCCAAGACATGCCAATTATTCACGATCTACAACAAAAATGTACCCTCCCATCAAGCAAAAGACAAAACACCTACAAAACACATATAAAACAACCACATCAATACACTGCCACAGAAGAGATACAGCAAGAAACAACTAGCTCTAATGTGTCTGATGCACACAACAAGCACACCTTCACTGTTGGAGATAGGGAAGTAGACCAGAATCGATTCGATTGGTATCTATCTTCTCGTATTGGACAGACGATCAAGATTCGATACCAATCAACACGTTCGGGGAGTGCTCGCTCATTTCGAGAGCTAAGGCTATACAAATACGATGCGACATATCTATATGCTGCAAAGCAAGGGGTAGATCGCCCATATCGATACCGTCGAGATAGGGTTGTTGAGTTCCGAAAATAAGATGAGGGATGGTGCTTGGCTATATTTTGTTTGATCAACCACTCCTTTCTCGCCTCATCCCTCAGCCATATGCTATACTGGTATAGTGATATTGTTAGACAGAGTAACCAAACGGTATGATAAGGATGCCAAGCCGGCGCTTGATCGGGTGAGCTTGCACGTTGAGCCCAATGAGTTCGTCGTTATTATTGGCACCAGTGGGGCGGGCAAGAGCACGCTACTCAAGCTCCTTACTCGCGAAGAAAAGCCCACAACGGGCAAAATTGTGGTCGGTGGTATCGACTACGACACCCTTAAGGATAAGCATATTCCACTGCTGCGCCGCAAGATTGGTGTGGTGTTTCAGGATTTTAAGCTATTGCCGCAGCGCACGGTGTTTGAAAACGTCGCCTTTGCGCTGGAGATTGCAGGCATGAGCAACCGTGAGATCAAGAACACAGTGCCTAAGGTAATCGACCTTGTCGGCCTCCGGGGTAAAGAGAAGCAGTTTCCGCACCAACTTAGTGGTGGCGAGCGCCAGCGCGTGGCGATTGCCCGTGCCGTTGTGCGCCAGCCCAAGATTCTTATCGCTGATGAGCCAACAGGCAACCTCGACCCTAAGCACAGCTGGGATATCGTCCGCTTGCTCGAGAAGATTAATAAATATGGCACGACCGTGCTCTTGACCACCCACAATGTCGAGATCGTTAACCGGCTCAAGCGCCGTGTCATTACCATTGAGCATGGCAAGATCACGCACGACCAAGCCAGAGGGAGTTACCGTCAATGAGTCGCCGCAAAGATACCGCCCGCGCCCTGATGCAGCAAAAGCGCCGCCGT
This sequence comes from uncultured Candidatus Saccharibacteria bacterium, assembly GCA_963514895.1. GTDB lineage: Bacteria > Patescibacteriota > Saccharimonadia > Saccharimonadales > Saccharimonadaceae > Saccharimonas. Next base: position 24,602 of record CAUPVK010000007.1, read on the forward strand.
CGCCAGTGGCTGACGTTTGTCCGGATGTGCCGCTATGGCGTTAACAACTTTAGCCGCAACGCGTGGCTGACTGTTGCTGCGACACTTGTGATGACGATTACACTACTTATTGTTTTTACTACCTTTGTCGCCCAGCGTTCACTTGCTGATACCGCTCAGGCTATCAACAAGGATATCGACCGCTCGATTTACCTCCGTCCTGATGTCTCAGAGGAGCGCGCTCAGCCGGTGCTGGTGAGTTTGCGCCGCCTCAGCAACGTCGAGTCGGTACGCTTTATCAGCACTGAGGAAGCCAAGGAGCAATTTGCCAAGGCCAACAAGGACGATGAGGCTAAACTGAACGCCCTTAAGGAGGCGACGAATTCGCTGCCCGCGACGATCCGCATCACCCTGCATGACAATAACGATACATCGCAGCTGATAGACTTCGTCAATACTAATTCTGCGCTCAAACCTCTGATTAGCGCCACCCAAACACCAACCTTTATGAGCCAGCGGCGCAACGGCACGACGCGCATTGCAGAGTGGACGCATATGTCGCAAAAGGCTGGAGTAGCGGCCAGCGTCCTCTTTATTGCTATCTCGTTCTTGATTATTTTCAATACCATCCGCATGGCGATATTCAACCGACGCGATGAGATCGAGATGATGAAGCTGATTGGTGCCGATCGTGGCTTTATTCGTGGGCCATTCCTTGTGGAGGCAGTGGTATACGGGGTGATTGCCGCAGTGATCGCGACCACTCTTGGTATCATCACGCTCTTCCTCTCGGGCGACTCGCTCAAGAAGTGGGGGGTCGCTCTCCAGCCTACAATTAATATGGCAGCATCCTACTGGTGGCTTATTGCCCTGGCAATGATGGCACTGGGCGCGTGCATTGGCGTCATCTCATCGCTGGTGGCCACTCGCCGCTACCTAAAGATTTAGTATTGATATACAAAGGAGGCCCTGTGTTGACAAAGCACACACCGCTTGTTACCATAAGAAATATGAAACAATCCACCACATCTGTTTCGCGTGCCCACACTGCTGCGGCCGCATCCAAAAAAACCAAGGGGCTTGCCACCAAGTCGGTCATCGTGGCGGCTGCCGTGATTATGGCACTGAGTACGCCAGTGAGCACCTACCTCGGGGTGACCACCGGGACTGCCTCGGCTGTGTCGCAGGAGGAATACCAGCGACAGATCGATGCGCTCAATAAGGAGATTGGGCAGTATCAGTCGCAGGCCAAGGAGCTGAACGAGAAGGCAAAGAGCTTGCAAAATGAGCTCGAAGTCTTGTCGAAGCAGAAAGCGATGATCCAAGCGCAGATCGACATCAGCCAGAAGAAGCACGACCAACTGCAAGAGAAGATTACTCAGACAAAGCGCGACATCAAGGCCAATCAAGACGCCTTGGGCGACACGCTGGCTGATATGTACGTCGACCGCACCATCAGCCCGCTGGAGATGCTGGCCAGTAGCCGGAACCTTGGCGACTATGTGGTGGAACAAGATCGCCGCGATAGCATCCAGACCACGCTGAGCGAGACGATCACGCGAGTCAATAAGCTCAAGAAGCAGCTAGAAGAGCAAAAGAAGGAAGTTGAGCGTGTTTTGGCAGACCAAAAGAATGCCCGTGAAGCACTTGCCGCCAAGGAGCGCGAGCAGGCTGACCTCCTTGCCCGCACGCAAAATGAAGAAGCAAACTACCAAAAGCTCACCGCAGACCGCGAGAGTGAGAAAGCCCGCGTCCAGAAGGCGCAGCAGGATGCCATCCAAGCGGCCATCCGCAACGCTGGTGGCGGTGGCTCGCTCGGTATTACCTCTGGTGATGGCTCGATGGGTGGCTACCCATGGGCTGGTGGCTGTACCGTTGATGCCAATGCGTTGTCGCACGGTGGCGCATCTGGTGGTGGCGAAGATCCACTGGGCTATGGCTGCCGCCAGTGTGTAAGCTACACCGCCTGGAAGACCTACCAAAAAACCGGCTATGCACCACGCTACTGGGGCAATGCCAATATGTGGCCGGCTGCCGCTCGCAATGCTGGCTTCTCAACCGGCCGCACCCCACGGGCCAATGCCCTTGGTGTCATCTCGGCAGGGCAGTATGGGCACATTGTCTACATCGAGGGCTACGATGCCGGTAGCAACACTGTCCGCATTAGCCAGTTCAATTACTTCAACGCCGGTGGCCCTGGCTGGGGTCACTACAGCGAAATGACGGTGCCCGCCAGTACGTACGATACGTATATTTATTTATAAGAGAGAATGCATAGCGCAAACGACCACCCAAATAGCGGTGGTCGTTTTTTGGTGGGTGGAACCCTCGAGGCCTATGCTGCAGATAGAGTAGGCTGGTGTGGGGTGTCGACCTGGGTAATGCCTATATCAGTGGTATTGTTCGTCTCGGGTGGGCTAACTCGGTAACCATACTGGTTGTACTCTGTGCCAATTGGATCATCGCTCTCGCAGCGCCGGAGGGGTTCAATATCAGTGGGTAGCTGGGCGATGTAGCTGTTGCTAAAGGCGGCGCGTGTATCGGCCTGGGCCATATGAGCTAGTAGGACAAAGAGCTCTTTGACATTGCTGACTGCCTCGCTTGTGCTGGGCGGCTTCTCACCACCGTAGGTAAAGCCGTGCTGCTCTTGCGCTAAAAGGTCTTGATCAAAACCGTGGCTACAATCGCGGCAGTCGAGACAGCGCTCATAGAAATAATGCACCGAGTAGGTAATCTCGCTATGTGTGATGGTGATGGGCGGCTGGTCATCACGGGCGCTACCTTTCATCTTGGCAATAATGCGTGTGAGGCTATCAATGACGCTGTGGAGGGCTTGCTCGCGCTGGTGACGCTCGTCGTCGATAATGCGCGCAGCATTGAGCTCCTTGCTGCTTTTGTATGGGGTAGTGGATTCGCGCACAAGCGCAAGATGCCCAACCTGGCAAGCCTTGGAGGCAGGCTCAACAAACAATGGTGAGCTACACTCAACAGTGGATGGTAATAGGTAAACAGGCGCTTCTTTCGCGCTGACAACGGCAAGAGACATCAGATAACCTCACTCGTTTTGATTAAAGAATGGTAATTGCCTATTATACGAGGATGAGGCAAAAATGCAAGCCTCGGTGTGCTATTCACATTCTTTTGCCACACCGCCCGAGCGTAGTATAATACCATAGTATGGTACAGAGTGACACGGCGAGCGCGAACCGCTCGAAATATGAGTATGATGAACCAAAGAAGCTAACCATATCGCAGCTAACGGCCTTGCTCGTGGCGGTACTGCTACTGGGGGCTGGCTTTGTGGCAGGGATGTACGCCGATAAGCTCTATGCGGCGATTGCACCAGTCTTTGGCCTCAAGGTGTCGGCTGATAGCATTGACCTGAGCAGTGTCCAGCAGACCTATCGCAAGCTCAAAGCAGAATATGATGGTAAACTGGACGACACCAAGTTGATCGATGGCGCTAATCGTGGCCTAGCTGCAGCCACTGGCGACCCCTACACGACCTACATGGACAAGCAAGAGACCGAGCAGTTCGACCGTAGCCTCAATGGCGAAGTGAGCGGTATTGGCGTGGAGATTGCATCACGGGGCAACCATGCCACAGTAGTGCGCGTTGTCGATGACTCACCAGCAGCCAAGGCAGGCCTGCGGGCTGGCGATATCTTTCGCAGTATTAATGGCCAATCGGTGGTGGGGCAGAACTCTGAGGTGGTGGCCGGCAAAGTGCGGGGCGAGGCTGGTACAACCGTCAAGCTGGTGATGCAGCGCGAGGAATCGACTGAGGAATACACCATCGTCCGGGCCAAGGTAAGTGACGCCAGTGTGCGTAGCCAGATTCGCGACGGCGTGGGCATCCTCACCATTACCCGATTCGACGACCAAACTGGCCGACTCGCCCGCCAAGCGGCAGAGCAGTTCGTCCAGCAGGGGGTACGGGCTGTGGTGCTCGACCTACGCGACAACGGTGGCGGCTATGTAACGGCTGCTCGCGAGGTCGCAAGCCTATGGCTTGAGAACAAAGTCATAGTAGTGGAGAAGTCTGGCGACGTCGTGCATGACACCGTGCACAGTAGTGGCCAAGCACTGCTCAAGGGAGTGAAGACAACCGTCCTCGTCAATGGCAACAGCGCCAGTGCCAGTGAGATCGTAGCGGGGGCACTACACGATCACAAAGCGGCGACATTACTCGGCGAAAAGACCTTTGGCAAGGGCACCGTGCAGCAGTTGTTTGATCTGCCTGATGGTCGTAAACTCAAGATCACCGTGGCGCGTTGGTATACCCCAAATGGCCGCAATATCTCGCAAGGCGGCATTGCGCCAGATACTGAGGTTAAAATGAGCACCGATGATCGCAACGCTGGCCGCGACCCACAGCTCGATAGCGCACTGCAAAAGTTTGCAGAATAGACATATATCCAACAAAATGCAAACGATTGTTCGCCAAGAGTATTGTATTTGTTCTAAATCTACGCTACCATAAAGGCATATGGACAGACGAAAGAAAATTCTCTTAGTAGAAGACGACACCGCGCTGCTGGCAGTGTATCGCTCGCGGCTAGAGCTGGAGGGCTTTGCGGTGAGCGAAGTGCACAATGGCGAAGATGCACTTTCGGCAGTGGTCGATGTTCGGCCTGATCTGATCTTGCTTGATGTGATGATCCCCAAGATCAGCGGCTTCGACGTACTGGATATTTTGCGTAACACCCCAGATACTACCAACGTCCGCGTTATCATGCTGACGGCGCTGAGTCAGCCCAAAGACAAAGAGCGGGCTAAGCAGCTAGGAGTTGATGACTACCTCGTCAAGTCGCAAGTGATGATCGGTGACGTCGTGGCTCGTATTAAGTATCACCTGGGCATGAGCCAAGAATAACAGAGGCTAGAGGGCTGTCGAATGAAGTGTGCAGCAAGCCCTTGCTTCTGAGTGATTTCTCCTTAGTATTATTTCATGGTATCATAAAAAGATGACGGAAAAACATTCGGCATCACTTCCACCACGACAGGAGCATCTCTTGACGCAGCCAATTACGACGGACGGCACGCCAAAAGAGCGTACAACTCATCCCGACACGCATAGCATTCCCAAGCGCCAAGATGTGCCACGCCACCTGTGGAATGTGCTGCGCAGCAGTGGCCAGCTTGATGAAGGGTGGATTGATACAGAGATCATTGACGAAAATGGCGTGGTGCTAGTGCGGATGACTAAGCCAGTCCACCGAAGCAACATCCACCAGCTCGAGAAATGTGTACCGCTCGCGGTGCTGCAGGAGCAAAATCTCGACTTCACCAATGCATATCTGCAAAGAGCCTATGGCGTGACAATGGAGGAGGGCGGATTGCAGCCCGTTGCTGATATCACTCATGCGACTACCAGCAGCCAAGAGCAACAAACAGAGGTGCTGCTCGCTCAAGACGAAAAGTATGACCGAACCGGAACTGATGGGGAAGGTAATCGCCAGTCGGTGGCTGGCTTAGCAAAAGCTGCTCGCCTTGATACTGTTGTGGATAATAACCTCCTCGTGGAGCGGGTACTCGGACGCGTAGAGTAATAAGGGCTGGTTTGGTTATCTCTTAGGACAGAGCATGTCATTGCTGAATAGCACGAGCATAGATACTTATTGGTAGTACGCACCAAGCGTGCTGAGCTTATTATCAAAAACAAGAAAACCACCTCAGTTGTAAGGTGGTTTTGCATGTGCACTATAAAACACTTACGCTGCGCTGACACACACTTGGGTGCGTGGCTGGGTCTTGCCAGTGAAGGTAGATTTCTTGACCTTCTTGAAGCTGACGACACCACTGTGAGCGGCGTGGATGGTGTAGTTGCGGCTCATGTATGTGCCAGGGCCGGCGATCTTCGTAGCGCCCGTCTGGCGGACGAGGACTTCACCAGCGTTGACCTGCTGGCCACCGAAGCGCTTGACGCCAAGGCGCGCCCCAGCATTATTGTGGACGTTCTTGCTTGAGCCACCTGCTTTGACTTTTGACATATCACTCCTTTAGCTAATATAAACAATCTATACGATTATACGTGAGGGCGTGGGCGAAGTCAAGCGGTGTGGATTGAAAGCAGCCGTAAGAATGCCGACTGTTATAACGCGAGAGAAGAGCGGCAAGAGGAGTGCGCAAGTGAGCGAGATATTGAGCTGCAGGCATAACAAAAAGGGGATAAAACATAGACAGTGACGCAGATATGCTGCAGCACTAACTGAGCAGCGTTGGATAGCTGGCACTATGGTGGTATAATTAGCTACACTACAGATACAATAAATGATACGAAGAAGGAGTGATGATGGCAAGACGGCATGAAGGAATGGGAGGGTATTGGCCGTATCCGGGCAGTGGACCGAGTGGCAGCTCGGAGACAAAAAATGGAGCGGATTGGCTTGCAGCGCGTCGGGATGCTGAGAGTGATTTGCCGTTGGGGCAAGGGGAGGAGGGTGCTCCAGAAGACAATCGTGCGTCTGCTGCAGATGCGCTTCGAGCAAGCCTAAGAGAAGTGGCTGATCCTCGTGAACCGACAGCGCCAGCTGCGCCACAAACTCCGGAGGGCATACGTGCAGCGCTACGTGATGGGGTGGGTGTTCACGAAGCACCAGCTCCTCAGGCACGGGCAGATCCACACAGAGAAGCCCTTTGGAGCGCAGAAGGGACACTCCGCAACGCTCCAGAGGTGTTGGTTACTGCAGCAAATGAGTTAGAGAGTATCATTAAAGGCGGCAACGTACCAGTAAGTGTTGTGCCTCGTTTGAAGGCTGTAGTGAAGTCTCTACGTGGCATTAACCTTCATGATCTTGGTGTTGCACAATCGTACGTAGGAACTGAAGCTTACAAAATGGACATGGAGGCAAACAATCGCCAATAATTCCATGCTACCAGAGCGGTACGAAGAACCTCAGCTATGTCATGCTGAGGTTCTTGCTTATTGAAACTGCTAGCATGTAGAAGGAAGCACGTGTATTACTCGATGACCAGAATGAGATTTTACCCCAAGGTTATTTCATTACTTCCATCACCAACAACTCCCGCGCTACTACCTGGTTCTCGCGGTAATAACAGAGGTCAGCAGGGCGGACGTGCTGGAGTAGGCGGCGCTGGTAGCCCAGTCGCTCTAGCTGGGTGATGAGTGGCAGGTGAGTAAACTGCCCGTCGCTGTCGCGCCAAGCGGGCACTGCAATAACTAGTGGTGTGCCAGGGCGTAGCTGGGGGCGAAGATTAGTGAGAAATGGGCTGATAATATGGTTGCACGTGGTACGCACAACACTGAGCTTAGCAGGGGCAGGTGGGGCAGAGAAGGGCTGGCCAAGGTATGTCTCGCAGACGACGGCGCTGAGCTGCTGGGCAAGTGGCCACTGATGGGTAGTGGCATCGGCTTGAGTAACGTCTTGCACCGTGCCAGGGGTGGCCTCAGCAGAGCGGCGCTGCAGCCAGGCGAGGTTCTCGCTGGTATAGCTGACCATCTTGGGGTTCAGGTCGCTGCCGCACACATCGTAGCCCAGGAGGAGCGCCTCTTGCAAGACAGTGCCGGTACCGCAAAAGGGGTCGAGCAGCACGGGGCGCGGTGCGGGGTGCTCGGCAGTAGGTGAAGGCTGCACCAATGACCCAGCCATATTAACCATCATGCGGGCAAGCTTGGGCGGCAGCATACCGACGAAGGCATCGGTGCGCGGGCGGGCTTGGTCGCGTGCGGCCAGGGCAGAAATATTTTGCGCGCCAACACTCTCCGCCACAATAACCCGCCCATCCTGGGCTCGCACCACCAGCAATTCGATATGATGCGGTGAGCGACCAAGCTTGTTGTGGTGGCTCGTGGCAGTATTGAGCGCTGGAGCGGCGTTGGGGATGAGGCGTAGGCTCGTGCCAGAAGCACGCAGCTTTGCCTTGAGAATAAGGCCGGTCTTTTGCACCTCGCGGGCGGTGGCAGAGAAGCCATAGGCACTGATGCCGAGCGTAATCTTGTGCGGCGCGCCCTGCCACTGCGCGCTATAGTGGCGGACGATTTGCCGACTCACCGCCAGCCAGTTACCGCGCAGATCTAACACCACCCGGCCCGCCTTTTGGCTGCCACCCAGGCGCTCAAAGGCGAAAGTATTAGAGGTAATAGTAGCGGCCTGCGCGCCAAACCAACGCACCGCCGCCCCGCCATACAAACACTCCAGCTCCGCCACGCCGAGGGCCGGCTGCCGGCCAAGAATTGCAATATACATATGCCTAGTATAGCGCAAAAGCGGGTAAGAATGGAGGAAATAGGCAGCCAGGCCGATAATTGACAGGAGCGACCAGGAGGCATATCATACGCCTATGACATCATATTATACAATAGCCCGCCTTCTCACCTGGGACTCGTCGCGTTTTGTCGGTATGGGGTGGGAGATTGATTGGCCATGGATTCATCAACCTGACAACCCAAAGAGCCCCTACCTGTCATTTGGTGACGCACGCTGCCCGTGGGCAATTGAGGTTGGTGTCTGTATCACACCGCGCGATAAGTCAGTCCGTGAGAAGATGGGCGTCTCCCCTAATCAGGATGTCGGTGTTGGCACGACCGAGCCAGGGCGCTATATCCTCACCGTGTGTTCCCAGTCATTCTTGGATGACCCTGCTGGCGCAGAGTATTTTGATGGTGACCCAGTTAAACCACTAGTCATGCCCCAGCTTGACTTCGTCGAGATAACAGCATTTGTTGAAGCAAAGCTTGCCAAATACCAGCATGTTCCAACAGTCGATAACCCATTCGGAACCGACAGAGAGTTCTATGAAGCAACGAAAGACTGGTTGTACGACACCGAGTACGACGAGTGGACGGCCTATGAGGCGACGATTGCGTGCCCGGCGAGTCTGCTGGAGTAGCTGCAGTTAGCCTCGTGGTATAATATACCGTAGCTATGCAGAAATATATCAAAAAAATGAAACAGCTGTCCTTCCGCACCTGGTTGAGTATTATGACGTTTGTGCTGATTGCCTTGATTCTATTCTTGTCGCGGCACGAACTTCTCCAGGCGTGGCATTTGCTGCAGCAGGTCAATATATGGGTCTTGATTGCCGTCTTCCCAGTGGCGGCGTTGGGGTACTTGGCAGCGGGCGAGATGATCTTCTCATATCTCCGGCAAAAGGGCTTCGTGCGCGATGTGAGCCCCTTTGCCCTGATGCGCTTGTCGCTGGAGCTAAACTTCGTCAACCACGCTTTTCCCAGTGGTGGCCTGAGCGGTATATCATACGCCAACTGGCGCTTACGCAAATACGGCGTCTCGACGGGGCGCGCAACGATGGCCCAGATGGTGCGCTATGTCATGGGCTTTGTGGCAGTGGTGCTGTTCCTTGCAGTGGCAGTGGTAATAGTGACGATCGATAGCGGGGTGAACCGCTGGATTATCCTGATGAGTGGGGGACTGGTGTTTTGCTTGACGATGATCACGCTACTGGGAGTATACTTACTGACGAGCCAGCGGCGGCTCCACAAGGCGGCGCATCAGATCACGCTGACGATCAACGGCTTCGCACGGCGTATCCTGCGGCGCACAAAGCCAGTGATGGACGAAGCTGCGGTGCGGCGCTACTGCGACGACCTCCACACCGACTTCCTCGAGCTGCGGCGGGACAAGAAGCTGCTGTGGCAGCCTTTTGTCTGGAGTATTGTCTTTACGATTATGGAGATCTTGCCCTTCTGGATGACCTTCCAATCGCTGGGGGTATCGGTTAACCCTGCATCAATTCTCATCGCCTACGGCGTGGCCACGACCATGGCAGTGGTGGTTGCTACCCCCGGTGGAGCTGGTGCGTATGAGGCGGTCATGGTGGGGATTTTGGCGCTTTCAGGCGTAAGCCAAGGCCAAGCCATTGCTGGAACGATGCTCTACCGCGTGATTGCCATCGTGACTACACTGGTGTTTGGCTATGCATTTTATCAACTAACCATCATGCGTTATGGACGCGACAAACCTCCCACCACTGAGCGTTAGCGACTTCCTCGCCTGTGCGAGCCAGGTGCTGGAGGGGGCATTTCCGGTACTAACGGTCGAGGGCGAGGTGGCTAGTATGGCAGTGCGCCAGGGGAAGTTTGTCTTTTTTGACCTCAAGGACGAGACAGGCAGCGTGAGCTGCTTTATGATGGTGTGGCAGCTCCGGGTGGCGCTAGAAGATGGCATGCAAGTAGCAGTGCAAGCCGTACCGAAGCTTACGGCACGCGGCAAATTCAGCCTGACCGTGCAGCAGGTGCGACCGGTCGGGCAGGGGAGCATTAAGAAAAACTTCGAGCTGCTGCGCCAGCGCCTGAGTGCAGAAGGACTCTTTGCTCCAGAGCGCAAGCGGCCAGTGCCCGAGTGGCCTGAGCACATTGCCGTGGTGAGTAGCCCCCAGGCGGCAGGCTATGCCGACTTTATGACGATCATCGGCCAGCGTTGGGGCGGCATGCGGGTCGATGTCTACGCAGTGCCAGTCCAGGGTGCTGGCGCGGCCGACCGAATCATCCGCGCCATTGAGCGCTGCAACCGCCGTGCGACCGTGCCGCAGGTGCTGGCGATTGTGCGCGGTGGCGGCAGCGCCGATGATTTGCAAGTCTTTAACGACGAAGCACTGGTGCGGGCAATCGCTGCAAGCCGGGTACCAACAGTGGTTGGGGTAGGGCATGACACCGATGAAACATTAGCCGATCTCGCCGCCGACGTTCGGGCTGTCACGCCGACCAACGCGGCTCAGCTCATCACGCCCGATGCCGCAGCAGTGCAAGCGCGGCTAGCCGAACAGTTACAGGCAATGAAGCGAACGATTATTACCACAGCAGATGATGAGCAAGTATCGGTGCAGCATCAGCTGGCTGAGGCTCGAGTGAAGCTAGCCAGGCGGCAGCAGACACTCGAGCAGCAATGCGCAGCGCTGCAGGCCCGGCTCCGGCTGTATAACCCTGCAGCAACCCTAGCGCGTGGCTACGCCCTGGTGCGCGGCCAAGCCGCCGTCGGCCAGACAATCACCATCGAGCGATATAGCGATATGATAACAGCGGAGGTAACCCATGTCGAACGCAAAACAACCAACGAAACAGGCGAAATCCGCCACACCCAGCACTCGGGCCAAGCGCGCCACACTGAGTGATGACGACCAACTGGCAATGGCCCTTGCAGCAGAAGGAATCACACCAGATTATAGCCAGCCCAATAATACATCAGCAAGCCCATCAGCACCGTCGCAGCCTGACCAGCAGAGCAATGCAGATAACCGTTCACTACGTGAGCAAATGGAGCAGCTGGAGGAGATCTTGGCGTGGTTTGACAGTGATGAGTTTGAGCTCGAGGCGGCGGTAGAACGCTACCAGCAGGCCGCACGCGTTGCTGAGCAGATCGACCAGCGCCTAACCGAGATCAAAAATAAGGTAACCATCATCACAGAGGACGCAGCCGCCTGATGATGTGGTGGGCACTCCTCGTCATCATCCTGCTGTTTTGCGCTATGGCACTGACGGGCGCGCCCTATGTGCCGTCGCACCGCCGCGATGTGCAGCAGGCGCTGACCAAACTCTATCGCCTTGGGGCAGAGGATTGCTTGGTGGATATGGGCTCAGGCGATGGCGTGGTCTTGAAGGTCGCCCGCCAGCAGGGCGCACGGGCCTTTGGTGTGGAGCTCAACCCACTCCTTGTCCTGCTCTCGCGCTGGCGCTTGCGTGGCGATGCCAAAGCGATGGTGGTGTGCGGCAATCTCTACCGCACGAACTTTCCCGCTGGCACTACAGTCGTTTACACTTTTGGTGACTCGCGCGACATCGCTCGGATGGCGGCCCATGTGCAGCAGCAAGCCACCTGCCTTGGCACAGACCTATGGTTCATCTCTTATGCCTTTGCCGTGCCTGGCTGGACACCAGTGCGCGAGCAAGGCGCGCATAAGCTGTATCAAGTGCGAGCAGAACAGCACAAATAGCATCCCGCTCTTGTCTATCGCCCCAGGCATAAGTATAATAGGGGTATGACGAAGCAATCTTACAAACGACGAAGTTTTCTTAGTGGCAGCACCTTTGCCATTATTGGGCTAGCCCTGCTGGTGGTGCTCTTTGGTGGGTTTTCGGCCTGGGCTTATACCAACTATACCGAGGCCAAGAGCAACTTAGATAGCAAAATTACCGCAGCGCAAGCTGAGGCCAAAAAGACGCAAGCAGACGAAGACGAGAAGAAATTTGCCGAGCGCGAGAAGCAGCCGATGCTGCAATTCGTTGGGCCAGATGACTATGGCCGCCTAACCTTTGATTATCCCAAGACCTGGAGTGCTTATCAAGCCACCGATGTGAGCGAGGGCGGCGGCAAGACGTATGAGGCGTACCTCAACCCCCGTGTGGTGCCACCAGTGACGGACACACAGAAGATTGCCATTCGCATCAGCATCGAGCAAAAGATCTACGACAAAGCGGTGGCCGACTACGACAGCCAGATCAAAAAAGGCGAGCTGAAGTCGAGCGCCTGGAGCAACGACAAAGGCCTGACGGGCACGCGCCTGGAGGGGAACTTTAGCAAAGATATCCGTGGCACCGCAGTGGTGATCAAGATGCGCGACCGGACACTCACGGTGCGGACGGATGCCGACGTATTTAATAACGACTACGAAGCCCTGATAAAAACCATTAAATTTAACGAATAAATATAGAACATTGCGACGATCTGTGCTACAATGCAGCTGGTATGAGCACGGAGGGGAATGCGGTTATGATGAGCGGCGCTTCCTGGGGGGAGGCGTCGCTCTTTGTTGCGGCGGCACACGACCTCAAGTCGCCACTGGCGCTGCTACGGCAATTGGCGCTGAGCTTAGAGGCTGGGGGGTTGTCGCCCGTCGAGGTGGCCGAGCTAGCCCGGCGGATGGCACTCACCAGCGAGCGGGCCTTGCGCCTCACCACCGACCTGACGCAATCCACCCGTCTCCACGAGGAGTTATTTGGCATCGAGCCGCTCAATCTGGCGTTGGTGGCGCGCGACGTCGTGGCCGAGCTCCAGCCACTCTACGCAGCCAAGGGGCGTCGCCTGACGGTGCGCTTACCGCGGCGGGCAGTGGTGGGTCTTGGCAACCGCGACCTCCTGCGGCGCGTCCTGTGCAACTTCGCCGACAACGCACTTCACTACAGTGGCGAAGGCGATGCGCCCGTGGTGGTACGACTCTCCCGGCGAGCTGGTGGCCAGGTAATCCGCCTAGCGGTGCGCGATTACGGCCCAGCCATTCCACCATCACTCTGGCAGCAATTGGAGCAACGCCTTGGCGTCAGCGCACAGCCATTGCACAGCCGGCCCGGCAGCAGTGGCCTAGGGCTCTACATTGCGGGGCAATTTGCCAGCGCGATGGAGGCGCAGATTGGGGCAGTGCGGCACCGCGATGGGGCTACCTTCTACATCGATCTCCAGGCGGTGTATCAACAGAGGTTATTATGACGCAATCGCCGCCGCGGGTGTTGGTCATCGACGATGACCAATGGTTTGCTGAGCTGCAGCTTGCGGCGGTGCGGCGGGCTGGTATGGTGCCTGTCTATGCGGCCGATGTGCTGGCTGGCATGGCAGCGCTCGACGAGGCACTCCCAGCGGTGATCATCCTCGATATGTTCATGCCCGGGGGTAATGGCCTAGTGCTGCTCCACGAGCTGCAATCGTATAGCGATACAGCACGTATCCCCATTATCATCTGTAGTAATAATGCGAGCGACATGACGCTAGCCGATCTCGCACCCTACGGCGTTGTTGCCTTGCTGGACAAAACAACGATGCGCCCGAGTGACGTGACGAACGTACTAGGCAGGTACATCCCAAGCGAGGTAGCGACATGAGTATGCAGCGCACCACAGCGATCGTCCTGCGCCGCACCAACTATGGCGAGGCCGATCGCGTACTACAATTGCTCACGCCAGAAGGGCAGCGGGCAGTGATCGCCAAGGGTGTCCGGCGCGAGAAGAGTCGGCTAGCTGGAGCGGTTGAACTCTTTGCGATCAGCGATGTCGTCATCCGCCAGGGACGCAGTGAGCTGGGCGTGCTAACACAGGCTCGCCTGACGAAGTATTATCAGACAATCGTGGCCGATTATGACCGCCTGCAAGCTGGCTATGCCGCCATCCAACTGGTAGCACAGGCCAGCCGCATGCTGGACGAGCCAGCATGGTATGAGGTACTGCGCTTGGTATATGAGGGGCTCAATCAGCCTAGCGTACCCATCATGCTCACCCAAGCTTGGCTAGCCATCCATTATGCGGCGCTGCAGGGCTACGAGCTTAACCTGCTGCGCGACGTCGTAGGCCAGCCCCTCCAGCCCGAGCGGCGGTATATGTATGACGGGTCGGAGCGTGGCCTGCGCCTCAGCGACCAAGGCGACATCACCGCAGCGCACATCAAGCTGCTCCGCCTACTCGCCACGCGCCCACCCACAGTAGTAGCACAGGTCGGTGGCGTGCTAGCCATCCTTCCCGAATGCTGGCTTGTCGCGCGGCAGCATGCTGGGGTGTAACTACAGCACAGTATACATGCCGAACAAGAAAATATCTGGAGGCCAGCGATTAAGCAAGCGGATGAGCTCTGTATACATTCTGGCCGGAACATTTTCGGTTTGGTGTGTATACTGTGCTGTTTTATCATCCACCCGATGAAGAACGTACCCACCTCAAGAAATGCTATAATAATACCAAAGAACCAATCATGAAGCTGCCGCGTTGCCAACGCGGAGAAAGGACGCGTGTGAGTAGCACAACGAGTAATGTAACAATGGAAGCAATTATTAGCCTGTGCAAGCGCCGCGGCTTTATATATCAGGGGTCGGACGTGTATGGCGGCCTGAGTGGCACGTGGGATTATGGCCCGTTAGGTGTGCAACTCAAGCGCAATATTATGAACCTGTGGTGGCGCAGATTCGTCGATGAGCGTGATGACATGTACGGCGTCGATGCAGCAATTTTGATGAATCAGAAGGTGTGGCAGGCTAGTGGGCATGTGAATACCTTCGTCGATCCGCTATGTGAAGATACGGTCAATCACCGCCGCTACCGCACTGATCATATTCTTAAAGACAATGGCGTTGATGCAGACGGCATGACCATGGAGCAGATGGACGCGGCGATTGCTGAACAAGGCATCAAAAGCCCGGATGGTAATCCACTGAGCAAATCACGGACGTTTAATATGATATTCAAAACACACGTCGGTGCGACTGAGAGCGAGGATAGTATTTCTTATCTCCGCCCCGAAACCGCCCAAGGCATCTTCACCAATTTCAAAAACGTCGTCGATAGTTTCTATCCTAATCTGCCGTTTGGCATCGCTCAGCAGGGCAAGGCCTTCCGTAATGAAATTGCGCCGCGCGACTTCGTCTTCCGCAGCCGCGAGTTTGAGCAGATGGAGATTGAATATTTCGTAAATCCTGAGCATTGGCAAGAGGCGTTTGATGAGCTACTCACGAGCACACATGCGTTCTTGGCAGAACTAGGCCTGAAACAAGAGCACATTCACGAGCTAGATGTGCCAGCAGAAGATCGGGCGCATTACAGCAAAAAGACGATCGACATCGAATATGACTATCCGATCGGCCGCGAAGAGCTGATGGGCATTGCTTACCGGACCGATTTTGACCTGATGAACATCCAGCGTGCCAGCGGCAAGAGCATGCAATATACCATCAAGGGGACGAACACGAAATTTGTGCCGCACGTCATCGAACCGAGCTTCGGCGTTGAGCGGGCGCTGATGGCAGTGCTGGCCAGTAGCTACCGCGAGGACGAGCAAAATGGCGAAAAGCGGGTGTACTTGGCATTGCCAGAGCACTTGGCACCGGTCAAATTTGCCGTTTCGCCACTACTGAAGAACAAGCCAGAACTGGTGGAAAAAGCCCGCGACGTCTACGCGAGCCTCGCCAAAGCCAACCCTGGCCGAGTAATGTGGGACGACAATGGCAACATCGGCAAACGCTACCGCCGCCAAGACGAAATCGGCACGCCCTACTGTGTGGTGATCGACTTCCAGACGCTGGAGGATGGCACTGTTACCCTACGCGAGCGGGATACGACGGAGCAGAAGCGGGTGACAGCCAAGGAGCTATTGTGAGTGATGACTTTCGTCGACGATGGGGATTACCCAAGGAAGATTTTGACGAAAAATTCCAAAAAGCAATACACAGAATCCTGGCATTTACCGGTAATAACATAGAGGTAGATGAATCGTGTTCAAGAAACTTTGCGTATATTGCAGGAGTACCTATAAATGCCTATTGGAATGTCGTAAGAAATAATTTTAGGATAGAAGAGTATATTCTTGAAGCGAAACAGCCGTATGAGTTAGCTGAGAAAATAGAAATTTTATTGAAAAGCCACATCTTCACTGATGCTAAAAAAGAAGATATAGTCAGGATTATTAATAACGAGAACATAGGGATCAGAGTTAGTAAAAACAAGAATGGCGACTACATAACTTATCCTCAGGGTGAGTCGATGTTAGATGAAGAGGTCGTAGAGCGCACTTTGCTGAGTTTGGATGGTAATAGTGCAAATGAATACACGAAAGCATTAAAAGAATATAGCACAGGGAAATGGAACGAGTCGTCAAATAAGACTCGGCAGGCTCTTGAAGAGTATTTGAGGCAATATCTGAATAACACAAAAGGTCTTAATAATAATATCGATAGGATAGGGAAGACTCTTAAGGAGGCTGGTGTTACTAGCCATTTCCGCAAATCAATCATCAATCAACTTAGGACGCTGGATGACCATTACAATTCAGGATCAAAGCATGGTTCAAACACACAAGGAGCTGTGGAGGCTGAATATTTGATATATTCCGTCGGTGTTATTGTGAATACGCTGGAACAGCTTAAAACATCTAAGATAGATACCTCAGGCTGACAAGAAGTGTACTCCCTGGCAGGCATAGGTAACATGATACTCCCTGTCAGTTTTAGGCGAAAAGTATTATAATAAGTATAGAACGGTAATTGAATTATAAATAAAAGGAGCGACCGATGAATGGGAAGGAATCTATTCCACGCGGCTGGAGATCGCATACAGACCCAATAACAGGTGAAGAGATGGGACTTATCATTCCAGAAAAGGGTGTGTCTATCGAGGTGGCAAAGCAGCCCCAAGAGGGGTTGCTGTCTCTAGATCGGCGCGGTGAGATCTCGTTCGTCGAGGAGGCGAAGAGCGAGATCTTCGACAAGGAAGAATATCGGGAATTTGGCGAGTCTTTCTTTCAAGCGCTGCGATCGACGTCTCGTATCATTAGCTATGCGACGGGCCAACCGTATCACGAGATGGGGCTAAAAAGTTGCGCGCCGCTTGGCGCGAGTGCTAGCAGAGGACTTTTGCGCCTGGCTCATCGGTATGAAAAACTCAAAGAACGTGAGTATGACCCACGTGTTGTTGTAGCGCCATATAATTTCGATTATAAGCTGTGGGCGAAAGCCTTTCGGCGAGCGACAGAAGATGATAGTATCGAGAATAACCCGTTGCGGCAGCAAATTGATACAACACGTGATATAGAGCGAACGATATATGGCTTGCATACTCGTTGGAGTTTGTCGCATGATGCGTGGCCGAAATTTAATACAGTTCCAAAGGGTACAGCGGTTTTTTATAGCCCTGATGGCATCCCCTGTACAGCAAGTGTTATTGCTGGTAGGCAAGAGCCTCGATTTCGAGGGATGAGCTACCAAAAAGTCCACAAGCTAGATTGGGTAGATATAAAAGGGCCTGATCCATCGGTCGAGCAGGCGCTATCACAGGTGGCGACTGCACTCATAGACCAGAGCGATCAGGGGAGTGATGTAAAACTGACTATGTCTATTCCTGGCCTTTTTTCGGTTGGAGGGATTCCAGTTCCTTCTCTTCGTAAGTCTAAGCAGAAGCAAAACTCCGATCAGACGCTTGCAGTAACTGCAGAAGAGCAGGATCAGTCTCCGCTCGACAAAGACCCGAATCTCTATAAGCGGTATGGTCATGACAGCCAAACCATCGCAGAAGCCCTGACTGCTGAGTTGAGTAAGATTATCGAAGGAGAGTCGCAGTCGTCGGACTATGACGAAACCTACGGAGCATATTGTAAGGCACCAGAGCAGTCTCTGTATGCTCCGTATATTGCATGGGATGACAGTGGTTATGTTGTATTATCTCTCCAGTATATCCATAAGGGTGATGAGCAGATCGGTTTTCGCCATGCCACGCGGTGTCTGTCTGAATCACCTCGAGTGTAACTGGTGGCAATGAGTCATCAACGTACTTGGTAGATGCAACACAAGCTAGGTAACTAACCATTTGGTGCTTTTTCGTCGTAATGGTTTCATTGCAACAAAAAGAGGAATATAAGCAAATAGCGAGAAAGAAATAAGGATGCTATAATTACTCTCATGCCAAAAAATACCAACGGACACCTCATTACACAAAATGCAGACGGAATAGTCCGCCATGATTACCTCTACCGCATTTCCCTCAAAGCATTAATATATAACGACGCTGGGCAGATCTTGGTTGTCAAAGAGATCGATCGGCCGTTTTGGGATTTGCCTGGTGGCGGGATGGATTATGATGAGACGATTGAGTCATCGCTAAAGCGCGAGCTGCATGAAGAAGTTGGCTACCGGGGTGATGTGCGCTATCAAATTTTTGACGCATCGGATCAGATATACATTGAGCGGCTTGATGCGTATCAAATCTGTTTTTATTGCCGCGTTTGGCCCGAGAACTTCGACTTTGCGCCAGGAGAGGAGGGTGATGATGTGATGTTCATCAGCCCTGATGATCTACAAGGCACTGGCTACGACGCGACCGATCGGGCATATGCGGCGCATAGGCAGTGGCAACAACTGTATAGTAAAGTTACACAATAAACCTTGATTGAGATGTGTTTCTTTACCAATATAACTTTATAGTGTCTCGACTTGGGTCAGTCCCCGTCGAGGTTTTTGGTATGATCATTGATTGCCAAAACTTCTTATATAAAGCCACTGAGGTTAGTAAAGTAATGAGTGGCCAAGAGAGTATTGAGTGTTGGATAAATATACTACAGTAAGTGACTCGCATCGGCACCAGCCACATGCCAGAGCACGCCATAGTAGCCAGCGACTACGTCATCAAGGTCATCAACCTCCTTCACCTCGGTGATAGAGCCGCCATCACTCGCGAGCGCCAGTGGCAAATCCAGGTAATGAGGAAGGAAATGGCGGTTGCATAGCTTGAGGTAGTAAGTTAGCTGTCAGGCGCAAAATAGAAAAAGAAAAGGGTCCTTAGGCAACTAACCGTTCGGAACCTTTTCGTCTTAATAGCTCTATTGTAGCGACGATAGAAGAATAAAGCAAATGAGCTGATCTAGTTATGGTGGATAATTATCTATATAAGTAAATAGCGAAAAAAGCTTCAGGGTGGTATAATCACCTCATACGAACAAAATCACAAAAGGCTAGGTGTATACATATGAGTAACACGACAGAAAAAACATCTAATTCACTTCCTCTCATTAAAAAAGAGCATCGCAACAAAGTACTCATCACCCTCTTTCTCGTGACGGCACTCGCCGGAGGCGGCTACTGGGCGGTTATAGCTGCGACAAGTAGTAGCGCGCCGCCGGTAGCGCTAGCATTGCGCTTGGCGTATATCGCGGTTTTGTATATGCCGGTACCACTGTATACGCTCTTACTGAGTCGATTGATGCTTGGCATACCAATACCATTTCGTGCGTTGTTATCATTAAAGCACATCACCGTGAAGAAGTATGCATTGGTCGCTGGGCTATTCTTGGCCTGGGCAGTATTGATGATAGGCTCCGTTGCTATTCTTGGCTGGCTGTGGCCAGAGACTTTTGGGCATCTGGCAATGACTAATGGACACTTGGTGCACAACCTCGAGAAGCTCATCGGCGCATCGGTCGATACTAGCGCGATGAATATGCCACCAACACCGCTTGCCATGCTGCCACTTGGTATCTTTGGTGCATTGATGGCTGGGCTAACGGTCAATGCGATCTTTGCGATGGCGGAAGAGATCATGTGGCGTGGTTACCTTGCGCAGGCATTTGCTGGACGGCCATTTTGCAAGAAATATGCGACGATTGGCGTGCTGTGGGGGCTGTGGCATATTCCGCTGATTGCTCTAGGGTATAACTACGGCACAGCGAACGCGCTTCCGGGGTCGGTGTTATTCATTGGATTTTGTGTGGTGATGTCGCTTGTGCTTGGTCTTGTCGTTGAGCGAACCCGAAGTGTGTGGCTTGCTGCCGTGCTGCATGGGACGTTTAATGGTTTCTCGCAAGTTATGCTACTTCTGGTCGTTGGTGGGAGCTCGCTGTTGGCTAGCTCAGCAGTAGGCGTTGTCTCGCTTGTGGCGTGGCTGGTAGTATTTGTGGCTTGCTATATAAGCACTGCTTTTGCATCTGTCACGGAGCGAGCATAAGCGGACTGTCTCATCCAGGAGGGTAGATTCCGCTAAACTACTACTCTAGAGATATAATAAAATCATGCATATAACTCGTCGTATTCAAGCGGTAAAGCTTCGCCATATTGGGGGACTGCTGGTAATTTTTCTCCTTGGTATGGCTGCGATGCGACAGGCGGCTAGTTACGTGTCGCTGGTGTCTGGTGGTACGGCAATCCTTGACCTTAACTTTGGCAACAATGCCGCCCACATCAACCATACATTGGCCGCTCTGGGTGAGGCTGGTAGAAGCGCGTATCTCTATATCTTTTTGCCAATCGACACCTGCTATGCAGCCATCTATGCGGTGTTTTATGCTTGCACATTGGCGTTTTTTGTTCGGCGCCTCCCGCTGCGGCGGTCGAAGCTGGGCTGGGCCCGGTGGACAAGTTTGCTTCCCGTAGTGGCTGCTGTCTGTGACTGGTGGGAGAATGTAGCTTTTGCGTTCATGCTGAGCCAATTTCCGGCACTCATGCACCCAGCACTTGCGGCTAGCACAACAGTAGCGACGATGGCAAAATTCGTACTAGTATATCTATCGTTGCTGCTTGTGCTGGGGCTTGCGGTATACCATATGGCGCGGTGGATTGCTACCAAGCACAGCTCCAGTAACAACGACAAGCACCACCACTCATAGCGCATCGTGAGGTGTACCACTGGTCATTGCTCAATTACCCCCTTGTTACCATAAGCACAATAATGATATAATGCGAACGTTATATTAAGGTGTTGTGTTTCACAACAGAAAAGGAGGGTTTTGCATGAGGGAACTCAGGCAAGCAAAACATAATAAATGGAGAACGCTCGCTCGCGTGTCTCAGGCTGGGTGCCTCGTGGCGGTAGCCGCTATGGTGGCACTGTTTGCCCAGCCTACACGGGCTGCCCAAGAGGTAGCTTGGAAGGAGCAAGCTGGCTCTGGTGTAAAGAACTGGTCGGCAATGGCTGGCTCGACAGACGGCAGCAAGCTCGTTGCAGCAGTGAATGTCGGGAATGTCTACACCTCGACAGACAGTGGTGTCACCTGGATGGAACGACCAATAACCGGCCTTCCTGCGCCGCAAAAGTGGACGGCTCTTGCCAGCTCGGCTGATGGTAGTAAGATCGCTGCCTTTTACCAATGGGGTGGCTACATGTACACTTCGAATGACTCAGGTGCTACCTGGACGAAAAATGGTCTCCCAGGAGCTGCTGGCGACTGGGTGTCTGTGACGAGCTCGGCTGACGGCACCAAGCTCGCCGCTGTGGCAACCAACCGTGGGGTATTTACCTCTACTAACTCTGGCGCAAGCTGGAAAGAGCAAGCCAACCCAGGTGCGAAGAAGTGGACATCAATCGCCGGCTCGGCTGATGGCACCAAGCTTGCCGCGACTGTTGCCGACGGTGTTGTCTACACCTCGACAGACAGTGGTGTCACCTGGACAGAGCAAGCAGCCGCTGGCACTCAGAAGTGGACATCGATCGCTAGCTCAGCCGATGGCATGAAGCTCGCTGCAACCGTCAATGGTGGCAAGATTCACACCTCGACAGACGGCGGTGTTACTTGGAAAGAGCAAGCTGCATCAACCCCACAGAAGTGGACATCGATCGCTAGCTCAGCCGATGGCATGAAGCTCGCTGCGACAGTCAACGGTGGTAAGGTCTACACCTCAGACGATGGTGGTGTCACCTGGATGGAAAATGATAGCGCTGCTACCGGTGCGTGGTCGGCTGTTGTTATGTCAGACGACGGTGCACGCCTCGCTGCAGCACTCAACGGTGGCAACATCAACACAGCAACAGCTAAGGACAAGCCAGTTGTGCAGCCAGCTCCGGCCAACCCAGCACCAGCTAACCCTGCGCCCGCAAATCCTGCACCGGCTAACCCAGCTCCGGCCAATCCTGCGCCCGCTACACCTGCTCCGGCCACGCCAGCACCAGCTACACCCGCTCCAGCGACACCCGCACCTGCGACTCCGGCCCCAGCAAATCCTGCTCCAGCTACACCTGCGCCCGCAACGCCCGCGCCTGCCAACCCAGCTCCAGCTACACCTGCCCCAGCTGAGCCAGCCGTAGAACCTGCACCAGCAGCAGAGCCGGCTCCGGCTGCAGAGCAAACACCAGCAGCCAACCCAGCACCTGCAGCTAAACCAGCAGCAGAGGCTGCCGCTCCTGCTAAGCACGAAGGTCCAGCTCTCGCCGACACCGGCGACAGCGTATGGCTCGTTGCTGCACTCGCAGCCAGTGGTCTTGGCGCCGGAAGCTTCTGGTTCGTCAAGAGCCGCAAGAACTAGAGCACTGCACTGCAGCGTCTCTATACCCAAGAGAAAGGCATACCGTATGCCTTTCTCTTTTTTGGTTGGCAGGGTAGAGTGTGGCCTGTATTAGAGTAATTATATTATATTGAGCGGCTCGGGTACTGACGTAGTGGTGATATAGCATAGCCGTGCTTGAGCATAAGCAGCAAGACAAATACCTTACACGGGTAGAGCACCAGCACTAGCGCGCTGCTAGGGGCTCTTGGGTGAGAATAGGTGGGCCACGACCGTGTTGGTGCGGCCTTTGGCTGTGCGCGGTTATGATGCTAGAGATGGTGGCCGCCGATAGAGCTTACCTCCCGTGTGGCGTGTCTTGGTGCCGATCACTAGTGCACCAGCCTTGTGAGCGCATCAACGGCGGCGTGAGCGATCGCACCGAGCCGACGAATAGCACTGCGCCTATTGAGGGCAGTTTGGGCTGGAGAGGAAATATCACATAGCTTGCCCTTATTCTTACCCAAAGCAGCGTTGGGGCGGCTAGAGTGCTAGCCGTACACGGCCAACCAATGCGAATTTCGCTCATACCAGCAAGCTTATATATACAGACTAATACACACGAGGAGGCAAAAGAAATCGGCTTGGATAGCATAGTATCCAAGCCGAGGTGCACCTGTGCGGGGTAGTAGTGCGCTACGAGCGCCGCCTGCGGAGCATCCACACCCCGCCGCTACCTAGCGCAATTGCAGCGAGGGCGATGGCGAGGAGGCTATCGCCAGTGTTGGCAAGGAGGCCACTAGGCCGCGATGAGTTGCTGGTAGAGCCGGTGTGCGATGTATCTTCGTAGATGGCGATGGGGTCGAGGATCGTGCCGTTGGCAGTGCCATCTTCGTCACCAAAGCCGCCGTCGGTCACATCGTAGGCAATTGTTGTGCGTGTGCCGCTCGGGTTTGTGCCAAAGTTGATCCGGTTTGTAATGTCTTCGATGACTGAGCCACCTTTGGCCAGCTTGAGCAC
>CAUPVK010000008.1:0-42216 GCA_963514895.1 uncultured Candidatus Saccharibacteria bacterium
TCCTCGGACTCACCAAGGATGAAGGGGAGGGACGACACCCGTGAAGCGCGGTCGGCCTCGGCAGCTACTAAGGCCTCACGCTCCTCACGTGAACGGCGCAGCGCTTCCTCGGTCGCTTTGCGCTTAGCTTCAATGCGCCGCTGCTCTTCAGCAGCAACGCGATCGGCCTCGAGACGGTTGATCTCATCCTGTATATAGCCATACAGGACATCGAAGGCGCGCCGTCGATACTCATCAGGCGAGGGGAGCTTGGCGCCGTACTCTTTGCTGATGAACTCGATGAGCTCAGGGTTGCGACGAACAACCCGAGCGACGGATTCATGACTGATACTAACTACGTTGGTGTTGACACTGTCAACAGACCCTCCACCAGCACCAGCCTCCAACCTCTTACGGACACTCTGAGAGAGGCCAGATTGAAGCAGCAAGCGTATATAGCGGATGACACTGTAATCAAACTCCACTGCATTCAACTCACCAGAGCGGAAACGCCGATACAGCTGCTTACGTTCTTGCCATCCACCCACTAGGACGATGCCAGTAATGCCAGTCAGGAGTGCGGAGGGAATAGCCAATAGTAGCCACCATAATGACCAAGCGTACGACGCAAAGCAGCTACTGATAGCAACTGACCCTACCACGATGCCGCAACGAGCAAAGAATGTCAGCAAAACTCGCTCTTGGTACGCATGTTGACTTTGCTCGCTTTCATTCCAAGCCCAATGGTAGATCCCAGGGCACTCCCATGGCTGAGACACCTCCTCTCGTGTGACACCCTCAACCCAAAGGGATCGAGAGATAGACCTATCCCACTTACTGTAGTCAACTTGCTCTCCGTCTACGTAAAGTACACCACAGCAAATCTCAAGGAACATATTCTCTTCTCCTTTCTATCTGTAGAGAGAATATGAAAGAAATTATATATATATATATCTGTCAAGGCCTTATTGCTGCGTTATTTACAACGGTACAGATGTGGCAGCTCGCTGTTGCCTCAAAATATCATGCTATTTGCTGGTATGGTAGCAGCCTGGCTGTGGTGGGTGCGTTGCTATCCTTGCCAAGCGATGTTCGTGCCACGAGAGAGGGGCTATCGCGCAATTACTCCGCTGGAGGTATGTCGCCCAGCCAGACCGATGGTGCCGGCTCCATACCGTTCACGGAGTCCGCGCCATTAATTATCTTGCGCGCAACAGGGGAGGCGAATATTTCAACACCCTGCGGACCTGAGCCAATCCCTATGCTACCTCCGAGGGCAGCACGCGTCATAGCCCCCATGACATCAGATGACGGCTGCTTGCGCTTGCGCACCCCTTCTCGCACTCGTCCCACACACAAATCTCCTTGTGGCAATTGAGGTGATTGACCTTCGTTAGTCCATTGTGATGGTGGTATAGCGCTGCTGTCTTCACCATTATCTGTACTACCTGCCAAAGGGCCATCGTGTTGTCGTGTCATATTTCCTCACCCAAATTATCCGTTAGTGGTTATTCATTGTAGGCTATTTTTGCGGATTTGCCAAGGGGTTTGTTGGGTAATTGATCGCATGCGCTCGAGGTATCGAGATATCTATCTTCGCCATGCAGCTCTTACGCAATTCCTCATCATCCACTGCCACAAAAAGACCCAGCGCACGAAGTAAATAACCAAGACCCATTTACTCATAGAGCACAAGCAGAGAAGCGCAAGGGTAAAAACACTCACACTGTACAGCGGTTAAGCCCAAGGTAGTCTTTTGCTGTAAAATTCCTCATTCATCGCTATCCGCTCATGGTATAATGGCCATAAGATGAGTTCACCACAGAATACACCACCGGCAGCTTTTGGCGGTCGGGCGCAGCGTCGACGTTTGCGACGGCATGGACGGCACTTTATGGGGCTGCGGCATTTTGTGGGGCAGCACCGTATGCCCGTGATGGTGATTGGTGGGGCATTGGTGGTATTTGCTGGAGCAATGGCGTCATTTTCTCTACTCAATAAGCCTCGCCAGGCCAAGCCCGCTCCTGTTGTGGCAACGCAGAAAGCCCCAGAGGTGTATTATTCGCCTCTGACTGGCCTCAAGGTCGCCGACCAAGCGGCCACCACCAAGCCCGTTACTGCCGTGATGCTCGAGAATAGCCCCAGTGCTCGCCCTCAGTCGGGCATCAAGCAGGCTGAGGTGGTGTACGAGGCAATTGCCGAGGCAGGTATCACTCGCTTTCTCGCGCTGTACCAGCAAAACAAACCAGCGATGATTGGCCCAGTGCGCAGCCTGCGGCCATACTACATCGACTGGCTCGCGCCATACCAGCCCAGCGTCGCCCATGTAGGGGGTAGCTCACATGCTTTGCAGGAGATCCGCAATGGCACCTACCGCGATATCGACCAGTTCTTTCATGAGCGCAGCTATTGGCGCGCCACCGACCGCCGTGCCCCGCACAATGTCTACACCAGTGCCGAGCGGCTGGATGACCTAAATAGCAGCAAAGGCTACAAGCAGTCTGTTGTCAAGATCGCACTTGCCCGGGCCGATGGCAAGCCAGCCAACCCTGCGACCGCCACTGTGGCCGTCATCAACTTTGGCAAATCCGCCCGCTACAACACGCGCTATCAATACGATGCCAACACCAACACCTACCAGCGTAGCATCGGTGGTGAGGCTAGCTTGGACCGTGAGGAAGGGCAGATCGCACCCAGCGTTGTGGTGGCACTAACCGTCCAGCAGACCACCGTGCAAGAGGATGGCACGCGCGAGAATATTATCACCACTGGCCAAGGCAAAGCAACCATCTTCCAAAATGGCAGCGTAGTGGAGGGAATATGGCGTAAGACCGACCGTACCAGCCCCCTCGAGCTACGTGACGCTAATGGCAAGGCAATCGCTCTTACCCGTGGCCAGACATGGATTGCGGCAGTACCTGGTGGCACAGGGAGCGTGTCGTGGCAGCAATAGGCCCAGCCCGGCCATTGTCACCTCATCGTCCACCCACCCTTATTAAGCAGTATTGGCCGCGCTATAGCCGCCGCGCTATTGGTGCGAGTATCCTGATGCAGTGCACTATTGCCGGGCTCGTGGCGAGCACGCTGTGGATGATTGGCCTAAGCCCTAGCCAGCTACAGTTTTGGCTGGTCATTATGGTGGTAGTGCTGGCGAGTATCCCACTCAATATTTTCCTACTCATGCAGCTGCTCACCCCGCTTAAAGATCTCACACATGCTCTCAGCCACGTAGCAGGCGAGTCTAGCACCATTACACCGCCTAACCCCAATGCAGCACACTTCGAGCGCGATGGCTTCAAGCCGCTGCTGCAATATATCTACCACACTGCCGCCACTGCTGGCCAGGCCGAGCCCAGCCAGGTTCAAGCACAAGCTGCCCAGATCGAGGCCGCGCTCGATCAAACCAGTGCTGGCATTGCCATCCTCACTGGCCAGGGGCAAGTACGCTACCACAACCGCCACACCCCACTGCGCCAGAGCCATGATGACACGGCCGAGCTCGAGCTGTTATTTGAGCCAGGCGATGGTCTGACAGAGTGGCTCGCGCACTGCCGCCGCAGCGCTGTTCATGCTGAGAAGACCTGGCTACGCGTTGCAAACAAGCTGGTGGGTGAACCTGGGCGGCGTATCTTCGACATTACGGCCAATTATGAGAAGGGAAGCAGTGCCGAGGTTATACTAGTGCTACACGATCGCACTACCCTCTACCAGCCCGAGGATGATGACCTCGATTTCATCGCCTTTGCCGCTCACGAGCTGCGCGGACCCATCACCGTTATTCGTGGCTATCTGGATGTCCTCACTGAGGAGGTTGGCCCAGCGCTGGCTGGCGACCAACACGAGCTACTAAGGCGGCTGGTCGTCTCAGCTAATCGTCTCAGTGGCTATGTCAACAACATCCTTAATGCCAGCAAGTTCGACCGCCGCCATCTCCGCGTTCACCTAGCAGAAGAGTCAGTGGCTAGCATCTACAATATCATCCGCGACGACATGCAGCTGCGCGCCACCACCCAAGGTCGCCAGCTCACGGTGGATATCCCCACCACGCTGCCCACCATTGCGGCCGATCGCTCCAGCCTATCTGAGGTGCTGAGCAATATCATTGATAATGCGCTCAAATATAGCAACGAAGGCGGGCTCGTAGCCGTCTTGGCAGAGCAAGACGGTGCATTTGTCGCCATCAAGGTGCAAGACCACGGCATCGGCATCCCCGCCAATGTCATGGGCAATCTCTTTCACAAGTTCTACCGCTCGCACCGCAGCCGCGAGACCGTAGCTGGCACGGGTATTGGGCTCTATATTAGCAAGGCGATCGTCGAGTCGCACGGTGGGCAGATTGGCGTGATAAGCCGCGAAGGGGAGGGCTCCACCTTCACGATCACCATCCCCACCTACGCCAGCGTAGCAGACAAAATCACCGATGGCAGCAATAGTCAGCTCATCACCAGCGGCAGCGGCTGGATAAAAAATCACACAATGTATAAGGGATAACAGAGGTAGTAGGAGAAAAGTTATGGCAATTCAAACGATTCTCGTCATCGAAGACGATCGCTTCATCGGCGAAATGTACGTGCGCAGCCTCCGCAAAGCAGGCTATACAGTAGACTGGCTAATCGACGGGGCAGACGGCCTCGTGGCGGCACGCAACAACCACTACGACCTCATCTTGCTCGACATCATGCTCCCCGAGAAGCGCGGCAGCGAGATCCTCGAGGCACTGCGCGCCGAGCCGCAACACATCGCTGACACAAAGATCGTCATCATGACCAACTTCGACCAAGACGAATCCACCCGCCTCGCTCTCCAAACCAGTGTGGACGGCTATCTCATCAAAGCTGAGATCACCCCACGGCGATTGCTAGAGATTATTGCGGGGATGGAGAAAAGCTAGTGGCTCTCCCTGGTGTATATACCTCTTAATCCGGCATCATCGATGCGCCTTTATACTACGGCCGAGAGTGATATAGCGAATATCTGCCAATATGCCACTACCTCCATATTTCTTATTCGGTCAGTCCGTTATATACAGTGGTGGAGTTTTGAAGTTTTAGCTCTTGCTATATATCTCAAAATAATACCGCAAATAAAAACACCTCGCCGAGGCAAGGTATCGTAATGTAGCTTTGTTGGTGACCTCACCGGGAATCGAACCCGGATTGCCAGGATGAAAACCTGGTGTCCTAACCGTTAGACGATGAGGCCGTGCATGTGCACATAGCAGTGCTGTGTGCCATTATACGAAAAACTCGCTGGTTTGTCCACTACAATACTCCTTCATTGTCCCACCGCCCAAAATCCCGCTCCAGCCGCAGCGATATCTGCTATACTAATGACACAATATTGTGTAATACAACGAAGTTACCTATGGATATTTCGCCCGTTCCGACATCTGTGCTGGGGGAGCACCCGCCACAACGCCCTGCCAAACGGCGGCATAGCACACTCATGCTATGGGTGATGCTTGCGGCGGCCATTACTGTGGTGCTCTCGGCCATTGCTGCGGCGGCGACTCTCCTCTCCTCGCCGCAGCGCATGCAAGCCGCGGCAGTGTCGGCCACGCCATCGCGCACCGATGTGTTTCTGGCTAATGGCTATGGAGCAGGCCAGCGCACAGTGCGATTTGCGGCGGGGCAGGGTGGCTTGAGCTTCTTGGGTGGCACAGCCGACCACTCGCGGCTCGCCATCGCCGGGCAGGGCGCACAGGATACCGCACCAGTGCTCCGAATTTGGGATACTGGGCGCAGGCAGGCAGTTGCCACTTGGCCAGCCAGTACCTGCAGCAGTGTGACGCCGCGTGGAGTGGTATATTGCGCCAGCCAACAGCGGGGACGCTCGGTCATTACGGCGGTGGAGCTTACTACCGCCAAGGTTCTCTATACTACTCCTGTAGCTACCCAGCCTACTACGCTTACATATTACGGCACAGACAGCCAACAGCAGGACATTATTGGTGAGAGCACCACCGCCACCTTCTACGCCGCCGCAGGGAATCTGCGCCCCATCACCAGTGGCGATTTTCAGAACCCCAACGCTACCTGCACTATAGCGGGCGGCAACAAACTCCTCTGTCGCCGCAATACCGAGAAAGATCACGGCGCTAAGCCATCCCAGAAGTCGCCCAGTAAGCGTGCTACCTCACGCACCGCCACCGGTGTCGTCATCACAAATGAGCGCCAAGCGGCCACTGCAGACCAATCGACGACCACCATCACCGTGTATGATATCGCCAGCGGCACGCGCGAAGTGCAGCGCACAGCTAGCTCCAGCAACGTCACCTTGGCAAGCGACGGTTGGCTGGAGGGCGCTGCTGGCAGCAATACCATCCAATCCAGCGGGCAAGAGACCTTCGAGAGCTATGGCCTTGATGGCAAGCCACGCAGCCGCAGCACTGTCAATAGCGCGTACAAGCTCAGCCCAGCCGCCAGCTCCTTCACCAACCCCGCTGGCACTACTGCGCCAACCTACTCTCGAGAGGCTCTCACCACAGATATGCCGCGCGTCGTTGTGGATGGGCAGGGCAGAGAGTTCCTGCGCATTGCCAGCCAAAACACGCAAGACTTCGCCCTAAGCCAGGCCACCTACAGCCGCACCAGCGGTGGCACACTCACTCTGGCCGATGGTGGCAATATTGTCTCCGCCAGCCTAGATGGCTCACTCCTCCTCACCAGCAACCTCCACTCTGCCGGCATCCAAGCCAGTGGCAGCAAAGGCCTCAAGATCGTCAAAGTCGCCGATGGCAGCACTATCCTCACCATCAAAGCCACCGACATGCGCAGCCTCACCATCCGCAGCAATCTCATCGCTAGTACCGGCAAGGACGGCACACTTGTGGTGTATGTGCCGGGTAAGTAGCGCTGCACCCTACGCCTCAACACACAACGCGCCCACATCCTCTGCATAGCCGCAGCTTTATAGCAAAATAACCCGCCAATTGTGAGCGGGTTATTTATTAAGAGCAGTAGAACAGGGATTCTACCGGCTTGCTGCGTGGTTAAGCACATAGGCACTGAGGCAGGCCAGACCAACGCTGAGCATAACGATGGCGGTGTGCGGATCGATGCTGTGCGAGATACTCAGTATCACTACGATGACGCTGAGCACCAGGCAGGCTGCGATGAGCAGGATGTCGAGCATTTGCTTGGGCGTCTTTTTGCGGGTGGTCGATACTGTGACCTTTGTTTTTGTGGTAGTTGTTGCTGGCGCGGCTGCTTTGGCCGCTGCTTTGGTTGATTTTTTTGCCATATGGCCTCCTTTGTTTTCTGGCACTATTGTAGCACATTGTAGAGAAAAATGGGCGAATAAATTACTACTCGGATTATAAGAAGTGACTGACAGCGAGCGCGGCCATCTCGTCCAGCACTCCATTGCTATCACCCAAGCAATCCGCTATAATACACACAAAGCATAAGGGGGATAACCAATGGGGGTGCAACAAATCAGCCGGTTTTGGCACCGGCGCTTGTGCGAGGCAAGTATGCTCTATGCCGTCATCATCGTGGCGCTGTGGGCATGGCGGCACTTTGGCGGGGTGGATCAATACAACCTCGTGCTTGGCATGCCGCTCATTGCCGTCATCTTGGCCGGTATAACAGGGTTTGTAGCAGCGGTGCTTCACATCTGGCCACCGCAGCAGCGGCTTGGCCAGGCGAGTCTGGTGGTATATCTCTGCGCCGTCGCCACAACCGGCGCGCTCATTATTGGCACTGGCGGGCTTAGCTCACCCTTTATTGCAGCCTGGCTCTTGGTAGCAGTCTTTGCAATGTTTTTTGGCTGGGTGGGGCTAGCGCTCGTCTTGCTGCTGGTCAATGCCTATCTCAGTTGGGGAGTATTGTCGGGGTATATTACAAGCACAATGATCCCCAGCGCCATGCTGACGGGCGAGCTGCCCATCCTAGTGGGGTGCTTGCTCTGGGGGCCGGATGATCGCGCTGCCGAGGCCCGTACCACCTCATACCGCGAGCTTGCCGCCACACTCAGTCGGGTAGCAGGCAAGTCGGACATCGTGCTCAATGCAATTGGCGATGGCGTGATGGCGCTCGATGCAGACGGGATGATTGAACTTATCAATCCAGCAGCCCAACGTCTTGTGGGTTGGGGTGACGAAGATGCTCTAGGCCTCAGCTACCAATCCGTCCTCAAGCTTATCGACGCCAAGAATGACCCCATTACCAATGATACCGACCCGATCGCCGCCGTCCTGGCCGATAACCAGCCCCTTACCACCGACCGCCTGCGTCTTGTGACGAGCTC
This sequence comes from uncultured Candidatus Saccharibacteria bacterium, assembly GCA_963514895.1. Lineage (GTDB taxonomy): Bacteria > Patescibacteriota > Saccharimonadia > Saccharimonadales > Saccharimonadaceae > Saccharimonas. Next base: position 8,230 of record CAUPVK010000008.1, read on the forward strand.
TGGCAAGACGCCAATCATCTCACTCGTCATTTCGCCCGTCAGCAGTGAGCCGGGCAGTGGGGTTATCGTCGTCTTTCGTGACGTGACAAAAGAAAAGGCTGAGGAACGCCAAAAAGCCGAGTTCATTAGCACCGCCAGCCACGAGATGCGTACCCCTGTGGCGTCAATCGAGGGCTACCTTGGCCTCACCCTTAACCCCGCCACCGCCACCATCGACCAGCGCGCCCGCGACTTCATTACCAAAGCCCACCGCTCGGCTGAGCACCTCGGCCGGCTCTTCCAAGACCTGCTGGACGTGAGCAAAGCCGACGATGGCCGCTTGCAGAGCAATCCTGAAGCGATCGACCTCATTCCCTTTGTCAGTGACATCGTGGAGGGGCTGCGCCACAAGGCCGAGGATAAACAGCTCCAGCTTATCTTCAAGCCACGCCCTGGCACGACTGGCAGTGAGCATAGCGCTACCTTTACTAGCCGGACGCTTAGCCCTGCCTTTTATGTCTCTGTCGACCCAGACCAACTGCGTGAGGTGCTCGATAATCTGGTAGAGAATGCCATCAAGTACACCCCCAGTGGGCGTGTAACGGTGGATGTGACTGGTGGTAGTGGGCGCGTGACGATCGCCATTGCCGATACTGGCATTGGCATACCAGTGGAAGATCAGTCGCACCTCTTCCAAAAGTTCTACCGGGTGGATAATTCGGACACGCGCGAGATTGGCGGCACCGGCCTCGGGCTCTACCTCAGTCGCCGCCTCACAGAGGTGATGGGTGGCCGCTTGTGGGTGGAGAGTGCGTACCGGCAGGGAAGTACCTTCTTCCTTGAACTCCCACGTATGAGTGAGCACGATGCTCAAATCGCCCTCGCTGCCAAAGCCAAGGCAGCAACACAAGCCGCCAAAGTAGCTCCGCCTCGCCCAGTGCCAACTTTTGCCACGGCCGCACTCCAGAGCCAAGGCTTTCTGCCACAGCCAAGCTCAGCTACTCGCGCCCAGCGCCCAGCCCAAAAGAACAGCCGCACAGCCACGCCACCCACCACAACAAAACACACGCAGCCTACCACTGTTACCGTTGCCCAGGCTGCTCCTTCCGCTCCATCAAGCACCGCACCACCATCTACGTCGCAACCATCACCCACAGCGCACATCATTGCCACCAGCCAGCCCCGGCGTAGCCCCACTCGCGTCCGTGATGTCCTCACCGCACCGCGCTCTGCTGCGCCACCGCGGGCAGTGCGGTAAATCTTATGCCTCTCTCGAAATAATTATAGAGGCCGATATTTTCCACAATACCAGCCTCTTTTATATTAAAACTTGCTACTAGTGCCTCTCCTGTAGCAAAAAGCAAGAAGAGGGGCGAGCCTAGCGCAGACAAAGCCCCAGACCGCTCTTACAACTAGGGCTTCTTGCGGGAAGATTTGCGTGATCGCTCATTGAGCAGATATAGCGTGATAGAGCTAAGGGCCGTCACTTCCGTACCACACGCCACGTAATGCATCCTTGCCTCTTCCGCTTGGCGGCCTTCGAGCGCAATAATGTTTGAGAGTCCATCGGCGGTAGCAATGTCCTCGTCCGTCGTCATCACGTGCTCCGCAACTGGGTTGAGCAGGTTACCTACCGGCTCTATATTGCCACTGTCATGATAGAGACTAATACCTGTTGCGGCTGTCAGAGTGGCGCCAATGGTGGCCAGCATCCCTAGTGCCCGCGCTGCTTTCTCACGCCGCGAGGATCGCTCGGGCGATTGTAATTTTTCTGCAAAACGCGTGACCCAGCTTGGCTTCTCGCTTTTGTGCCGCGCCCCGGCATGTCGCATTTGTCGTGTTGTTTTCATAGTTCATCTTCCTCTGTTAGAGACAATATAATACCACGGTATGGATTTATAGTCAATAGTTACGTATCTGCGCCCAAAACCTCCAAACCTCTCATACTTATAGCTAGACTCACAGTACCCATGCCGAAGATATGCACAGAGCGCTCCCGCTTCGCTTCATCGCTGGCCTTCAGATACGTTTTTCCAATCTCTCTATGCAAATCCAATTGTGCGCCCACACTACCACTGAGGCGGCTCTTTCTATCACTTTCTCTCAAAAAAACCACAAGCACTATGGTATTTTTGCCGACAATTGCGTACAATAGAGGGTGATATGACAAAGGTTAAGATTCTGCTTGTCGAAGACGACAAAAGCCTGCGCGAAATATACGGAGTACGCCTGTTGGCCGAGGGGTATGACATCGTGTCGGCCGGCGATGGGGAAGAAGCACTCGCCATGGCTATCAAAGAACGTCCGCAGCTCATCATCAGCGATGTGATGATGCCTAAGATCAGTGGCTTCGACATGCTCGATATCTTGCGCAGCACCACCGAGACGCGCGGCATCAAGGTGATTATCATGACGGCACTCTCTAGCCAAGACCAGCGCATGCGCGGTGAGGCACTGGGAGCAGACCGCTACCTCGTCAAATCGCAGGTTGGCATTGAAGATGTGGTGCGCGCCGTACACGACGTCCTTGGCGATGCAGGGGTGAGCCACCGGCCAGCAGCACATACCACTCCTGAGCCTCAGCCAAGTGCACCAGCCAACCCAGTGCCACCAGCCATCCAGCCCCAGCCTACCACACTGCCGCAGCCCACAGCGCCATTCTCTACACCACGGCCGGCTAGCCTGGGTGAGCGAGTGATCCACCCGCTACAGTCTTCTATGCCGAGGCCAGATTATGCCAGCCTGATAGATGACGAACTCGATGCCGCCAATGGTACTTCACAGCCCACAGCGCCGCAGCCGCCAGCCGAGCCCACCACACCACAGCCATTCACCTTGCCACCAGCCAAAGAGGCACCAGAGGCCGAGATTGTCGCGCATCATGATGAGCACCCAGCCCCTGCTAGTAGTGCACCAAGCCCAGCCGAAGCTCCGCACCTGCCCGCACAGCCAGCCAGTACCATGCCAGCCACGCAGCCGCTCATCAACGATATTATTGCGCCGCACAGCACAGCGCCATCAGGTATTCCAGATGTACACCACCACATTGTGGCGAGCCAGCCTGCTCACTACACCCACACTCCAGCCGATGACGAAGCCGAATTAGCCGAAGCTCTCCGCACAAGCACGCGGCAAACCGATGATGAGGCAGACACCGATGCAGCCGCCTACCAGCCAAGCCAAAACCAGCTCGTGACGGACGCCGTAGCCAACCTCACCGAGCAGATGGATACCATGCCGACCCCTGTTGAGCCGCAACCGCCAGCCGCCACGGCACATAGCACATCAGCGCCAAGCCATACTGCGCCAGTCGCCTCAGCTCAACCACCAGTTACTCACCACGAGCATCACGAGGATTCACCAGCTCATCCTGCTACTGATAGTGCAGCCATTGCGCCGCACAGCACACAAGCTATTGCTGCAGACCCGTCTGATGCACTAGCCGCGGCGTTGCTCCAGGGCAGTGCAGCCGCTCATCCGTCGGTCTCCCCAGTCGATCATCCACTCTACGATGCCATCCGCCCAGCTCCCGTTGCTGCAGCGCATTCTACTCCAGCACAGCCCGTCAACGCCGCAGCAGGGCAATCATCAACCACTCATCATGCGGCATCAGCGCCTCAGCCAGCAGCCACACCTGCGCGCCCAGCACCAGCCATCCAGCATAGCCACGACAACCTCAGTTTCGAAGAGACTGAGCGGGCAACGCCATCGGCCGGGTCGCACTAAAAAGCGTATCCATATCGCTTCACACGTGCTATACTAGGTAATCATCATTGCATGGAGCCTGTTATGCCCGATCGATCACTATTCAACTACCCATATCCATTCCATGAACAACCTACCGATGACCCCGTCACTGGCCCTGCTATGGAGTGCAACGATCCACTACAAGCTGATAGCCGCCAGCATCCATCGCTTGAGTACCCACTTGTTGTGCCAGAGGTCAAACATAGCCCACTTTTCACGCGCATTCGTGCCATTGGCCAGGCTGCTCTCCGCGGCACGCAGAGCATTGTCTCAGTGCTTACTCGGCCGTGGTCACGTCATACCCATCAGCATTAAGCTAAGAGAGTTATGAACGCAGAGCCGAGCCTTCGGCCAGCACGTCCTGGGTGATATAATAGAGGCATGTCGACTACTCGCCTCAACAAACACATTGCTCTTGTGCTGGGCCTGTCGCGCCGCCAAGCGGATGACCTAATCGCCGCTGGAGACGTCATGGTTGATGGCGAGGTAGCTGTGCTCGGTGCTCGCCTCCAGCCAGGCAGCCAGGTAGCGGTCAAGGGCACACCACTGCCCAAGCAGGTTGCCTACCGTACTATCATGCTCAACAAGCCAGTCGGTTACGTCTGCTCGCGCAAACAACAGGGGTATCAGTCCACCATCTACAGCCTTTTGCCGCCAGAATTGCACACGCTCAAGCCCGTTGGCCGGCTCGATGCCGATAGCTCGGGCCTGCTCTTGCTCAGCAACAATGGCGACTTTGCTTACCGCATGACCCACCCACAGTTTGCTAAGGTCAAAGAATACCACGTTCGGCTCGACCACCCGCTTGAGCCTCTCCACCAGCAGATGATCAGCGACTACGGCATCCAGCTGGCCGATGGCACCAGCCGGCTCATCCTCACGCGTCTCCGGCCCGATAGCCGCACCGAGTGGCACATTAGCATGAGTGAAGGCCGCAACCGCCAGATCCGGCGCACCTTTGCCGCTCTGGGCTACACCGTCACGCGCCTGCACCGCACACACTTTGGCAGCTATAGCCTGGGCAAGCTACCACGAGGCAAGTGGCAGGACGTGGCTGAGCAGTAGGGTGCTGCAAATCCACTCACGCGCTTTCATGATATAATGAGAGTATTATGGCTACCAAACTTCCTACCGTTGCAATCATCGGGCGTGCCAATGCTGGCAAGAGCTCGCTGTTTAATCGTATGATGCGCTCGCAGCAGGCTATCGTGGCGCGCGAGGCTGGCACAACGCGCGATCGGGTGGTAGGCAAGGCAGCCTACCATGGGCATGAGTTTTGGCTCGTCGACACCGCTGGCCTCAAGCCAGCAGAAGACGAGTTTGAGGCAAGTATCCAAGAGCAAATTACCGATGCATCCGACGCAGCCGATGTCATTCTCGTCGTGGTGGATAGCACCGAATACCCCAGCGATGAAGACCGGCGCGTTGCCAAGACTGCCCTCAAGAGCCGCAAGCCTGTCATTCTCATCGCCAACAAAACCGACCTGCGGGGCAGTCTGCCTACTAGTGAGTTTCTTCGTCTTGGCATTAAGAGCATTATCCGCACCAGTGCCGAGCACAACAGTGGTATTAGTGATGCACTGGATGAGATCTGTCAGCACATCCCAGAGAAGCGCCAAGCCGAGCCGAGCGATGTACTCAAGATTGCTTTAATCGGCCGGCCCAATGTCGGCAAATCCAGCCTCTTCAACACACTAGCGGGCAAGCAGCAAGCTATCGTGGCTGGGGTGGCAGGCACCACACGCGATGTCAATCGCATCCGTCTGCGCTACCAGGGGCAAACCATCGAGCTGCTCGACACCGCTGGCATTCGCCGCCAAGGCAAGCAGGAGGTGGGTATCGAGAAGTTTAGCGTCTTGCGTACTTTGGCTGCCATCGAGGAGGCTGATATCTGCTTCCTCCTGATGGACGTGAATGAGCTCAACACCGCCCTCGACCAACGGCTTGCTGGCATCATTGCCGAGGCAGGCAAGGGCATGGCCATTGTCGTGAGCAAGTGGGACGCCGTGGAAGGCAAAGATGCCTACACGCGCGATGCACTCGCCCCGCAGATCTCCGCCCAGTTCGACTTCACGCCGTGGGCACCACTCATCTTCACCAGTGCCGTTACGGGTCAGAATGTGACGAAATTATTCGACCTCGCCCTTGGCATTGCTGCCCATCGCCAGCAAAAGACCACCACGCGCACCCTCAATGACCTCCTGCAGCGCTCTGTGCAGAAGCACCCACCAGCTGGCCTCAAGAATACCCACCCCAAGCTGCGCTACATCGTCCAGACAGACACAAACCCACCATGGTTTGTTATCTACGGCAGCAACCTCAAGTTCGTCCACTGGAGCTACAAGCGCTACCTCGAGCGGCGCATCCGCGACACCTACGACTACACTGGCACCCCCATCAAGCTCTCCTTCCGCGACGAAAAGCAGCTCAAAGCCAACCGCGAGCGCGTCAAGCGCGGCCTCGAGCCTGTGACCAAAGCATATAAGCAAGCCAAAGACGCCGAAAGATCCACCAAGCGATAATTATAAGCCTACAAGCGCATGCTACGAGGCGTTCATGATGTGCTGTGCTACATACAGAAAGAAGTTGACGGCGTGATCAATTATTGATATATATATTAGCTTTTGTTGACAAACCTATCGTGTTTGACCAAAAGTGTTTTTTGACAAGCGGGAGAATAGACAGCAAGGTGAGATTCTCTGGCGCTAGTTCCTAGGCCAATAGTAGTTAGTGCCCGATAACCTCATCTTGCTGGCCGCCATCCGGGCGTCTGAGTAGTGTTTTCTCGAGAGGAGACACGGGCGCTCCGCCTGGATGAGGAGAAAGGAAGTGCCATGGGCACTTATTACAACCCTGGCATCGATGTCATCAACGGGCGTGTCGGACGACGCCTCCATAACGTCTGGACTTACAAACAGGCTAGGAGCTGCCTGAGTGCAGGTGAGCACCTGTATGCGTGCGTTGAGTTCACTGCATATACTGCAGCAGTATGTGTTGACGACCCGCGCGAGTTTGACGCGCTTCTGGAAACCTGCCCGTTTTTTGACTTCTACGCCCTGAGTGGACTTGAACATGCTCGCTCAGTATAGAAGACTCCGAGCTGACAAGCCGCCAGAATTATCAGCGGCTGCTCTGCTGCGCATATTCTCCTGCTTGTCAGTTCGCTCTATAGACCCGCTATACTGATGGGTCGGCAAATAAATTCTATCTCGAAATTATCCATAAAGCACTCCACTAGCAGCCAGCGCCAAGAAAGTAGCAGCCCCTACTGCTAAGCACACCAAGCCACAGGCATAATACGACACAAGGGAAAGAAATAAGAGGTTCTCACACCCAAGCTGGCAATTAATCACCCTACCCAAACATCATCAGCTGCGCCACCAGCCCATCGCGGGTGATGCTGCTGGCGTGGGTGCCAATGCAGACCAGCTTGGGTGCTTCGCCAGGCTGGCCAGTGGTGATCTGAATCTGCTCGGGCGTAGCCTCGATGTGCCGGCGCGCGCCATGCTCATCAATAAAGCACCCCTTGAGCCGGCGCAGCCCATACGTCACAAAGAGCTGCAGCCACAGCGCCTCAAAGGCTGCCTCGGTAGCAGTGAGCTGCGACATGTCGATGACGCTGTAGGTCGGGTTATCCGGCACGGCGAGCTCACCATCGTACGTATCGAAGAAGGTGAGTAGACTCGACGGTGTTGTGATCTTACTGAGGTCAAAGCGCCCATACGGCGCAGACAGCACCCGCGTGTAGGGCAGGGCGCGGCGCTTGGCATCATAAATGGTGCGATCATCGCCGCGCAGGAGATCTTCTTTGGTAATAAGGACTGTATCGGCGGCTTGCAGCTCCACCTCGTGGGCTGGCTCAATACCGTGCAAAATCTCGTGCGCCGTGATGACATAATAGCTCTGCAGCAGCTCGTATTTGTCGAAGATCCGGGCATTGATGAGTTTCTCTACCAAGTTCATCGTCCGTGCTACCCCTGTTGCCTCGATAAAAACCGGGGCAGGGGACGACTGGCAAAAATCCAGCAGCATGCGCGTCAAGGCATGCTTAGACGAGCAACACACGCAGTCGCCCGCCAGCGTCGTTACAAGTTCCGCCAGGCCTTCTAGCCGGTAGCCATCGACATTCTCGTTGGCATATTCATTCTCAATCACGCGCGAGCCAGCAAACTCCGGCTGACGCAAAAGATATTCCAACACGCTCGTCTTGCCCGCCCCGAGCGAGCCATTGATGAGGTAGAGCGGTACCAGGCCAGGCTGGGTGCGCTGCTCATCGAAGGCAGCATTAAGGCTAAATTCAAGATCATTATCGCGCTGGGCCATGGGTTTAGTATAGCATGGCAGGGCATGCCCGCTCGCTCTACAGAGGATCCTGTGGCCTTATACTAAGGAGTAAGGCTACTGAGTACGGTGCTATAGCTGAACAAGAAAATATATGGAGGCCAGCTATACAGCAGGCGGATGATCGCTGTAGTACAATCTGGCCGGAACATTTTCGGTTCAGCTATAGCACCACTAATATAGCAATGGTGCTAATGCCTTTATAATCACAACCTCACACTACAGCCACGACAAGACCTCATCCATGCTATACTAATACGTATGAAATTACTCCTGGCCCAAGGCAACCCTGGCAGCGAATACGCCCGCACCCGCCATAATATTGGCTGGCAGTGCCTGGATGCGCTGGCGAGCACCTACGGCGCCCAGTTTAGCCCCAAGCCCAAGCTACACGCCGCCACTGCCAGTGCTACCATTGCTGGCCAACCAGTGCTGCTGGCTAAGCCAACGACGTTTTACAACGATACCGGCCGGGCGGCCCAGGCAATCCTGCGCTTTTATAAGCTACCGCCACAGGCTCTGCTGGTCCTACACGACGAGCTAGCGCTAGAATTTGGCATCATTCGTGTGCGCCACAGTGGTAGCGATGCGGGTAATAATGGTATTAAATCGCTCAATGCCCACCTAGGCCAGGGCTACGCGCGGCTACGGATTGGTATCGATAGCCCGCTGCGGCGGCGCATGGGCGATGCAGCCTTTGTGCTGAAGCCCCTCAGCCAGGCAGAGCAGGAGGCGCTCGGTACGGCCATCATCCCAGCCACCACCGCCCTGGTAGAGCAGTTTGTAGCCGGCACGCTGGCCGATACCAGCCAGCGCGTCTACACCACGCCAGTATAGGCACCGATGGCCGCCCCCGCCACGATATTCATAGCCTGCGGGCCAGCCGTTTGCTGGGCTGCCGGCATTGCCCGGGCGAGCACCCCGGCCAGCGCACCACCCACGGTGTAGGGGTTGCAATCAAGCGTGACTGCTTGGGTGTGGATGCCATGGCCTGGTGTATACAGCGGCACCTCTACCGGGGCAACTGGCACCAGCTGCTGCACCACCCAGTCCTGGCCGCGGCTGCCTGCTAGCAAGGCCTGCCACTGGGTGGCCGTGCACTGGTGGCCAAACATCAGCCCCTGGCCAAAGCCATCATCACAGCGTTTTGCAATATAATCCTGCCGGCGGTGAGCGTGCTGCCAATCCAGCTGCTGGGCTGCTGCCAGGCTATAGGTCGGTGGCATGATGCGCCGCAGGGCCGGCACATCCACCCCCATATCAGCCAGCGTCGCCTGCACCGTATCATCCCAGGCTAGGGCAAAGAGCTCTTTAGAGCGCAGCAGCCAAGCGCGCAGGTCGTTCTGCTGCACCACAGCAGGGCTATAGCGGATGGCTTGGTAATCGGCAATATCAACGTCATAATTCGCCAGGTACACCGTATTGCGCCACAGCACATCAAAGCTATGGCCGCGCACCGTCATGCGCCCAGATTGGTAGCGAAACTCCGGCGGCTGCGCCAGCATAAAGCGCAGCTCCACACCGCGCTCCCGGGCGGCCTGGGCAATACCGGCGGTGGCGGCGGGTAGATCCACAAACTTTGCTGGGTAGCCATGCTCCATGCTCACGGCCACGGTTAGGCTTGATCGGCCCGGGGCAGCGTCCATAAACCAGTCTGCCAGCGCTGCGTAGAGTGATGGCGAATCAGCCACGCCCGGTATGTTAGGTGCGCCAGGGGCAGGGGCGGCCTGAATAGCCGGTACGTACGCGGCGGCTATGGCGAGCGCCTGGCGGGCACGCTCATAAAAGCTGATTGCTAAGGGCGCAGATTGATTCACCTCAATAAACTGCGACCCAGGGCTGTGCGGTGCACCGGGCAAAAAGCCATCAATCCGGCGAAAGCGGCGGCGCATGGTGCGCGGGCTCACCGGCGGCGCGTGGTCGACCAGGTATTTACCCTGGGCACTGAGCGATTGATATAAGCGATCATACACCACCTGCCCCGGCAGAAAGCTTGGGTGGGATTCAATCGCTACCAGGGCGTCCTGCAGCGTATACACCGCCTGGGCGAGCTGGGCGGCGGCTGGCGGCGTCAGGGGTAGGGGAGCCAGCAGCACACTGGCCTGCTTGCCGGCAATTGTAATCGGTGGGATGCTGGCTAGCTGCTGGGTGAGCTCACGCTGCTGGGGTGGCGTCAGGGCCTGCAGGGCGCTCGTCCACTGCGCCAGTGCCGCTATATCCACGGCTGGTTACTCCATAGGCTTAGCACGGTGCCGCAGCCTCGCGCCAGGGCTTGGGTGTAGATATGCGCCGCCAGGCTTATGTCTTCAATCCCCAGGCCAGTCGGGCCAAAGAAGACCTTCTGCGCTGGGCTAGTGCGGCCCGGTGCCTGGCCAGCCAGGATATCACCTAGGTTGGTAACGTCACTATCGGCAATAATACCGCGGCTAAAGGCCACCGCGTGGGTCTGCACGCCGCGGTGCTTACTCTGCTGCCAGTTATCAGATACAATCACATCCATATGGGCCAGCAGCTGGGGCTCGTTTTCGAGGCAGCCAATGTTACATATCGTCACCCCCGGCCGGTTCACCGCCTGCAGGGGCACCACCGGCTGGTTAACATTAGCCGCGCAGGTTACAACGATATCGGCAGCGGCGACGGCAGCTTCGGCGCTATCAACGGCACTAACGGCCAGGGCTGGGTAGCGCTGGCGCAGCCGCTCAGCCAGCTGGTGCTTGCTGGCGCCCCGGCTATAGATACGGATGGTCTCAAGGCCTGGCAGGGCATGCAGCAAGCCGCGAATCTGCGTCATCATATTCACGCCCGCACCCACGCAGCCCAGGCTGCGGGCATCCGTACGGGCCAGCTTGGGCGCCGCCAGAGCACTCACCGCCCCGGTGCGCATGGCGCTTATAACCTGGGCATCCATAATGGCAATCGGCATTTTGTGGGCATCATCAAATAGGGTGATGGTGCCCGTTGCCCGCGGCACGTTCTGGGCGAGGTTACCCGGCATCGCGCCCAGGGCCTTGACGCCAAACACCGTCCCCACGGGTGTGGCGACAGCAGCTGGCAGCACATTCACCACGCCAGCCTGGGCCTCCTGCTGCTTGTGTGCTAGCCGGAGCGATGTTTTAGCCGGCTGCAGCGCCTGGCCGGCCCGCCAGGCCGTAAAGGCTTCCTGCACCGCCTGGGTCGCCAGCGCCATATCACTGCCACCAGCATCCAGCACATCCTGCCGGCTGAGCCACAACACCTGGCCGGGGGCCAGGTTGTGGGCGGGTTGTGACTGTGGCGACGCAGCGCCGCGAGTACTGTGGCTACGCACCGGGGCGCTCCTGGGGTGGTAGCAGGCTCAGGAGGTCAATCGGGAACTTCGCCTTTGGCCAGTTTTGGGCAGCGCGGATGTGGGCTTTGACGGCTGCGGCCCGCATGGCTGCGTCATCGCGGCTATGGGCAGCAACTGCGGCAAGCAGCTGGCGCACCGTCGCGGCCGTGGTGGGCTCAATATCGCTGGTTGCGAGCGGCTCACCACGCTCTAGCCGGCGCACAAAATTAGACATACCAATGCTATAGGCCGGCGCCTGGCCCAGCTGCGTGGTAATAAACGCCGTGTCAGTTTCATCAATAATTTTATTACCCACCGGCACTAATTTTACGTCATCGTGGGCTGCAAGCTCGGCCAGCTGCTGGTAAATGGTCGTGCTCTTAATGGTTGGCTCAACCGCCACAAACACCATATCAAATAGCCCCAGCATGCCAACGCCAAATACATCGGCACCAGCGGTGAGATCAGCAATAATCAGTTGTTCGGGGCTATCCTGCGTGTGGGCCAGCACCAGCTGCAGCTTGCCCAGCGCCCCGTGGTGGCAGGACCAGCCCATGGTCTCCTGGCTGTAAGAGCCAAGCTCTAGCAGCACGGTGCTCGATGGGTGGGGGAGGCCACGCCACGGCTCCACCTGGAACCCAAGCGGCAGGCGGTCGCTATCGGCATAGGGCGGGAGTGTACGGGGCAGGCTAGGTAGCTCAGCCAGCTCGGGGCGCGCCTGGCGAATAGCCGCCTCGACGTATTTGTAGATCGGCGTCAACGCACTGGCCTGGGCGTGCGTCCGGCCCAGCGCCCCGGCTAGGTGCAGGTTGATATCGGCGTCAATAGCGTAGATCTCGGTAAAGAGCTCTGGCGCTAAGCGGGTTGCCAGCGACGATAGGGTCGTTTTGCCGCTGCCACCCTTTCCTAAAAATGCAATTCTCATATGGGCAAATTGTACTCCCCACGGCCTACTTTCGCAAAAATGTTGCAAAATTGCCTATTATTGCAACAAAGCGGCCCATGCGCTACTATAAAGCCAGTATGGCAGTCACTACCACCCCCATCACCCAGCACCTACGCCACCATGGCTATAGCATTACCGCGCCGCGCCTGGCAGTCCTGCGTGTGCTGCAGCAGGCCGATGAGCCACTTAAGCGGGCCCATATCGCCGAGCGAGCCACCGCCGCGCCGCCCGCCGGTAGCTCCCAGCCTGCAGCCGCTACGCCACGCTGTAATCGCGCTAGCGTCTACCGGGCGCTGCAGGTGTTCGAGCGTATTGGTATTACCACCGTGCATATGCGCGGCTGGACACCGTATATTAGCCTGGCCGAGCCCTTCCGGCCGCACCACCACCATATTACCTGCACGATGTGTGGCGTGCGCCAGGATGTGGCCACACCAGAACTCGAGGCTGCCCTGCAAGCCGCCGCCAGGGGCCACGGCTATAGCTTGTGCCAGCACAGCGTCACGCTTAGTGGTATCTGCCCGCGCTGCCAGCATCGTGCCAGCACCCGTACGCATACACGTGGGCACGCACACGGCGCCGGAGGAAGCAGCCCCCGCTAGCCCTGCTGCGCTTGCTGCCGCCGGGCCAGCCGGCGCTTTTCGTACATGCTCGAGCAAATGGCCGTCACAATAAACACCAAGCCAATACTCCCGGTAACCCACTCTGGTGGCTCCACCTGGTAGAGCTTAATGTACATCATGGCGCCCAGAGCCATAATTGCCCAGTGGGCACCGTGCTCAAGGTAGCGGTACTGGGTGAGGGTGCCGGCCCGCATCAAATATACCGTTAGCGCTCGCACCCAGATTGCCCCCACACCCAGGCCCGCGATAATCAGCAGCAGGCTGGTGGTAATGGCAAAGGCCCCAATCACACCATCAAAGCTAAAGCTGGCATCTAGCACCTCAAGGTAGAGGAAGCTGGCAAAGGCTGCCCAGCCTACCTGGGCACCGGCTTGGTGCGCCGCGCCGTGCTCATCATCATGAAAGAACGAGCCAAACAGCTCTATACCAATATGCAGCAGAATCCCTAGAATACTCGATATCAGCACGATGGTTTGGTACTCCGGCGCCACCGTAAAGTACAGCGCCACCGCCACGCTCAGCATCAGGCAGATCTTGAGGTTTTCGAACCGCCCCGCCCGGGCCAGCCAGGATTCGCCCTTGAGCCAGTGGGTGGTTTTGCGCCGATCCATAAAGTAGTGGATACCAATCATCAAGAGGAAGGCGCCGCCAAAGGCATCGATCATCGGCGCGGCGTGGTGCAGCACCTGGCCGTAGCGGGCTGGGTCGTGTATAGCCAGGCGCACCACATCGCCAAACCCAAGGTGGGCGGCAATCATCACAATCACAATTGGCAGCACAAAACGCACCACAAACACTGCAATAAAGATCCCCACCGTTAGGAAGATCTTTTGCCAGAAGGGGCTTAGGGTTGCCAAGACGCGGCTATTGATGATAGCGTTATCAAAGCTGAAGGTCACCTCCAGCAGCACCAGGATGGCAAACACCCACAAACCGCTCGTCCCCAAATGGCCAAAGACCGCCCCGCCCAACAGCACTGTCAGCAGCGCCGAAAACCAAAAAATACGAAAAGGGTGATGAGAATGCCAGAGATGTTTCATAGTGATTTAGTATAGCACAGAATAAGGTAGAGCTTCACCTTCTATGGCCTTCTAAGCTAATCTTCGTGAAAGACCGCACCAAGGTACATTATTACTCTCGTTGCCGACCACTCGTCTTCTGCTTGTAGGCTCGTAGACGCCTCTTGCGTCTCTGTGAGGCTCCCAAGATAGGCAACGCGCGGCTGATATGCACGTACTGTTTCTGGGTCATCTACAATGCCATACGCGCTCAGCTCGGCAGAAGTGGCTGGCTGGGCTACTGCTTGCACCATCCCAACGATCTTCATCTCGCCAGATGGAGTACGCACAACGACCACTCCGCCCGACATACCAGGCAAAACGGCATCATCTAGCTCGTCAACATCATTTGCATCCTTAGCCGACCGCTCAAGGCCCGAGATCATAGCCATCTTGCCATCAGCCCCACGCTGCCCAGCAGGGAGGAGCACATCAACTTGCGGCGCGGCAATCGGTTGCCCCCACTCCACCGGCGCATTAGCAGGGAAGCCCACTGCAAAGAATGGCTGGCCAGCCTGTGTCGCTGCCGCTATCTCCTCATCTGTTGCAAGCTGGAGTGATGAGCTACCCGGCAGCTCATCATGCGGCCTCAATGCTGCTACATCAGGCATGCCAGAGCTCCACTGGCCTTCGGGCGGTGCTTCGCCATTATGACAGCCTTTTTGTATCTCATGGGTCTGGCCATCAGTTGTTTGGAAGGTGATGTCTGCTTGGCGGATAGGATACTTGTTAGACACCACATGGGCAGCCGTCATCACCATAGGTTTGCCATTTGGCATTGCTATGATGTAGCCACTGCCAGTGATATCCACGCTGCCTGCCTCCGCCATATTATGAGCGTGAGCGTTTATCTTGACGATGGAGTGCTGCACTGCTTGCAAAGCCTCGCGCTTTTGCTGCTCCAGCGACTCGCGATCGCCCAGCGCTTCAGCTATGCCCACCGGTGAGCGCTGAGCTACCGTCTCGGGCTGCGTGAGGTCAAGCGACGAAGATCGGCCAACTGCCATGCATGGCGGCAGTGGCTCATATGGCCGCTGCGCCTCGCGTTGAGCATGCTTGGCATAGACCACACCAGCCATTGGCATACAACCAATTATAGCGCCTACCGCTGCACTAAGTGCCTTTTTGCCAAAATTCGCATTCCTCTCTCGCTGGAGCTTTTGCTGGAGCCGTCGTCGCTCCATCCGCGTCTTTGGCTGAGAATGCGGGGCAAGATTATGTTCTCGAACTGCCATTTCTGTCATGGTTTGGCCATTATAGCGCTTTGCGGGGCTAAATACAAATTTATAATAGTAGTTGACAGGAGAGCAACAGGGAGCATAATACCACCGTATATATTGTAATATTTGTCATATACTGCAAGATGTACTACTATGGTAGTTATTATGGCTAAGGATAATCGCGAACAATTACCCCCACAAAAACCAGAACAACCATCGCCAGATGAACAGCAGTCTCGCCGCCGAAAGCGTGGGGCGGTAATTGCTAGTCTTGCACTGACAACTCCTCTAATACTGCACGGTATCTACAATGGTCTTCCGGACTTCTACCCAGGCAATGACCCACTACCGGCCTGTAGCGACACCGAGCTAGACGACGGCGTCGACCTTGGCCACGACAAACCAGCCGTCGACCATACACGCACACTGAGCGACCTTCCGTTCAGTTCTCAAGATGAAGCGTGGGAGGATGCCTTCCGCGATAGCGGTATCGATGTAACCGGCTATTCTGAGGGTGCACCAGCTCTTACTGCTACTAAGGTGAGAATATCAGGAGGAGAGACAGATGTACTCTACTCTGGCGTTATCACCTACTCTGCAAACGATCGTGAGCAGGGCCACCCCATTATTCTCACCGTTGTCAATTCAGAGGACCTCGAAAATCTCACTCCAGACAATATTGGTATTATTACAATAGGTTCCAATGAGTCAGAGTTTCACCCCAATGGTGGCTGCACTATGCCGCTGCCTGGCCCTTATGATACCTCTCACAAGCATATTGTCGCTCTGACTCTTGCTGAAAAAAATGAGAACCACGCCTATCGTCGAACAAGCCGCCAGATGTCGCTCGAGGTAAAAAATGGCATCATTACGACAATTACTCAAGACGACCTCCTTGAGCAGCCACTTACTGTCGTCAATTATGGCAGCCAAGGTAACGAGCGCAAGATTGGCAAACCAGTCGTTGCATCTGGTTTTGTCGTTGGGTATAACGATGCCGCCCATACCAAGACACTACTCGTCTCATCAGAAGACGGCTTTGATGACCGCACAGGGCAAGGTTCGCCACTCTTTGTGCAGAATAACCCAGATAACCCATATGAATTCCAGCTAGGTGGTCTCGTTGTGGAAGGTAGTGTGGCCAGCCCATCGTCGCAACAGCTAAAGCATTACAACCTTGATATTACTGACAAAGAGATTAAAGAGTATGGTCTCCAACTCATCACTGTCACTGACTCAGCAATCACTAAAGACCTTGTCACCAACCCAGATGTCACAGAGAAGGCCGCTCAAGATGAAGCGCAGCAGAGCACAGCCTCAAACACCAGTGGAAGCAATCTGTATGCATCTGAATCTGATAAGCCACGCCCATATTGGGAAGAGCCAGAGAACCAGGCTCATAGCGTCCCCAAGTACTATGTTGATCCAAACGCTACTTCAGACAAGCAGCCAACACGTAACAACACAGCTCAGCTCTAGTGCTCACTATGCATAATAGGCGTTTTCTGGCATATATCTCACTTGAATAAATAATAAGTTCACTGCGCAATAACAGAGAAAAACATGGTGAAAAGTATTGTTCAGTCATAGATTTTGTGCGTGCTGGGCTATATAGGTATGCCTGGTGTAAGCGCGTGTCAATCACATAGCGTTTCGGCTTGCACCTCTACTTGTCTGTGCCACGCACATACGTGCGCCCATCGCAAGCCACGATGTTGCTATAGCAACTATACTTCTCGATACTCGTTTTTCTCATTGAGAAGTATGTAGTTGAGGGTGAAAAATTATCAACACGCAAGGTATTGTATGCTGCGCCAGAGAGCGTAGTAGCACGAGGATGGTCTTTTATCAAACCTTCACATGCAAGCCTCACAGTCCCTGCAGTAAGTTCTACAAGCAGGGCAAATCCGCCAGGATCGTGGCTACTACCACAGATACCAGCTACCTTTGCCTTGGTAGCGCATGTCACAAACCAGAGCAATTCACAGCACCTTCGCGCACCAAAGTAAATCAGCTTAGAATAACTAATGCGCGACTAGACCACCACCAACTCACCCCAACAAAAAAGCGCTCATAGTAAGGGTGGGCATCACTATGAGCGCTTGGTTTGCCCTTCGTCCCACCCAATCAGGGTATACGTGATCTACTCACACATACGAGATCCGCTGGACAAAGGGGTTAGTAAGCACACAACCCTGTCTAACGGTGCTGCAGTGGAGGGTAGATAACTACAGCACAGATTGTGTGCAACCTAACACGTTACCTTCGTGAAAACACTGGGGTAACTATGTTAAAATAGGGGGTATAAGGTACTTGAACGAGCTTGCGCTCAATCAATCACTTATGATACTAGCACCCGCTTGACAAAATGTCAACACTTTTCAGCACAAATCATGCAACAGATCAATCACACCACACCACAAGCCCACCAATACCTCAATCCACTCTGCCATATTGCCAAGCCACCGCAGCAGATTCACTACCTCGGCACACTGCCCGAGGAGCGCCGCCCGAGCGTGGCGATCGTTGGGTCGCGCCGGCCCACGCGCTACGGCCGAGAAGTGACGGAGCAATTCGCCCGCGAGCTGACCCGCCAAGGGGTGATCATCATCAGTGGGCTCGCTCTTGGGATTGACAGCATTGCACACCAGGCCTGCGTGGCAGTGGGTGGCACGACGATCGCTGTGCTGGGTAATGGCCTGCCGCGGATCTATCCGGCTAATCATACTGCACTTGCGGGTGAAATCGTTGCCAAGGGTGGGGCAGTGGTGTCAGAGCACTTGGCGGGGGATGGCTACCGCTTTGGCAGCTGGAGCTTCCTCGAGCGCAACCGCCTCGTCGCTGGCCTAGCCGACATCGTCGTCATCACCGAGGCGGCCGAGCGCAGTGGCACGCTCAACACTGCTGCCCATGCACTCGAGCAAGGCAAGGACGTCTTTGCGGTGCCAGGCAATATCACCAGCCCACTCTCGCAGGGCTGCAACAATCTCCTCAAGCAAGGCGCTCTGCCCGCCACCAGCCCAGCCGATATCCTCGCCGTTATGACCATCACACCGCCCCAGCGTCAGCAGAGCGAGAATGCCACCCTGCCACTGGGTAGCACACCGCTCGAGGCTGCCATCATCAAGCTGCTGCGCCAAGGCCTGCGTGACGGCGAAGAGATACAGCGCCGCCTAGGCACACCCATCAGCGAGTTTACCATTGCACTGACAATGCTGGAGATTAACGGCGTTATCCGCTCGCTCGGCGCCAACCAGTGGACATTGGCCTAATATTATGGTACAGTGCCTTTTATTATGACCAAGGTAGAACACCCAGCAGTAGACAGTCCAACACGACGAGAGCGTGAGTATCATGCAAAAGATATTTTTAGTGTGCCAAATGCAATCTCGGCTACTGGGCTTGGGCTGGTACTCTATGGCGCGAGGAAATTCGACACCGGTAAGCATACACACGACGCTCATGCTGTACGTACAGCAATTATGATGATGGCTGGTGGCCGCCTGCTCGACCTCCTAGACGGTAAAGCAGCGCGATACCTCCACCAAGAGAGTGACCTCGGTGCTGCAGTAGACGCCGTGGGCGACAAGTGCGGTATGCTGGCAATTGGCGCTGCTATGGCGAGGCACGATATTATTCCCAAGCCAGTAGTGGGGATGATTGCCGCCAAGAACACCGTCAATGCAGCAGCTACTGCGTATTACGGTCTTGGGCATACAGAAGCTATTCGTACACCTAAAGCTGGCAAGCTCAGCATGGCGGCTGATAACGTAGCCATCGCAGCCTACATAGCAGAGAAGTGCGCACGTAAGGGCAGCAAGATGGAGCGGGTCGCGCACACTGTGGCAGTTGGGTCAGTTGCTCTTGGTGCTGTCCTTGGTGTTGCCGCTGCAAAGGACTATCTCACTGGCCACTATGCCAAAGCCAAAGACTACAGCAAATCTACCAAGTCCACCTCAGCAGCAAACACCCCAGCACGGCAACATCACACCCGTATGCGTCGCAAACGCCGCGTGCGTGGGTAGTGCGATTGATAATTCGTGCAGCATTCTTTATCGATAGCCAGACTTCTTATATATTTTCCACACTATCAGCAATACCCCTGCCTATAGGCCAGGGAGGGGGAGAGGGTATCCGAACTAGCCTCTCGATATTTTCTTGTGTGGTGAGTTGCTGGGAGAGTCGATAGTGGAGTGTTGCGGCTCAGATGTATCCAATTTGCATTCCATTCTACTTTGCGGTATCATAGGCGCTTGATTAGATAGGTTAACAGCAAGCATATAACTATAACAAGCGAGAAGATAATCATATGAGCAAACACACACAATTAGTCATCGTCGAGAGCCCAGCCAAGGCCAAGACAATCGAGCGCTACCTAGGTGGGGAATATCAGGTGCTCTCGAGCGTAGGGCACATTCGTGCCATCCCCAAGAAAACCAAGGATGGACAGCCGCCGATCGATATCAAAAACGACTTCAAGACCGTCTACGAGATCGATCCGGACAAGAAGAAAGTCATCACCGAGCTCAAGAAGGCCGTGAAGGCGGTTGGAGCGGATAATGTGTGGCTCGCAACTGATGAAGACCGGGAAGGGGAGGCGATTGCCTGGCACCTGTGTGAAGTGCTTGGCCTAGACCCACAGCGTACCAAGCGCATCACGTTCCATGAGATTACCAAGCCCGCCATCGAGGCAGCCATCAAGCAACCTCGCACCGTAGATATGCAGCTCGTGGAGGCACAGCAGGCACGGCAGATCCTCGACCGCATCGTGGGCTTTGAGCTAAGCCCTGTGGTGTGGCGCAAGGTGCCGGGTGGCAAATCAGCTGGCCGCGTGCAAAGCCCAGCGGTGCGCTTGCTCGTGGAGCGCGAGCGCGAGATTCGCGACTTTGCCAGTAGTGCACAGTTTCGTGTGACGGCACATTTTGTCGTAGATGGCGAAGAGCTCAAGGCCGAGCTCAAGCAGCGCTTCGATAGCGAGCAAGCCGCCCACGACTTCTTGACGGGGCTGAGTGGCGCTCGTTTCACCGTTAGCAACATTACCAAGACGCCCAGCACGCGCAACCCCGCTGCGCCATTTACCACCAGCACCCTCCAGCAGGAGGCCAATAGCAAGCTCGGCATGGGCAGCCGTGCTACCATGGCGAGCGCCCAGAAACTCTACCAAGAGGGGCTCATCACCTATATGCGTACCGATAGTGTCAATCTCAGCCGTCAGGCCATTGCCGCAAGCCGTACATACATTACTCAGCACTTTGGTGCCGACTATTCACACAGTCGCACCTTCACCACGAAGTCAGCTGGTGCCCAAGAGGCTCACGAAGCCATCCGCCCGACCGACATCGCCCGCGAATCCGTCGCTGGCAGTAGCTACGACCAAAAGCTCTACGACCTCATCCGCCGGCGCACCCTAGCCAGCCAAATGGCCGCTGCGAAGCTAGAGAACACCACCATTACCATCAGCATCGACAACACGCAGCTCGAGACCGAGAAAACACTCGTCTTTGAGGCAAAGGGTCAGACAGTGCTGTTTGATGGCTTTTTGCGCGTCTATGGCGGTAAGGATTCGACCATCCTGCCATCAGTCAGCCAGCACACCACCCTTGAGCTTGCACAGGCCGAGGCACGGCAGGTCTTTGCCCGCCCACCAGCGCGCTATACCGAGGGGACACTCGTCAAGAAGCTTGAAGAGCTTGGCATTGGCCGGCCCAGCACGTACGCCACCATCATGAATACCATCCAGACTCGTGGCTATGCCGAGCGAGGCGAGAGCGAGGGTGAACCACGCGATGTCATCGTCCTGGAGCGCAGCGGTGAGACACCGAGCGACAATACCCCTGTCGTCACTCGTCGCATCGTCCAAGAAAAAACTGGTGCTACCCGTGGCAAACTACTGCCCACTCCAGCGGGCGAGCTAATCGCTGGCTTCTTGACGAACCATTTCGACCCCATCATCGACTATGGCTTTACCGCCCGCGTCGAGACCGACTTCGATGACATCGCTGCCAGCAAGCTTGCACGCAATGCCATGCTGCGCCAATTTTACGAGCCCTTCCACGAGCTCATCGAAAAATCTGGCGACATCGACCGCAGCACCGTCGGTGCGCACCGCGAGGTTGGCACCCACCCCAAGACTGGCAAGCCAATCTTTGCCCGCTTTGGGCGCTTTGGGCCAATGCTACAGTTAGGCAGTAGCGAGGATAAGACGACCAAGCCACAGTTTGCGCCACTCCCCAAGGGTGAGCGCATCGAGACCGTCACGCTCGAGCAAGCTCTCAAGGCCTTCGAACTACCACGCACTGTTGGCACTACCGAGGATGGTCAGACCATCAAGGCAAACGTCGGGCGCTTTGGGCCGTACATTCAGGTGGGCAAGCTCTACGTCAGCCTCAAGGAGCACGACCCGCGCGAAATTACCGAAGCCGAGGCTCGCGTGCTCTACGCCGCCAAGCTCAAGGCCGAGGCAGAGAAGCACATCGCCGATTTTGGCACTATCAAAATCCTCAAGGGACGCTGGGGGCCATATGTGACTGACAGCAAGACCAACGCACGTGTGCCCAAGGATACTGATCCAACAACTCTGGATGAGGCGCAAGCCCGCGAAATCTTGGCCGCCGCCGCACCCAAACGAAGCCGGCGCAAGGCCACAACTCGCACCACCACCACGCGCAAGAAGCGCACCGCTTAGCCCGGCGACCTCTCGTATACCAGCGGCTCCTCTGTACTGGCCGCTGGTTTTTCTATGTCAGCCCGCATTGCTGCGAGCCCGTCAACTGCCCCGTCATGCTCGCCACATCACTTGCAAATGAAAAGCCTCAAAAAATTGTTTACCATAAGCGTAAAGTGTGTGCTATAATAGTTCTATGATGAAACGATTGACTTATATCACCTATTATTCTATAATCAAATGTAAGAAGTGCGAGTGGGCATTCACAAGCAACTGAGAAGGAAATGGAGAACCGAATCATGAACCAAACAACCAAACAACCAACCGAAGTTTTTGCCGCGTCGATCGCTACCATCCTTGATGCAGTCGGCGAAGAACACGACCGCGAGCGCGAGATCATCGTGCGCCGCTTTGGCCTCAAAGAGCGCCGCGAGACGCTTGAGCAAATCGGCGAGCTGCTCGGTATTACGCGCGAGCGCGTCCGCCAGCTCGAGAAGGCTATCGTGGTGCGCCTCAAGCTTGCTGCCGAAGCAGGCGAGCTAGAGGGTCTACACGACGCCGAGCGCCTCATCATCCGTGACCTCTCCGAGAATGGCCGCGTTGGACGCGTCTCAGACATCACACAGCGCCTGCTAGACGTCGAGACACCCACGGTGCAGCAGCGTGCCCATATTGCCTTCATCGGCGAAGTGTCAGCCCGCCTCACCCCTATCAACGAGACCGACAAATACCACCAAGGCCTGGCCATTGCCGAATACGGTGACGAGAAGGCAGTGCGAAGCCGTGTGGATGAGATCGTTGCTGCCATCAAGCAGCATGGTGCGCCTATCAGCCTCGAAGCGCTGCACGACCAACTCACCTACGAGAACCCCAACCAAGTGCGCGGCCTCGCCAGCCTCTCTACCCAGCTGGCCCACCTCAAAGATATGTGGGGCCTGAGCAAGTGGCCAACCGTTAATCCCAAGAATATCCGCGACAAGATCTACGTCGTCCTACTAGATGAGGGTAAGCCGCTGCACTTTAGCGAGATCGCCCAGCGCATCAAGGAGAGCACCTTCAAGCGCCGCAACGTCACCAAGCAAGCTATCCACAACGAGCTCATCAAAGACAAGCGCTTCATCCTCATCGGCCGCGGCATCTACGCGCTCGACATCTGGGGTTATAGCCAAGGTACTGTGGCTGATATCATTGCCGGTATCTTGCGCGACGAGGGTGGCCCATTGCACCGCGACGAGATCGTCAAGCGTGTCCTCAAGAGCCGCCAGGTCAAGGAGACCACCATCCTCCTCAACCTCCAAAGCAAACCACTCTTCAAGCGCGTTGCCAAAGCAACCTACGCCCTCGAACCACCTAAGGAGCAAGCAGAGGCGGTCGCAGCAGCGTAGCTCTAGATAAGCAATACGCCACTAAGAGACGAAGCAATGAGAGCTTCGTCTCTTAATTTTGGGGTTCTGCCTGCTCTTTGATTTATCAAAGCTTCTCTTTGTACACTACGCTCAAAAAGAAGACAGGGAAGTACTGTAGCTTATAGTGTATTTAGACCAAGTATCAGCAGGGAAGTGGCCTCCCCTCCCGCTCCGAACACCACATATACTCAGCTATAACAGAGGTAATTTGCCGCGTGGACAAATATCGTATACACATGATGACTGCGGATATTTGCGTGTGATTTGCCGCTCATAGGCTTATTTATCGGCCGTTTTGTGTACAAAATAACTCTGCCCACAGCCACAATTTGCTCATATACGCCTCTTGCGTCCATTCCTTTGCAGAAGGATCCCAAGTACACAGCAAAAGCGCAGCAGCCAGCAACCAAAAAGGGCAGGGCAAGGCAGGGGAGTCTGTCGCCCTTTCGCCAAAAATTCCTGGCAACCACCCTACCCCTGTTTTTACCTCATTCTGCCAGTCTCTACCACTGACAAGCTCATATTCGAGAGCCGTGTTCTCGTGGTATACCTCACCTGAGCTGTAGCTCTCTGCTTACCTCCGGTTCTGAGACATTCACGAGGCCACAGCACCGATTAGTATACCACACAATAAAGCAAGCGATCATGCACTGCAAAGTAGCAGCCAGAAGCAAAGCATAAGCATAAACATTAGCGTTAATAGACAAGGGAATGATAAGCTGCAATGTGCTGCAAATCCACGCATGCACAATAATTCACACCCACGCAGCAGTGGGGTAGATGCAAAAGATGTATCATTGATCATCTTTAGGAGTGTAATATAACTTCGCACAATAATCCTTTTACGATGCATATGTTGATTTAACCCTAGATATGGCTGAAATTGAGCTGGGTTTGGCACTCTATGGGCTTTTATGGGCATACAACGCATTTCAAGAGCGCATGTCTTCGATTATTGATCAAATCTTACTTCTCGTTCAGTAGGTTCACGTAAGATATCTGTGCGCCATCCAGTGGGGAGAGTAAGGATAGAGCCGTGGGCACTTATACGTCCTGCAAAAGTAAAAGCAGACGCTTGTTCTATTGGAGGGAACACACTGCGCGTATATTCATACACGTTCATACGTACGCAAGGCTACGTATGTTTGTTCGCGTGTGAATGTGTTTGCGCGCAGTGTTTGTGACTGTGTGCACATCGGCTTGATATCAAACAAATGAGCGCGGCTGCAGATCTAGGCATACGCGCTCTGGCCTCGTATTGCCTGGCGTCATGCCAGTGCTTGCCCAGACCCCACAGGCTGTCTGCCGTGTTGCTTTGTTTGACATTTTGTTTGCTTAGTATTTTTGCTATGTTTTCTACCCTGCTTGGGTTGACCGAGATTAAAAACTATACGATATCATGATTTGACTTTTTCGCAAAAAACATCTCCCCTACTCTTTTTGCATTTTTTGGTTTTTATAGTATAGATATAGTATTTGCATTTTTTATGCTTTGTTATATAAAATGTTGTAAATTTGTTCTTGTTTTACAGAGTAGCTCCCCTGCCCTTTGCTGGATGTGCTGTAGTTAGCTACGAAACCGAGGCTTTATAACCTCAGTAATTTCTTAATTTCTCTTACGCCGCTCCATTCTCAGAAAGGTTTATAGCTTAATGTCTCTCGTGAATGTCAGGATGCCGGACTCTTACGTCAAAACTAACCTCTGAGCGTTACTCATAGCAATCGATTTTCGCCTCATCAATGATGGATGGAGGATCAGAAAAAAGCGGATATCTCAATATCCACACTATTTACAAGGCTAGCACTTTTTTCCTACCGATACGCTGCGCGGCCACTGACGCGGACGTCGAGATATTTGGGGGTGATGTGGTGCTGCGCCAGGTAGCGGATGGCTCGAGCGGCGTCCTCGCTCTGCAAGCCAGCCGAGCGATCGACCGAGAACTTAACAGGATACTCCACCCCTGTAAACCAAACGTAGATTTGACGCGTCGTGCCAGCAGGCAGCGTAATCTTTTGGACGGTAAGCTGGTGGCGGCGGACGGCACCAACGACTTTACCAATAAAGCCAAGGAATTGGTTGCTCGCGACGACTTGGTTATTACGCGTATCGATACCACTGTCGTCCACCACTTCGATGCTTGGCCGCGGCCCATAGGCACGGCGGAAGGCGTGACCCTCGGTATCAACAAAGAGTTGCTGGCGATTAACCGTCCAGACCACTGCCGCTTGGCGCATAGCGAGAGTGATAGTGCTGCGCCCCAAGCCAGCTTGCTGCGTAGCTGGGAGCACTGCGGCCACCTCGGGGCAATCATGCGTCTGGAGATAGGCTGCCAGCCGACTAGTATTGAGCGCAAAGCGAAAGCGTTCTAGCGGATGGGTAGTGAGATAGTCGTTGATCTTGGCTTGGTAGAGCTGATGGTTGCTGGTGAGATTACCTGCAATAACTGGTGTCGCAATGACGTTATCAAGCGCAAACCACACTGCAGCCAGCAGCCCCACTACCACTCCAAGCGACAATGCCACATGGCGGCGCATCCGGCGCAAATCATGTGCATGCATACGTGGCGACCGCAGCTGCGCCTTAGACTCGCCCGCACTCGGCACGCGGCTGACTAAGCTACCGGTCAGCGTACGGTTACGCCGGTAGGTGTAGGCGGTGCGCTGGAGCTGCTCTTCCCTCTTGTTTTTGGCAGCTCGGCGGCGCGCTGGTGGTGGTGTTTGTTTTGTGCGAAAGCCCATGATGCTACAGGCCATTATACCGTAGATGGTTGGTTGTTGGCAAAGGCTACTGACCATCAAACCAGCCAGCCAAATTAATTGATCACTGAGCTCTCAAGTGGTGAAGAACCCCGTCATTTTGACGGAGTGAGACGTGCGTTCTGGTCTTACCTATCCTACTTCTGACGCCGAGCCGTCTCTACCACCATTTGCGCCACGTCGCGAGCGGCATGAGGGCGTGCATAGATGTGGAGGCGCTGAGCGAGCTGCTGGCGCTGCGCAGGGTCGCGTATGAGGGTAAGGATGGCTTGGCCAAGGGCGTCACTCTGCTCTAGGGCGTCATCTTGCAAGACTAGCGCAGCCTTGGCTTCAGCATAGATGGCAGCATTTTTGCGTTGGTCGCCCAGGTGATGGGCCGGCACCAAGATAGCTGCCTGCGCGAGGCCGGCGAGCTCCTGCGTGAAGGTGGCACTGGCGCGAGATACCACTACATCGGCCGCACCAAGCAATTGCGCCATATGCTCGAAAACGAAGGGTACGCAGTGAAAATCGGGGTGCTGCGGCGCTTTGGCCTGGGCGGCATCGTAATTGCCCTTGCCCGCCACCAGATAAACCTGCATGCCGGCAGCCAGCAGCTCATCGGCAGCGCGCAGCACCGCGTGATTGATAATAGCCGAGCCAAGACCGCCACCAGTAGCGACAACTAATGGCTTATGTGGATCAAGCGAGAAGGTCTGCCGTGCCTGCTGCCGCTGCGCTAGGGTGAGCGGGTGAAAATCAGCACCAATCGGCACCCCCACATAGCGGCTACGCGATGCAGGATAGTTGTAATGCTTAAGTGGCCAGCCTGTAGCAATCGCTGCTGCCCAGCGGGCCATCACACGATTGGTCAGGCCAGGGCGAGCATCGGAGTCGTGGATCACTACTGGTACGCGCAGGCAGCGCGCCGCAATGCCAACCGGCAAGCATACAAACCCCCCCTTGGCAAAGATCACGTCTGGCCGCCAGCGCAGCACCAGCCAGAGGCTCTGGCATACGCCAGCCAGGATCTTAAAGATATCTAGTATATTAGCTAGGACGATACTTGGCATAAGCAACTGGCGCACCACGCTGAGGTGTTGGTAGCGCCGGAACTTGCCCGCAGCGATTGTCCGCACCCGCACTGGCACTGCAGCATGCTGCATGAGCCCACGCGATTGGCTAGCGAAGGCCTTATCGCAGACGAAGGTCACCTGCACATCGGGCTGGAGGGCTGCGATTTCATTAATGACGGCGACGACCGGCGTAACGTGCCCGCCCGATCCACCGCCGACTGCCAGTAGCTTCATGAGAGGTCTCCTTTTCGTTGATTGGTTGGTAAGCTGCCTGGCGTGATAATTGGAAGGCCAGACCAAGCGCACCAGCAATAAATACCATACTGGTGCCACCAAAGCTCAGCAACGGCAGCGTAATACCCGTCAGTGGGAAGACTCCAATCATCGACGCTACATTTAGCATAACATGTGCGCCCAGCCAGCCAAAGACTCCAGCTACCACCAGGCGCATTGTTGTATCAGGCAAACGCTCGGCAATCCTCAGCAGCCGCAGCAGCAGCGCCGCAAACAGCACCAGCACCACCACGGCCCCCACAAAGCCAAATGTTTCACCAATGATAGCAAAGACTGAATCGTTAATCGCCTCAGGGAGATAGCCCGTCGCTTGGATACTGTTACCAATGCCCAGGCCAAATAGCCCGCCTGTACCCAGTGCAATCTTCGCATTCTTGATGTGGTAGCCATCATCATTACTACTAGTGGCATGGTCATCCCCCTGGAAGAAGGTCGCCACCCGCTCCATGCGGTGCGGCGCAATGACGATAAGCAGCAGCACCAGCGCCACGCAGCCCGCCGCTAGGTAAGCCAGCCAGCGCCAGCTCATACCACTCATCACTACCATACATGCCACCATGGCAGTGAGGGCCAGGCCTGTGCCCATATCCTTTTGCAAAAATATCACGAAAAAGAGCGCTGCACACATCATAATTACCATGGGGATAATCGTCT
Organism: uncultured Candidatus Saccharibacteria bacterium; assembly: GCA_963514895.1. Classification (GTDB taxonomy): domain Bacteria; phylum Patescibacteriota; class Saccharimonadia; order Saccharimonadales; family Saccharimonadaceae; genus Saccharimonas. Next base: position 36,281 of record CAUPVK010000008.1, read on the forward strand.
GGTGGAGGTCGTTTATCACCCCCTGACGCATTCGTGTGCCAAGGAAGAGTGCCATATAGATAAGCATGCCAAACTTCAGCATCTCGGCTGGCTGGAAGCTCCCCAGTGGCCCCAGCGAGAACCAGCGGCACGCCCCAAGGCTACACTGAGCAATCGCCGAGACATGCAGCATATTGCCAAGAACAAACAGCAGCGCACACAGCACAAAACCGCTCGCTAGCAGCGTACCCGCCTTCTGGCGCAGCCACGCAAAGGGTATGAGCGACAACCCCACAAAGGCACTAATTGACAGCAGCAAGCTCACCGTCTGCTTGATGGCGAAATAGCCATCGGTGTAGTAGTTGGTGTTGTGCGCAGAGTTGAGCACATTGGCACGCTGCGGGCCAATGGCATACATTACCACCAAACCCAGCAGCATGAGCAGCCCCACCCAGAGGATAATCTGATAGTCCGGTCGGTGCAAACGCGGCACAGGGGTGGATGGAGCGGAGGTAGTACTACGTTGCTCGCGGCGCACTAGCTGAGCCGACCGAGCCGAGGTCGATCGGTGAGCAGCACGGGTGCGGCGAGCAGCAACCATTCTAGATGTGTCCTCCACCCAGCGCCATCATCAGGCCAATAAAGCCTGTCACGCAAGAGATCACCCAGAAACGCATCGTCACCTTCACCTCTGGCCAACCGACTGCTTGGAAGTGCTGGTGAATTGGTGCCGAAATAAACACCTTGCGGTGAAAGAACTTCTTGCTGAGGATTTGGATAAGGCTCGAACCTGCCTCTACCACAAACAGCACACCAATGACCGGCAGCAAAAACAGCGTATTCGTCAGCATCGCCACGACGCCTAGGCTCGTCCCAAAGGCAAAGCTCCCCACGTCGCCCATAAAGAACCGTGCTGGATAGATATTAAACCACAGGTAGCTCAGCAGCGCCCCCACCACCGTGAAGCAAAAGCCCGCCAGCTGCAAATGCCCCTGCAGCAAAGCAATCACCCCAAAAATGCAATAGCTCACCGCCAGCAGTCCACCAGCCAGGCCATCCAAGCCATCGCTAATGTTCACCGCGTTGCCAGTTGCCACCACCGCAAAGATAAAGAGCGGGACGATCCACGGGCCCAGCTGCCAGTCGCCAAGGTACGGCACATGCACCGTTGTATAGCCTAGCTTGACGTAGAAGAACCAAGCCAGCACCGCCGCCATGGCCGCGATCATCGAGAACTTCAGCCAAGCGCGCAGACCCGCCGAGCCCGAGCCATCACTGTTGATATTGATCACATCGTCCAGCAGGCCTACTGCCCCACCACCAAGCAGTGCTGCCAGTGGAAGCCAGGTCTGGGCTCGATCGAGATTAAACCCCAGCGTCACCACGGCAATAGCCACAATGCCGATCATCCCGGCCATGGTGGGGATATTGCGCGTGAATTTATCGGCATGGAGCTTGGTAAAGACCGTCAATTCCTCACCCGTTGTACTAGCGGCTCGCTGTTTTTTCCAGAACTTATACCGATACGCAAAGTAGGTGTAGAGCGGCGTGAGGGCCATCGCCAGCAAAAAGGCCGCGACGCTGAGAAGAAATGTCGCGTTGAGCTCGCGAACGAGTGTGGTGAGGTTCATTATGGTGTGTTTCCTTTCGGCTCGAGCTTCATATAGTCGAGCAACCAATTAGATATATCCGTGAAAATCGGGTGAGCGTCTTGACCCCCCTGCATATTCAGCCCTTTGCCCGAAACCTCCACCATAATAACATACGCTGGTGTTTTGCCAACCTCCCCACCAAAACCGAGGTAGGTGCCAATGGTTTGGTTAGAAATATACTTACCATCCTTGATGGTTTGCGATGTACCCGTCTTGCCGCCAATGTAGAACCCCGCACGATCACCACCCGCATAAAAGGCCTGGCGCGCCTGGTGTACCATTTCGCGCACAGTGGTAGATGACTGCGGCTTGATGACATGAGCATACGAGGCCTTGCGCGCAGCCTTGGCAAAGGTGCCGTTGTCGTCGATCGTCCCCGCAATGACGGTGGGGCTATGGTACGTCCCACCATTGATAATCGCACTAAAGCCAGCCGAGACCTGCAGCATCGTCGCATCCATCCCCTGGCCAAAGGACATATTAGAGTAGCGCACCGCATTGCCCTGCTGCTGGGTGGGCGAGATGATATTACCCTTAGCCTCACCAGCCAGTTCCACTCCCGTTAGCTGCCCAAGGCGAAAGCGCTTATGGAAGTAGTCATACATTGTGTCGCGGGCCTGGCGAGTAATGTAGCTGCCATTGCCTAGGCGCTGCGCCACCGTGACCATACCAGTGTTGAGCGACCAATTGAGGGCGTGCTGCATGGTAATGTTGCCCGTCTGGCCCTTGCTGGCATTGCCAATGGTGATGTCGTCTACCTTGATGCTGTCAGTGTTGTTGTAGGTGGTTTGCGGCGTGATAACCCCTTTGTCGATGCCCGTCGCCACTGTAAATGTCTTAATATCAGAGCCTGGCTCGTATGGCGTGGTGATGGTGTTGTTATTGAGTGCGGCGACGCTTTTAATCGTCTTCAGGTTGGACGGGTCATAGGTAGGGAGGTTGGCCATGGCTAAGACCTGGCCATTCTGCGGATTCATTACGACAGCACTGACATCAGTCGCACCGCTGCGCTTAGCCCCATCGACAAGCGCCTGCTCGACCCTCGTCTGGATGTTGCGATCGATCGTCAGTACCATATTAGTCCCATTCTTAGCAGGCTGGTTGATATTCGTCCGGCCAATGGTTAGCGGTACTGAGCGGATGTCTGTCACTGTCTTAAGCACCCCATCTGTGCCGCGCAGCTTATCATCATTGGCCTGTTCGAAGCCGTACTTCCCCTTACCCTCGGCATCGACAAAGCCCAGCACTTGGCTGGCCAACTGCCCTTCTGGGTAAACGCGCTGGCTCATCGCATCAAAGCCCACCCCGGCGAGATTCTCCTTCTTGATCAGCTCAGCCTGCTTGCGGCTCACCTTAGTGGCAAGCACTTGGTAGCGGCTTGGCTTACGCGTGATGTATTGGCGAAAATTCTCACGCACATTACCACCAGCCACCTGGTTGAGAACCGTCACGATCTTATCTACATCTGTCACGGCCATCGGGTCGGCCCACACGGTATAGACCGTCTCATTCATGACAAGTTTGGCGGGAGTAGTACCATCCATGGTGTATATCTCACCGCGCTGGGCGCGCAGACGAAATTGCTTGACTTGCTCGCTATCGGCCTGCGATACATAGTAATCATGCTGCAGCAACTGCACATACCCCAGGCGCAACACAAACACCACAAGTAGCCCGCCGAGCACAGCGGCGAGCGCCTGAGCGCGTGGCGTAGCAAGATGGCGCTGCAGCATGGGCTACTCGCTGGCGTACGCTGTATTGGCTGGTGTTGTCATCGTTTTGGCCACACTACTACCCTGCACTTCCTTAAGGGCGGTCAGACGGGCGTTATCGACCTCTAGGTCTTTCTTTTGCTCACTCAGAGCAGAGATCTTGTCGTCAATCTTGCTGGCCTCATAGCCATAGCTGACTGTATGCGTTGCCTGCGCCAGATATATCAAGCCAAGGATGGTGATAAGGAGGGCAATCAGCACTGTGTGAGTGATTGGCCCAAGTTTGATAGCCGAAGCAAAAGCAACGGTGTTACGGTTGCGCTTCCAGGTGCTCTGGCGTCGACTATTAAATTGCATTGTCCGTGTGTAGGTTGTCATTGTGGTGGTGTTTGTGTTTAACGTTGGTATAGGGTCGTTTCTAGGGTGGGGCGGATAACGCGCCGCCCCAGCGCGAGGTCTTAAGCCAAGGGCTATTTGCCGTGGCGGACCAATACGGTTGTCGTGATTGATTGATTTTGTACGGGGATACGAACTGGCATGTCCCTACTCCTTTTTTTGTTTTTTATATTTTTGCGGCGGCTCGCAGCTTAGCGCTGCGGGCACGCGGATTGTAAGCATCGTCATGGCTGCCCGCGATAGGTTTCTTGGTGAGGATGCGCAGCTCGGCCTCGTAGCCTGCCTGGCGCTGCTCCGCGAAGAAGCGCTTGACGAGCCGATCCTCGAGGCTATGGAAGCTAATCACTCCCACTCGTCCACCAGTACGCAGCAAGGCTGGCACTAGCTGGAGCGTCTGCTCTACCTGCGTCAATTCATCATTGACGGCGATACGGACTGCCTGAAAGGTACGCGTGGCTGGATGGGTTTTGCCCCGCTTGCCACGGGTAGCGTGCTCGATGACGCGCGCGAGTTCTCCAGTACTCGACAGTGGCCGGGCCGCGCAAATAGCTGCAGCATAGCGCCGTGCCTTTGCCGGCGGTTCTTCGCCGTAGCGGGCGATCAGTCGGGCGAGCTCTGCCTCTGCCATGTGGTTAACAATCTGCTCGGCAGTCATCGCTTGGCGTTGATCCATCCGCATATCAAGCGGGCCAGTGTGTGTAAAGGAAAACCCTCGGTCAGCTCGATCGAGCTGCGGTGACGACACCCCCAAATCCAGTAGCAGCAAATCAAACTGCTCACCCTCGCGAACCAACTGCTGCGCTGCCTGCAAAAAATCGCAATGCATCAACCGTGCGCCCTGCCCTGCCAAGCTACCAAGCTGCGACAAAGCATACTGGTCGCGATCGACCAAACACGCCGTGGTATACGTCTGGGTCTGCTCGAGAATCGCTGTGGCATGGCCGCCATACCCCGCCGTCAGGTCGAGATAGCGCTCACCTGGACGTGGCTGGAGCTGGGCCAACACTGCCTCCAGCAATACCGGAACATGAAGTGGTGGATGTGCTTTGATACTCATACGTTTCTTATGGTAGCATAATATTGCTTTCCTCCCCTACTGGTCGTGGCCTATTTAGCCAAAGAACAACAGAGAAACCGATACTAAGCTCGCTAGCTATACGCCGTCTCACGCCTTGCCTCACCACCTCCTGCGCTCGGGATCGCTATAAGGGTCAACATCTCCCAGATGTTGACCTCTTGCGCTGGGCTGATAATCCGTTATTGCAACGGATTATCACACTCCCTCGGCAGGAGGATGGCACGGCAATGCTACCGATAGGTATAGCTATGCTTTTCCATAAAGATACGCCCCGCTCAGGCTACTGCGAGATAGTCCGATGCGGGTTCGAGATCACCCACCTGGTAGCGAAACCTGTTTGTTTTCGCATAAAATGTGTTTGTTTTTGTTGACGATCTTTGCTTGTACCGGGCCGAGAGAGCCCGCCAAAGATCGTTTGAGAGACTTATGTGTATAATTGCCGTAGCAATTATGTGAGGTGGAGTTTTTTGGGAGGTGTTTGTGAGGAAGGTGCGCCCGACAGGGTTTTGCGTGGGTCGGGTGCCCACATGGCTCACTACCAGATGGTTGATCTCGAGGATATCAGTTACACGTATTTGTTAAAGAGCATCACAAAAACAGCCTTGCTACTCGGCCTGCTCTGGTGCCATCAAGCGCCAATACTGGCCGGCGCGCACCGCCACAACCTCGCGCGAGATCCCGGCATAATCCAGCAGATGCTGCTCTACCGTTACCCTACCCTGCTTTTGGTCTAGGGTGGCAGCCGTCTTGCCGCGCCGGAACTTGACGTTGAGGTCGGCGACATGTTCATCCAGGATGCTGCCCGTCAGCGCTGGCTCTACCTGGCTATCCCACACATCCTGCGCATACAGGTGGAGATAGTTGCCAAAGCCGCGCGTCAGGACTACGCCGCTGGCAAACTCCGCCCGAAGCTCCGTCGGTATGGTGAGCCGACGCTTGTCATCCAGCTTGCGTTCGAAGTAATCCATGGGGTGTGGCGATCCTTACAGATGAATTATTTTGTTTTTGTGCAGTGGTGTTTGTTTTTCTCGTGGTTACCCACTTTCTTCCACTACTCCCAGTATAATACCCACTCTCACCCACACGCAACCCCTTTTACCCACGGCGTTCCCCGCCACG
>CAUPVK010000009.1:0-38719 GCA_963514895.1 uncultured Candidatus Saccharibacteria bacterium
GTCAGGTGCCTACCCTGCTCCAGTTGATAAAATTTACCAGTGAACTCACCAAGCAAATCGCTCTGTGTGGCGCCCGTCACTTTCGCTTCGCCAGCGATCCCAGTGTCCAGTTGCACGCCGCTGCCTGCCGCGTCGATCAATTGCTTGCCTGGCAGTCCCGCGGTAGTTTCTGTCTGGAAATTGTACGCTTTGACGCCATGTACACGCTGTACCCGCTGCGCGATGTCCATCGGCACTTCACCCGATGGCTGCTTGCTGGCGATACTAAAGCCGGCGCGGATATTACGCTCGACCGATTGCTTCAGCTGCGCCATCGTCTGCTGCACCGTCAGTGTGCCGATCAGCAGTGTGAAAATCAGCGTCATGATCAGGGCGATGGTCAGGCTGCGACGCCGCCGCCGCGCCACAGCCGTCCAGGCTCGTGTGATAATCGTCATCATTCGCCCCTAGTCCACTTCGGTTAGTAATTCTTTTGGTGTTGACTGGGTAATCGGCCGCGAAGCCAGTAGCACCGCGATGATAATCACCACCAGTCCAGCACCCCACACCGCCAGCAGATCCGTCGGTTGCACACCAACCGTCACCTTATCGAGCGTGCGCGATGACGTCACCGAATCAGCGTCAGCACCGAGCGATGCACCGCCAAGCGAACTGCCAGCTTGACGCGTGGCATTCTGTGCCGCCTGCGACACCACGTGATCGCCCATTTGTTGCGCGATCAGCCCTGCGGTAACGTACGACGCACCGAAGCTCAGCACTGCGATCATCACCAGCTCAGCGATATATTGCAGCACAATCTTTGACTGCGGTACGCCCGTCGCCAAGAGCACACCTGCTTCGCGTTTGCGCTCATTCATCCACAAATACAGCACCATGCCAATCACTGCGACACTAACCAGCGCCGTCGCCCACAACATACCGTCGATCAAGCCGTACACGCCGTTCACCGCACCAGTCACCCCGGCCAGTTCCTGGCTATTCTTATTCAATTGATACTTTTGCCAATTGACCGGCAATTTATTTGCCCGCGCCATCACCTCATCCAGCTGCTTAGTGCCTTTGGTGAAGAACGTAGCGTCCTGGTAAATCTCATTTTGCTCGGTATACGCATTCAACTGGCGAGTTGTCGCAAGGCCAGTCAAGAACAAATTCTCGAACAGCTCCACCTGGTACGTTGCCTGCTTTGGGTTTTTGCCATTAAATATACCGACGATTTCCACTTCAACCTCGTCCTTGGATGGATGCTCGTTGTCGGTGTCGTATTGATTGGCCTTTAGCTTTATCTTGCTGCCAAGCTTCAGGTTATTAGCCTTGGCGAAAGCTTCGTGCACCAAGATCTTATGTGAATCGTTCTCGGTGATGTGCCGGCCAGCGACGAGCTTGAGCGACTCAGCCCGGAACTTTTTCTCGGACTCAGATTTATTGACGCCGATGATGGTGGCGGCGTTGCCAAACTGTTTGTCTTTCTCAGCGTCATAGCCGCTGCCACCGCTCGGCAGTGGCACTAGTTTGGTATTGATAAAATCGACCGTGGCGTTCTGGCGCTTGACATAGTCCGTCACGCCTTCCAGATTCTTCACCGCGTCGATGTCTTTGTTCGACACCGTTCCCGAACCGCGGGCTGTTCCCGGATTGGTGCGCGGATTATTGCCCAGCGTGAAGCCGGCCTTGAGCGTTTTGTCGAGCGACTGCGCCGCCGCGTCGGTCGAATGCTTGATGGCAAATCCACTCAGCATAATCGTCGACATACACAGCAAAATCGCCAGCAAAATCAGCGTTTTGAGTTTTTTCCTGGTGATATAGAGCCAGGCACGTTGCACAAATGACATAGATCTCCTTTCTTGGTTCTATGTCAGTGTAGCAAGGGTGTGTGAAGGGAATGTGAAATGAGTGAGAGCTATAATGAATTCGAGTACAAAACCAACATATACTGCATGCACCGCATTTACAAAGTGCATACACTTTGTTATAATTACAGTATCACCATGGCCAGACAAGCCTAAGGTTTCGACCGACCGCTGTTTCTGGTCTTTTTTGTATGCTAGTTTGTCTCGAGCGTTACCAATAATGTGAATGTATCCACGGTATTTTCTGAGCAAGCTGGAGTATCGTTTATTTGGGCAGATGACTACGCGAAGCTTGTCATTTTGCTCCAAATAGTCTACTAAGCAGGCAAAATCTCCATCGCCAGAAACGATAACCGCCTTGTCGTATTCATGAAAACATTTGGCGGATGCGTAGAGCACCAGCTCAGCGTCAACATTCCCCTTGTATGTTTTCTTGCCGTCTTCACGGTATTCAACAGTTGGCTTAAAGACGAGCACATATCCCATCTCAAGCAGCCTTGTGTATAGCTGCTCATTACCCGGTACTAAACCGATAAATAAGTAGGCTTTTTCAACATGGTATTTATTCTTTAAATAGAGGCGGAATTTCTTAAAATCAAGCTCCCAGCCCTGTGACCGTATGCCAAGATTGAGGTTTTGGCTGTCTATAAAGGCATATACTTTTGGAATCTTTTGTGTATGTTCCATGGGTATAGTATAGCAAAGTCTTATTGACTCAACCTACTCCTTACATTATCCTACGCTTTAAACCTCTTTTAATAGGATGAAGTCTACTTTAGGTAGACCTACCGTCACATTAACCAACCCGCTCGGTAAGCGACATCACTTGATAGCCGTATTGATCAATGTCTTTTTGTTTCCAAAAATCAATCTCTTTCGTGCGTAAAACTTCGCCGACTACATGGCGAACTGTGCGGCCGGTTGGCGTTCCGTCATAGTCTACCTCAACCTGTTCCAGAATATCGCCGGGTTGGATGTCAAAATCAGCCACCCTCATATCAAATGTTTTCTCGCCCGCTCGGACTTTTTCGAATAAATCAGGGTAAGATTTTTTGGTAATAATTTTCATATATTTCACTAATAAGCCGTCAAATTTAGCTTCCCGTCCACATATTCTCCCAAAAACACATCGCCATACGCCTTCAATCCCTGCTTTTTCATTTCTTTTAGTAGCCACGTTTCGTCCTTGCCAATTACTTGCAAAATATCAGTCTGCAGCTGCCCGTCTGTTATCAATGGGAACTTCGGATTCTCTTCCCCTTCCTGCGTAATAATCAATTGACCGTTTTGCTCCACAACGGCTCTTTTTACCTTCTCTGTCGAATAAATATTCTGCGTTCGCAGCTTGAAAGACACATCATGAGCGCTCAAGCCAACTTTCTTGCAATTTTCAATGTTGATCTTTCCATTATCAATAATAATTAATGCCTTGCCATCTATGAGCTGCTTTGCCCTCACATTATGCTGCTTGGCCCATTTCAATGTCAGCACCAGCGCGCACCATATACACAAAATACCGATGTAGTCCAGTATTTGGATTTCATTGTTATAAATAACACCGCCAATAATACCGCCGAGCACATAGTTCTGCACTTGGTCGCTAGCAGATGATGGCGACAAATTACCCTTGCCTGAAAGATTAATTATTATCGTCAGGGCAAAAAAGCCAATGAGCAATTTTATTGCCACTAAAATAAATTCATCCATGATTTCCTCGTTACGGGTTGAGCTTTGCTGATGTTATATCTATTAGATTATAGCACTTTTGCCACCGTTAGTTGGGCGTAATAATTACATTGTTACTCATGAGTCACTGTCAAAGTGAGCATTTTGTATTTTCCCCATAATGATAGACCAAGTATACTGGAAGAAGTGCTATTTAAGAGATTATTCATTATATGACAAGATCACGTATAACCGTCACTTTATCATACCCAGTTGAAAGAGTTTGGGATACGGTTACTAACCTTAATGACATTTGCTGGCGCAGTGATTTGCAAGCTATAAAAGTAATCGATGAATCTACCTTTATCGAGGTTACCACACAAGGGGTTGAGACTCATTTCAAAGTGACACATGTAGATCAATACAAATTGTGGGAGTTTGATATAGAAAATGATGCCATTCAAGGCCATTGGACGGGCGTATTCTCGCAGCACGGTACGATGACGAATCTCGAATTCACCGAGGATATTATCGCAAAGAGATTTATTATCAAACCCTTTGTCTACTTCTATCTACATCAACAGCAAAGGCGCTATATTCGAGACCTCAAGAATAAGCTAAGAAAGGAAAATAATTGAGTTGACACGGTACTTCTAGGCACGTCATACTCTATTAGGCAACTAACAAAAAGAAAGGAAACGTCATTTTATATGGGTATATACAAGCAGTTATTTGATGTCTACAGCAAGTATTATGATACCAGTGGTGAGGCGTTTACAACACTCAAAGAACAACTCTCTAGACAAAGCGACAGCCAAGTAATCGACCGCAAAAATTTCTTGGGACATTTTACTGCTTCGACATTTGTCGTTTCAAAAAGCACGTATCACGTTGCCCTTGTTCACCATAACTTCCTTGGAAAGTATCTCCAACCAGGTGGACATATTGACGAAAGTGATAGCTCCCCACTTGATGCTACTCGGCGTGAGCTACAAGAGGAGACTGGTATTAATAGCGCACAGCTACTTTACCAATATGTCGATATACACAACAAATGCGTCCCGTTTAACATTGGTGTGCAATATATACCCGAAAACCCAAAGAAGCAAGAGCAGGCACATTATCATTACGACCTACAGTATTTATTTTGGAGTGATGATGACTTAGCTATCACGATCGACCAAAGAGAATCAAGTACATTTGCCTGGGTAGCATGGGATAGTTTTAAGGAGATGGACGATTTTACAGACATAGCCAAGAAGATAGAAACCCTGGCTGCAACACCTTTTATTACGAAGGTTTAATGCTCTATGACGCAAGCTTTACCACAAACCGCATGCCCTGTCCGTGTGGTGCAAAGCTGTAGTCCAGACCCTTGGTGTCGAGCAGCATCTTTACCGTGTAGAGGCCGATGCCGCTGCTGTCAGTGTGCTGCTTCTTGTCGCTAGGGCTCCGATAAAACGGATCGAAAGCGTGCTGGAGTTGCTGCGTAGTAAGTGGTTTGCAAGCGTTTTCAATAGCTAGTTCATGCTGGTCACAAGCAATTTTTATCACGCTCCCAGCGTTACCGTGGCGTACCGCGTTTGACACCAAGTTCGAGATGATATGGCGCATCATATCACGGTTCGCGTTGATAGTCACTGGCTGCGTGTTAACCGCGAACGTCATACCGCGTGTTTTTGCCAGCAGCGTATAATCGGCAACCACCTCGGTAATCAGCTTATCAACCCGCAGCCGCTTCTCTTGGCGCAAAGCCTGCTCGGCCACACTGCCAGAACGCAAGACGTCATTCACCATTGCCGCCACACGGTCAACCTGCGCCACCGATTCCGCCAGGTACTGATCGCGATTTCTATATTCACCGATGTTCAGCTGCATATTTTCGAGCATGATCCGGAGGGCCGCGAGCGGCGTTTTTAGCTCATGCGAAGCCGCGCGCAGGAAAGCGATTTTTTCCTTTTCTAACTGGGTGATCCGTTTATTTTCATGCTCGAGCGAGCGAATCGTTTGCCACAGATTTTGATAGAGTTCATTAATATTTCGTCCCAGCACGCCAATTTCATCACTGCTATTTACCGGGTAGTGCGCGTCCTTTTCCAGCTGCTGCATGGTCGTGGTTACCGCGGCCATCTGGCGAATCGGCCGCGTCACAAAGCGGCTGTAGATGTAGGAAAACAACAGTGCTACCAGTAGCGAGCCAAGCATGGTATACGGTAATACATGCAGCGTGGCGAGCTTGGCCTGGGTGACGGGTGCCACGTCGGCCAGTAGCTTGACCGCGATCGCTCGCCCCTGTTTATCCGTCACAGTACCCTGCTGCAAAATCACCGAGCGTGGATCGACCGTCTGCCCGTCAGTGATTTTTACCACGCTGGTGTCAACCGATTTACCGCTGTCTGTCACGATATTGATAGACTCAAAGCCCTGAAAGTACTGGTTGCGCCCATTAATCGTCAGCGTGATATTAACGTTGTTCATGGTAGCAAACTCTTGGCTCAGGCGACTCATCTCCTCGGTAGATTTGCCGTGCAGCTTGGTCGTCAGCGCCGTGAGATTATCTACTGCCTCGCGCTCTTTTTGCTGCAGATAAAATTGCGGCATCAAGGTGTAGACCAGCGCATGCACGAGGATGATCAGCGCCGCGAATAGGCCGATCGACACCAAAAACGTTTTGGGAAATAATTTAAGCCGCTTCATAGCGATAGCCCACTCCCTTTACCGTGACGATGCAATCGAGGTACAATTTCTTGCGCAAGTTTTTGATATAGACATCGATCACCCGATCGAACGGCACCTCATCATCGCGCCACAGCCGGTCGATAATAGCCTGCCGGCTCCAGACCATGTTTGGATTGTCCACGAGCAGTTTGAGCAGCTGCACTTCCTTGGGCTTGAGATGCGCGTCAGTATCATCATAAAATCCCTGATAGGCTGCAAAATCCACCGAGGCCAGGCCGCGCTGCCACAAGGTTTTTTTGACAGACTGCTGGCGACGAAGCAGCGCCCTGATGCGCTTTTCCAAAATCACGAGCGAAAATGGCTTACTCATATAGTCATCCGCCAGCTCATCAAAACTCGCAACTTGCGTCGGCTCATCATGTAGTGCTGTTAGCATGAGTACCGGCACGTCGCTCGCTTGGCGAATCTGGTGCAGCACCTCGATCCCGCTTATCCCTGGCAGCATAATATCGAGGATAATGGCGTCCGCCTCGGCAAATTGCTCCAGCGCCTCCTCACCGCTGGCTACCGCTATCACCGTAAAGCCGCGCTGCACGAGGAACTGCTCAGTACCAGCTCGGAGGGTTGGTTCGTCTTCAACGAGGAGAATATTCACTACTCGTCCACTCATACGTCTATACTAGGCGCTTCTTTGTTATATTGCTGCACGATTTTATCCCCTCGTCATACCAATGTATATGACTATTGTAGCGCATCACAATTTTATATGAAAAGTGCTTGAGTCTCAAAGCTTCACCGTTCTCTCGCGCTCCCTACCCGCACTCCTTCCGACGGAACACTATAAGGGTCGACGTCTCCTAGACATCGACCTCTTGCGCTGGGCTGAAATCGATCATAACGATCGATTTCACACTCCATCGGATGAAGTGCGGGTGAGTAGGTTAACACGAGAAGAGAGAATTTTAAAATTTATATAAAAGTATTGTGAAAAATATGCGCGGTATGCTATGGTGTTAGTATGACATATCGACACAACATCGTTATCGTTGCTCGTCGTCGCCGCTCTGATTCAGAGGGCTAATTAGTCGTATAGTATAAAACCAACGAAAGAGCCCTCATCCGAGCGGCTCTTTTTAATTAGTATAGAAAGGAAGGATATGAATCACGACACACCTCACTACACTAAAGTTGCCAGCCACGAGGCGACAAATGGCGAGTTTGACACGTGCCTCTTACTCTATTCGGGAGGCCTCGACACCTCCGTCATGCTCACGTGGTTACAAGAAAAATACAACTGCAACGTCATTACCCTCACGGTTAATATTGGCCAGACGGTTGACGATCTCGACGCCATCGCCGAAAAGGCTAAAATGCTCGGCGCTATAGAAACCATTACGGTTGATGCTCGCGACCGCTTCGCTGATGAGCTACTATCACTGGCCATCAAAGCCAATGCTGATTACCAAGGTGGCTATGCCCTCTGCACGCCACTGGGGCGCATCATCATCTCGCAATTAGCCGTCGAATATGCCAAAAAGTACAACTGCACAGTCATCGCACATGGTGCCACTGGTAAAGGAAACGACCAAGTTCGCTTCGAAACGTATATCACCACGCTGAGCCCTAAACTCAAGATCTTAGCACCAGTACGTGAGTGGAGTATGGGCCGGGAGGAAGAACTTGCCTATGCCAAGAAGCACAACATCCCCGTGCTGCATACTCAAGAATCGCCTTATTCGACCGATGAAAACATGTGGGGCATCACCAGCGAAGGCGGCGAAATTGAATCACCCTCACTTAAGCCAAACTACCACGCCATTCTCAATTGGTGCTCAACCATCAAATACACACCAGACGAAGCCGAAGATATCACCATTGAATTCATCAAAGGCGTGCCTGTCGCTGTCGATAACCGTCACTTTTCACTCCAGGCACTCATCCAACACTGCAACCAGATCGGCCGCAAACACGGCGTGGGCGTATCAACCCTCATTGAGGATCGACTAGTTGGGCTGAAGGTACGCGGCGTCTATGAAAACCCTGGCGCTGCCATCTTGATTGCTGCTCATCAAAAACTTGAACAATTGGTATCGACCCGTGTTGAAAATGAGCTCAAAGCCGAAATGGACAAAAAATGGGCTTACCTCACTTACGCAGCTCAGTGGTACGAGCCAGCCGTCCATCACATCAATGCCTATATTGATGATCAGAACCAAAAAGTCACCGGCACAGTGACGGTTCGCCTGTACAAAGGTACCATCACCGTCGTCAGTGTAGACTCACCACATTCGTTGTTTGATATCAATCTTGCAACCTTTGATTCCAACGACGCATTCAACCAGAATTCATCCGCCGGATTCATTGAATTATATTCACTAAGTCAGCGAACAGCTGAAGGAGCATACTCATATGGCAAGTAAATTATGGCAATCAACCGCAACTGGCTCACTCCACCCATTGGTCGAGTCGTACACTGTTGGCGATGATCAGGTATTGGACCAGCACTTACTCGGTCACGACATTACCGCGACCAAAGCACATGCTCACATGCTAGAAAAAATTGGCGTGCTGACCAGCGACGAATATCAACAATTGGCAGCAGCCTTGGACGAGCTACTGAACGAGTGGAAAACCGGTACCTTCACCCTCACTAGCGAACACGAAGATGGCCACACAGCCATTGAGCTATATCTAACAGAAAAACTCGGACCGATTGGCAAAAAGGTTCACACCGGCCGAAGCCGCAACGACCAAGCTTTGGTGATGATGCGACTGTTCATCAAAACAGAACTTGAAGCAGTAGCGGACACATTGGAGACAGTCGCTCAGGCCTATGCTGGCAAAATTGCCGCCATTGGCCAGACCGAAATGCCTGGCTACACCCACACCCAAAAGGCTATGCCTACTACCGTTGGTATGTGGCTCGGCTCATATCACGATGCGTTTCATGACCTCCAGCAATTGGTCGCACACAGCATTGCCGCCATCGACCAAAACCCGCTGGGCAGTGCTGCCGGTTTTGGCGTTACCCTACCACTTGACCGCCAGATGACAACGAGCGAACTAGGCTTCGCTAAAGTGCAGGAAAACCCCATGTACTGTGGCCTGTCGCGCGGCGTTTTTGAACTGATTGCCGTACAGGCGCTCAACCCAATCATGGTCTTTGCTAGCAAATTTGCTGAAGACATGTTGCTATTTACCTCGCAGGAGTTTAACTATTTCAAGCTGCCCGTCACCATGACCACGGGCTCGTCCATCATGCCGCACAAGCGTAACTATGACGTCTTCGAGATCATGCGTGCCACTGCTCACGCCTATCCGAACTACGCCTTGCAACTCCAAGCTATTTCGACAGGTGCCGGCAGCGGTTATCACCGCGACTTACAACTAACCAAAAAGATCACCATGGATGCCTTCACTTCGGCCCTCAATACGCTAGAAGTTTTGGCGCTGTGCGTAAGCGAGCTAGAAGCCAACACTAAGCGATTGGCTGAGGCGATGACCGGTGAACTCTATACTGTTGCCAAAATCAATGAATTAGTCGAAAAAGGTGTGCCGTTCCGCGACGCCTACCAGCAAGTTAAGCAATCGTTTTTGGCGAATAATCACTGATCTTGAGAGAAGCGAGCGAAGCGGGGCTTAAAAATGCAACTACCGCCGCACGACGCGCTTGCGATACTCTGCTGCCGTCATGTAGGTCGTCGTATCTGTCACCCGGTCAAAGAAAAGTATGCCTTGACAGTGGTCAGCTTCGTGTTGAAAGACATGAGCAACAAAGCCATCCAGTACCGCAGTATGATGCTCGCCCCGCTCATCATCCCACTGAGCATTGATCTGTTGGTAGCGCTGCGCCTGTGCAAAGAGCCGCCCCTCATCACCACTGGCGCAGCCCTCCCACATAGCCGTTGTCTGGCCAATGCCGGTGTACGATGGATTAATAATAACTTGCTCAAATGGCTCGCGGTCTGGGCGATTTGGCGTCGGCTTGATAGCAATCACGCTCAGCGCCAAAGCCTGCCCCACTTGGGGCGCAGCCAGCCCAACCCCATAATCTCTCTCCGCCACGGTGTGCTTAATATTTGCAATAAGCTGCTGCACCGCTGGTGTGGTGATTTCCTCGCGGCTCACGTGCCTCGTTTTCCCGCGCAGCACCGGATCGCCCGCTTGACAGATTGGTAGAAGTATTTTTTCTTGACGCATTCTCTAGTGCATAGTATACACGAAAGTAGCTATCAAAAGCTATTTCATCTTTTTCCGTTTCGTAATATAGTTTTGTCTATGGTATACGATATATCATCTTCCTTTCAGTATGGCGGCAAAACCATTTTTGTTTTTTGGTGTACTATACAACAAAAATCTGTTATACCCGATCTCCCCTGGCAGCAAGTCTATACGATCGGTAATTTAGCTGGTTCCGTTCCGCTCGTCTATAGTGCGGTCAAGAAGAGCTATAATCTCCCTGGCGGCAAAACTGAATCTGGGGAGACAATTGAGCAAACCATCACACGAGAGATGGTAGAAGAGTGCAACATGCGCGTTATTGAATGGCAACCACTCGGATACCAGTGCTGCCTTGAGCCAAACGGCATGCGCGTATACCAGCTTCGTGTCTATACAAAGCTCGAGAAAATTGGCGAGTTTACTCACGATCCTGGTGGTGATATCATTGCACATACCCTTGTTGATATCAACGATGTAAACCGCATCATTGGCCAAGGAGATATTGGAGCGTGTATGATTCAACAAGCGAAACGGTATTTTTCTAAGGTATAATATTTATAAGTCTATACAATGAAGGAGTTTATCTTGCAACCTACTACGAGCCGCACCATATTTCGTACATTATGGCAAACATCTCAGCCATATCGATGGCAGCGTGCAGCAGCGCTGGTGGTTGCGGCAACGACATTTATAGTCAGTACTTTTGTTGGGCCGCTCATTATTGCACGGTTACTCGACATTATCCAAAGTGGCCATCTATATAACAGTAGTGATGTGTGGTCGCTTGTAGGAATGTATACACTGAGCCAACTTTGGTCAGAAGTAATCGGTTGGCGCTTGACGATGCGCATTATGTGGCCATTCACCATGGCGATGCAGCGCGATCTCTATATCAAGATTTTTGCCAAACTCAGCCACGAGAGTGTTTCGTTCCATGCTAATCGCTTTGGCGGAGCGCTGGTGAGTCAAGCCAATAAACTGTCCGGTGCAGTCGATCGATTTTGGGATGTAATCATTTGGTCGGTAATGCCACTGGTTATCTCACTTGTTGGATCAATTATCGTTTTAGCCACAATGCTGTGGCAGTATGCACTGTTTTTGGCGCTTTTTTCTGTGATTTTTAGCGTTGTGGTTTATGTTGGCTCTAAGCCACTTGCTCGTTTGAGTGAGCGAGAAGCCGAGGCAAGTAATACCATTAGTGGTCAGTTGACGGATATGGTATCAAACATCCTAGCTGTCAAATCGTCTAGTAGTGAGATACTTGAGCAGAAACGCTTCGCCGTGGCAGTAGAAAACTGGCGCACTGCTGGCCTCAGCACTATGCGTACATATATCATCACGAGCAGTTTCTTCTCTACAGTCAATACTGCCATCAAGATTGGTGCTATCGTCTTCGCAGTTTATGCCGCTCAGCACAGCACAATTTCCGTTGCAACAGTTTATCTTATCATCACCTACACAAATAGTGCAGTGCGTGAGCTGTGGAATATGAATGGTATTATGCGCAACTACAACCGCATCCTCGGCGACGCCCAGACTATGGTCGAGATTTTGCACACCCCAGCGCAACTGGTTGATACAAGTGACGCGGTACTGAATGTCTCACGCGGCACTATCACGTTTGATCATATAAGCTTTGCACACGATGACGACCCAAATCGCATGATATTTCGTGACTTTTCACTCCAAATAGAACCCAACCAAAAACTCGGCCTCGTCGGCACCAGTGGTGCAGGCAAGACGACACTGACAAAGTTGTTGTTGCGATTTTACGATCCAACCAGTGGAGCGATTTTGATCGATGGACAGGATATTCGGATGGTAACACAAGAGAGTTTGCGGCAGCAGATTGCGTACGTGCCACAGGAACCACTCTTGTTTCATCGATCAATTCGGGAGAACATTGCCTACGGGAGACCAGAAGCAACACAGGACGATATTATACTGGCGGCGAAGCAAGCTCATGCCTGGGAATTCATTACACAATTGCCAGAGGGGCTAGAAACAGTAGTTGGTGAGCGCGGCGTGAAGCTATCTGGTGGGCAGCGGCAGCGGATTGCAATTGCACGAGCTATTCTCAAGGATGCGCCTCTATTAGTGCTCGACGAAGCGACTAGTGCATTAGATTCTGAGTCAGAGGCGCTGATTCAGCAGTCGCTTGAGACACTCATGCAGGGACGGACGTCAATTGTGGTGGCGCACCGACTGAGTACGATTGCAGCGCTAGATCGGATTGTTGTGGTTGATGAGGGTCATATTGTGGAAGAGGGAAGCCATGACGAGTTACTAGCAAGAGGGGGTATATATGCACGATTATGGTCGCGACAGAGTGGTGGGTTCCTCACGAGCGAAAGCAGTGACACTCCATAATAAAAGGACCAACACTCTGTGCTGGTCCTGAGGAGGAAATCTGCTAGAGGGTAAATTTAGGCGTCTGCTTTCTGCAGAGCGTCGATCAGTACTTGCTTTGGCTTCATGCCGACCAGTTCTGCCACCACAGCACCGCTCTTGAAGATCTTCATGTTGGGGATACTCTGCACTTGGTGCTGCAAGGCAAGCGCTGCATTGTCTTGGCTTGCCTCGGTATCAACCTTGACAACATCGAACTCCGTCTCTTCAGCAATCTGCTCAAGCAGTGGTGCCATTGCGCGGCACGGTGGGCACCACGGTGCCCAAAAGTCGACCAGCACTGGCCGCTCGCTCTGAAGAGCATGCTCCTCAAACTCTTGCTTGGTAGTGGTATTGTATAGTGCCATGATTTTTTCTCCTTATGAATTATGATTATCGTGATGACAGGGGTGGCATATGCCAGTAATGATGAGCGGCCCATCGACAAGGCAGTCTACTACTTGCCGCGCAAGTTCACGCCGCAGCGCTGGCGCGATAGTGATATCGTGCAGGCCGTCGCAGGAGCTACAGACAAAGTGGTCATGCGGCACAGGATTGCTATCGTAGCGCAGGCAGCCGTGCGCCGTTGCTGGTGCAAGGCCAATCACCCCATCCGCCTGCAACCGCTGGGTAATGCGGTGTACTGTGGTCGCGCTGACACGGGGGTAATCGTGGCGTAGTGCGGCCGCAATCTCGGCGTTGGTGGCATGCTGCAGCTGGCGAAGAATCACGATCACTCGATCGGTATATTTCGTCGTCCGGCGCTGTACTGCGTGCTCCATGCAGCTATTGTAATTCATTTACAATAAAAAGACAATGCTTTTCCTCTATTATTTTCCAAACCCTATATGTTCAGTGCGAGCGCCCTCTGCTTCTAGTGTTCGTTTTGAGAAGCCAATCCACTCAAAGAAATATCACCTCGTATACTACTAGCATAGGGCTTCAAAGCCTAAGGTATGAAACTCTTGCAATAGATGCTACACCCGATTCATACTGGTTATGCTATACTAATGACATGACAACACATCCAACTCCCCTGCATGAATTACTGAAACTGACCGGCAAGACGGTACTCGTCACTGGTGCCGCGATGGGCATTGGCAAGGCGATCGCATGGCGCTATGCCGAGGCTGGTGCCGCCCTCCAGCTTGTTGATCGCGATGCTGACGCACTGCAGCAAACCGCTACCGAGCTGCGTGAGCAATTTGACGCTGCCGTCACAACGCATATTGTCGACCTCTCCAATCACAACGCTATTACCGCGCTGTGGCATGATATCACCCCAACGCCAGATATTCTCATCAACAACGCTGGTATTTTTGCGCCAGTCAAGCTCGCTAATATCGACCAGGCAACCTTCGACAAGACAATGCAGATCAACACTCAGGCAGTGCTCACCATGTGTCAAGAAATGATTGCTCGCCGCACAGCACCAGGCACTATCATCAATATCAGCTCCATTGAAGCCCTCAAAGGTATGACCTACGACATGACGCTCTACGCCATGAGCAAGGCCAGTGTTCTCGCGCTAAGCCGTGGGCTCGTCAAAGACTTTGGGCGGAGTGGCTGGAAGGTCAATACCATCTTGCCGGGTGGCATCAGCACACCAGGTGCTCAGAAGATGGGGCTTGCGGCGCTCAAGAAGCTCGACTTCTCCATCATCAAGACTGGCCTCACCTATAACCTCCGCCTCCCTGCCAAGAATCTGGGCCAGCCCGATGACGTTGCCTGCACTGCGCTGTGGCTTGGTACGCCAATGAGCCAGTACGTCAATGGGGCGGAGATTGTGGTGGATGGTGGATTTCTCGCGGTGTAGTAGCTGCATAGTTACAGCCAGCATAGCGGAAGAAACCAGCCTCACATGACTGGTTTCTTTTATGATTGATCGCTCTTGTAAGTGTTGCTTAGAGATACCACTCGCTAGGTGCTATACTGCATCATCGTCGCTACCCTGCTCGGCCGCAACATCCTCCGCATCCGCGCTTTCGGCGGCACCAGCAGCCGCTTCATTGGCGGCAGCAAGGGCACTTGGCTCGTAGGCACTCGCAATAACGAGATCCTTCACCGTCACGTCATCATCGGCAGTACCTTCACGACCATCGTCATGCTCGACCAGTTCAACACCCTCAGGCAGTGTGATGTCGCCCACCGTCACGCGGTCACCCTCGTTAGCCAGGCCAAGCACCGACACATCCAGTGCCTCGGGCAAGTCCATCGGCAAGGCCTTCACCTCAACCTTCTCAATTGCTTGCAGTACGACCAGTCCATTCTTCTCAGCCTCAGATTCACCCATGCCGGCAAGACGGACTGGCACTTCTGCCGTAACGGGCTCGTCTGTACGCACCGCATGCAGGGCAATGTGGCGAATCGCACCCACTCGCGTTGGGTCGTAATCGATACTTTTGATAAGCGCAATGCGCCGCTTAACCCCTGTCAAATGAATTGGTGTGTGGCGGCCAGCTGCTGCCACAACCTTTGCCACCTCTCTACTTGGTGCCTGCACATCAGCAGCATCCATACCAGCACCATACACCACCGCTGGCGTTATGCCCTGGCGGCGCAATTGGCGAACTTTCTTACCGTGAATTGATCGTGTCTCGATCCTTAGTGTTATCTTATCTCCCATAGTTCTCCTTTCGGATATGTTTCCGGAGTTAAGTAATATTGCCTCTTTAGTATAGCATTTTTGTGCTACGCGGGCTAAAAGCAGCAGAGAGCTCCCTTCCCTGAGCAAAGTATGGTATACTAAAGCGCGATGGAATCACTTATACATGCAATTACTGGCCTCGGCATTGCCGCGGTTTTACTTGTGGTCTATGCAGAGTCTGGCCTTTTGATCGGCTTTGTCTTACCAGGGGATAGTCTACTCTTTACGGCAGGCTATATGGTAAATCAAGAGATCCTTCGCCTGTTTGGCCACCCACTCAATATTCATCTCTTTGTTGCAGCGATCGCTCTTATGGCAATCCTGGGCGATAGCACTGGCTACGCCTTTGGCCACAAAGTCGGGCGCAAGCTTTTTCTCAAGCCAAACTCGCGCTTCTTTAAGAAAAAATACCTCGAGCAGGCCGAGCAATTTTACCAAAAGCATGGCTCACTAACCATCGTCCTGGCGCGCTTTGTGCCCATCGTGCGCACCTTTGCCCCAATTGTCGCTGGTGCCAGCAAGATGCACTACAACACGTTCCTCCTGTTTAATATCGTCGGGGGTGCGCTATGGGCCGCCATCTTCACCTATCTTGGCTATTTTGCAGGCGCAATCCTTACCAAAGCTGGTGTTAATATTGAGGTCGCAGCAATTATCATCATCTTTATTTCTGTTGCACCGATGGCTATCCATGCACTTAAGCAAAAATCGACTCGTGATAAGCTCAGGTATCAGCTCTCTGTGCTGTTCAGTAAGGGCAAGCGAACGAAGAAATAACCTCAAGTACATTTATTTAGCACACTATTTGTGTAAAAAGTCAGCGTATGAGTAGCTGGCTTTTTTTATTTTGTCTTGTTCGACTATCCGATATTTTTGCCCTATACCTCTTATCTAGCAGCTGGCGGTTCGTCGCCATACATCTGGCGAATCTGCTTTTCGTACTCTGCAAATGGCGGCAGACCAATCGCTGCACGGCGCTCATCAAGCCGCTCAGCGTCTTCGACTGAATAGAGACGAAGGGTTTTACCACGCCCTTGAAACTGCGAGCCATATATCTGTGGCCGACCACGCAGCAAACACACCCGATCCTCGAGGAAGGCTATATCGCGCAGCGCGACCTCGCCACGTGGCGCTGCCTTCATTAGCTCAAGGCAATGCTCCATAAAGTCGATATCTGGCGAATGCTGTAGTAACAACCACGCCGCAGTCGAAGCCTTACTGCCCACCATGCGTAGTGTTGGCCAACCAATTGCCGCCACAATTGTACGCAAAAATTCAGTCGAGTTAGCATCGAGCGATGCATCCCATGCCCCACCATCGGCTAAGTACTGCTGGCGCATCGCTTGATCGCGCTGAGCATAGCGGAGGATGGCAGTGCGATATGATTGCCTATCAGGTTGCGATTGTTTTGATCTCATAATGGATATACTTTGCCTTGGTTTTATACATATATTACCCTCATTATCCTATCATGCCTCAAGGGTCATAGCGCGGATACTGTTGCTGATTACTGATAGCAAGCAAATTTGCATTATCCCTTACTGAGCGGTATTGTATAGTTATGAAGCTACCATTTCTCCCGCGCATTCGCATCAAACGACTCATTCTCCTTGTACTGTTTCTGGCGCTGGTTGCAGGCGGGTTCGCAGTCTATTGGTGGTGGACGGATGGCCTGGCGTATGGCAACGACGCACCGGCACGCCAAATGACCGAACGCTATCTGGCGCAGATCCGCCAGGGCGAAACGTGCAAAACGTACGTTTTTGCTCACAATAGCGAAGTAATCTACGCTGGCGTGAGTTGCCGTGAGAAGAAGCACGATCACCCATCAGGGTTTTGCGATGTATGGAAATTCTATTATCAGGATGGAGCCGTGACGCGTCATGAGCAACCGGACTCTGACGGCGGCGAATCATACGCCAGAAGCATCACGAAGCTTCTTCCACCGCGCGTTAGTGATGAAAAACACAATAGCAACTATTGCCGCGAACTAGGCCTACTCTAAGACAAACAAACTCCTCTTGTCGCAGTAACACCATATATGTTTTTATCCTTTGAAATTAGCCCAAGAGCGGCCGCAAATACTTCCCCGTAAACGATGCTGGGTTATGCGCGACTTCCTCAGGTGTACCACTGGCGATAACGGTGCCGCCGCCCTGCCCGCCTTCGGGGCCCATGTCAATAATATGGTCGGCACATTTGATAACCTCAAGATTATGCTCAATGATAACCATACTATTGCCGCCCGCTACGAGGCGTTGGAGAATTTCGAGTAGCTTCTTGACGTCGGCCGTGTGCAGCCCAGTGGTCGGCTCATCGAGAATATAGAGTGTCTTGCCAGTCGTGCGTCGGCTCAGCTCGGTAGCAAGTTTGATACGCTGCGCCTCGCCACCGCTAAAGGTCGTGGCGGGCTGGCCGAGCTTAATATAGCCAAGACCCACTTCGTTGATCGTCGTCAACTTGCGAGCAATCGCAGGAATGTTAGCGAAGAACTCACAGGCTTGCTCGACCGTCATATCCAGGACATCGCTAATCGTCTTACCTTTATAGGTGATCTCAAGCGCCTCACGATTATAGCGTTTACCATGACACTCAGGGCATTGAATATAGACATCGGGCAAAAAGTGCATCTCTATCTTAATAACGCCATCGCCCTGACAATGCTCGCAGCGCCCACCTTTAACATTAAAGCTAAAGCGCCCTGGCTTGTAGCCGCGGATATTCGCCTCAGGCGTGCCCGCAAAAAGCTCACGAATCTGCGTAAAAACACCGGTATAGGTGGCGGGGTTGGAGCGCGGAGTGCGACCAATTGCCGACTGGTCGATGACAATTGCTTTATCGAGCTGCTCGACCCCATCGATTGCATCATGTGCACCTGGCACCGCTTGGGCGCGATGTAAACGGGCAGTGAGCTCGCTGGCGAGAATGCTATTGACGAGCGTCGATTTGCCACTGCCACTCACCCCCGTCACTAGCGTAAGGACACCAAGCGGGATAGTGACGTCGATATTCTTGAGATTATTCTCGCGTGCTCCGCGGATTATTAGTGCACGCCCCTGCTCAATTGGGCGGCGCTGAGCTGGCACTGGGATCTTCTCCGCACCAGACAGATATCGACCAGTGATGCTTTGTGGCATGCGTGCTACCTCTGCTGGCGTGCCATATGCCACGATCTCCCCACCGTGCACGCCAGCACCCGGCCCAACATCCACCAGATAATCAGCCGCCGCAATCGTATCTTCGTCATGCTCTACCACAAGCACGGTATTACCTAGGTCGCGTAGATTTTTGAGCGTCTGAATAAGACGATCGTTGTCACGCTGGTGTAGGCCAATCGATGGCTCATCCAGCACATACAGCACCCCCTGCAGGCCACTACCAATCTGCGTCGCGAGGCGGATACGCTGCGCCTCACCACCGCTGAGCGTGTTCGCTGCTCGCCCTAGCTCGAGGTAGCTGAGCCCGACATTGTTCATAAAGCCTAGCCGTGCCATAATTTCTTTGACAACAAGCTTAACGATGTGCTGCTGTTCTGCAGTAAATTCCAGCTGGCCTATCATATCCAGCGCATTGGCGACGTCGAGATTGCAAATATCCATAATGGAGAGGCCATTGACTGTCACTGCGAGCACCACTGGTTTGAGCCGCGCACCCTTGCAGGCCGTACACTTACGCTCCCGCATGAAGCGCTCGATATCTTTGCGCATAAACTCACTATCGGTCTCGCGATGGCGACGCTCGAGGTTAGGGATGACTCCCTCGTACGTTGAGTCGTAATAGCGATTACCACTGAGGTGAATGCGATACTTTTGCTTGCCTGTGCCATACAGCACCTTCTGCACAATATCATCACTTAGCTCCTTGACGGGCACGTATAGACTAAAGCCGTGCTCCTCAGCCACCGCGGCGAGACGCTTCATGTACCATGCTTCGGCATTAAAGCGGTTGAAGGGGCGGATTGCTCCCTCGGCAATCGTCAGATTGGGGTTAAGGATGAGCTCTGGGTCAACCTCCAGGCGTGTGCCGAGACCCGTGCAGATCGGACACGCCCCCTGCGGCGCGTTGAAGCTAAAGAGCCGCGGCTCAAGCTCGGGGATGTCCTCGCCTGGGTGATCCATACAGGCATAGCGCTGACTATACGTCGTGATCTCGCCACTCGTAGCGTCTAACACCTGCACGACCCCACTCGCAAGCTCCAGCGCTTGCTCAACCGACTGCGAGATGCGACTCATCATCGTTGGTGCCATCACGACACGATCGACCACCAGCTCAATATCATGCTTATAACTCTTCTGTAGTTCCGGGAACTCATCAAGCGCATACACCACACCATCCACCCGAGCCCGCGCAAAGCCACTGCGCATGTACTGCTCGGGGATGTGGGCAAATTCCCCTTTCTTTTGGCTCACAATCGGTGCCAGTAACATGAGCTTACTCCCCTCAGGAAGTTTCATAATTTCGTCGATAATAGACTGAGCTGTCCGGCGCTGGACAGGCTTGCCACAGCGCGTGCCATCGGGCATAAGAGCTGGGCAATGCGGCACCCCTACCCGAGCAAAGAGTAGGCGTAAATAATCGTAGATCTCCGTCACTGTAGCGACAGTGGAGCGCGGGTTGCGGCTCGTCGACTTTTGGTCGATACTAATACTGGGGCTCAGGCCATCAATAGAGTCAACGTCGGGCTTATCCATAATACCAAGAAACTGCCGTGCATAGCTGCTTAAACTCTCCACATAGCGGCGCTGTCCCTCAGCGTAGATTGTATCAAAGACGAGACTCGACTTACCACTACCACTCAGGCCCGTTACCACCACAAACTGATCGCGTGGAATGGTCACGCTGACATCTTTGAGGTTATTCTGGCGCGCCCCAATAATCCGTATCTGCTCCGACATATCGTCTTATTGTAGCATGTATACTGGTGAGATACTAGATTTGCGCAAGAGGCCAACTGAGCCTCCCCGCATCTTTTAGGGTGCTACACCCGCGATGTAAGCCGCTCCTTCTTTGGTCGGCTTGCCGCAACATAGGAGACGAGGCCACACCAATACAATGGCATAATACTATAGATAATCCATGCCTCAGATGCTTTACCAAAGAGCTGCAGTGCAAGGGCCGACTCCGAGGCGGCAAGTATTGTCCCATTGCAACTGCCCACGCTCCACCGTAGCCGATAGTCTGTCAGAGCTGCCGCTGTCCCACTCGTCATCAGTACCATAAGTACAGCAGCATACACTTTTATTGCTCCAGCAAGGAGCGGGCTTCCTACACGCGGCAACACGTTGTGCAGTGTCGAATATACCATTATTGCATTGCCCATGAAGGTAGCTAGCAGCAATCCCCAATTTATGCGCCTGGCAGCTCCCTTCGCAAGGGCAAAGATGAGACGCCACAAATTTATAACACAGAGCACCAGATACGCTAGCAAAGACACCCCCAGCCCAACGATAAGATGCGAGAAGGGCAAGAACGCCACCAGCGAGTCGGCCACAGCAAACAGCACAAGTGCTACAAGAAGGAGCCACGTTGTTGGCTGCCGCCGATCGCTATAGCGCCAAACTGCAAGAAAAATCATCATCGTTGTGAGTGGGCTCATTGCTTTTTGCAACCACCACCACTGATCTGCTGGGGCAAACTGCAGCAGCTGCCACACCACCGCGCAGAGAAACGCTGGCCAGAGAGCCCTCAAGAGTTTCGTTAGTTTCATCGTTAAATTCATAGAAAATATAGTAGCCCATCCTACGCACAGATTGCAAGGCAACCAGTGTATTATCCATAGCCAGATGTTTCTCACTCAAATTTACCGAGCGAAATACCGGGCAATAGCCTCTTCCGCCTCCGCCCAGGTGTGGCACTCAATAGCGCGCGGATCGTCGATCGTAGCGCCTGGGTGCCAGGGCCGTTCGCCAAACAAAATCTCCAACCCGAGCGGCCCACCCCCCCCCCCACGCCCGCGTTGGGGGTGTGGTGGCTCTTAAGCAGCCGCAACCGCCATATTGTACTGCCGGTATATCTCTGTCTTGGAGTCGGTCATTATCTTGATGCCATTCTCAGTTTCGACTGGCCGCCGCGTCAAAATAACCTCTTCGAAGACATCAGGCAGATACTTTTCGATGCTCTGCTGTGTCACACCTGCTAAACCATAATGCCGGGCCGAGACTGCATAGAGTCGATACTTGGTCGCTAGTCTTTGCAACGTCTCAATCGTCTCTCTGTCTGGGACTTGCATCTCCGCAAACCAATCAGGCTTCGCCATGCCTGGCGTCGTCCCCAATTGCAATCCATTAAATCGCTCCTGCACTTCTTCTTGTGGTACGTCCCAGGTCGATTGTGGCATATTAGGCCGAAAGTTGGTACCGTAATGCTCATTATATGCTGCCACTAGCCCTTCAGCACAAGGGAAAACAACATCATCAAGGTCGACGGCAATAGCAGGTTTGTCATTTTATGTTCGTTCCATATTACTCCTTCGTTGTTACTGATTTATTGTCATTGCGTAGCACTCAAAGCTCACACCTCTGTTATTTTATCCAACAGACGAAGCTGAGGCACAAGCGAAATCATCGCGCTGCTGCGTGGCTCTTAATCATTACTGGCTACAGCAACTCTGGCCGCTCCTGCTGCACATAATGTCGCAATGAGCTGATATAATGCACCGCCGCCGCAAAGGGATAGTCAGTCCGCGGCGTGATAGGCTGCTGCATAAGCTCGTCTGGTGTGAGCCATTGGTAGCTACTGTGCTCCCAGCTGAGGGTAATTTCTGGCGCATCGCCATCAACCAGTGCCGCATAGCACATATAGCTCAGCCGCTGGCCATCAGGGTGCGGCAGTACATGCTCGAAGGCCACACTCAGCTGGCTCGGCACAAAGCCAAGGCCAGTCTCTTCTTCTATTTCCCGCCGGGCTGCTTCAAGCGGTGTCTCGCCAGGATCGACGATACCACCAGGCAGGTCGGCACCATGCGGAAAGAGCGGGTGTGTATTACTGCGCTCAAGGACGAGAATTTTGCCAGTCGCATCAACAATGAGTGCTTTGGCTAAGAAATGGGGCTGGTTATTCTCCGGCTGAATTGCCCGAGTAAAATATATGTTTGTCATGGCGTCTATTATACACAAAAGAATGGAGACTGATTGCTGCTATCTCCTTTTGATCTCACTCAGAGGGGTGAGTTGCCGGAACTATCAATGTCTTTTATTACTCTTATGAGTATACGCACCTGACGCTAAGAAAGCAGTGCTAAGCAAGTCACGTGTACCTATCAAAACTCGCGTTAGTTAGCACTCTTGCACCGAGAGTGCTAATTTGTTACTATACCGATAGGCCACGTGGCTGATACCCAGCGCGATCGGCCACTTGTTTTTAAGTAACTCACCGGGCGTTCTGTTGCCCGCACTATATAACTACAAGGAGGGATATATGCCACCAACCATGAACCAACACAATAACCAAAAACCCCTCGAGCAGTTCGGCACCGACCTCACCGCTCTGGCGCGTGAGGGTAAACTCGACCCAGTGATCGGCCGGGATGAAGAAATTCGCCGCACCATGCAGATCCTCAGCCGGCGCACCAAGAATAACCCCGTACTGATCGGTGAGCCGGGCGTTGGTAAAACCGCCATCGTCGAGGCCTTGGCGCAGCGCATCGTTAAGGGGAACGTACCGGCGTCGCTGAAGGATAAGCGACTGATTAGCCTGGAGATTTCGAGCTTACTGGCGGGCGCGAGCTTCCGTGGCCAGTTCGAAGAACGCCTCAAAGGCGTGTTAAAAGAGGTTGAGGAAGCTGCCGGCGAGATCATTCTCTTCGTCGATGAAATTCACACCATGGTCGGCGCTGGCAAAGGCGAAGGTAGTATGGACGCTGGCAATATGCTCAAACCTGCCCTGGCGCGCGGTAAACTGCATATGATTGGTGCCACCACGCTGGCTGAGTACCGCCAGCATGTCGAAAAAGACGCGGCGCTGGAACGACGCTTTCAGCCAGTCTATGTTGGCGAACCGAGCTTTGATGACACCATCGCTATCTTGCGCGGCCTCAAGGAAAAGTACGAAGTCCACCACGGCGTCAAGATTGCTGATGATGCAATTGTAGCAGCGGCACGGCTTTCCACTCGCTACTTGCCTGACCGCTTTTTGCCTGATAAGGCGGTCGACCTGCTGGACGAAGCAACCAGTGCGCTGAAGATGCAGCTGGAGAGCGTGCCGATTAGTCTGGATCGGCTCAATAACCGCCGCTTGCAACTGGAGATTGAAGAGGCCGCGCTCAAAAAAGATAAATCCGACCACGCCAAAGCCCGTAAAGAGGAAATCAAACAGCAGATCGCTGACCTCCGAGCTAAAGCTGATGTCATCGATACCAAATGGCAGCACGAAAAGGATATCCTCCAGACGGTTAACACCGCTGCCGAAAAAATGGACAGTTTGCGCTCACAACTAGAAATCGCTGAACGCGATGCGGATCTCGCCACCGCCAGCCGTATTAAATACGGCGACATGCCAGAGCTAGAGAAAAAGCTAGCGAGCGCTCGCCAGGAACTAGCGGCCATCCCACCGGCCGACCGCCTGCTGCGTGAAGAAGTCACGCCCGACGATATCGCTAGTGTGGTGGCGCGCTGGACGGGTATTCCCGTAGAGCGGCTGATGGAAAGCGAATCAAGTAAATTAACCAAACTTGAAGACTCAATCGGCCGCCAAGTCATTGGCCAAGACCGCGCTGTGGCTGCCGTGGCGAGCGCTATTCGCCGTTCACGCGCTGGCCTTGCTGACACCAACCGGCCAATTGGCTCCTTCCTCTTCCTTGGCCCAACTGGGGTTGGCAAAACAGAGGTAGCCCGCAGCCTGTGCCGCGAATTATTCGACGATGAGCACGCCATGATCCGTATCGATATGAGCGAATACATGGAGCGGCACGCTGTAGCCCGCCTGATTGGCTCGCCACCAGGCTACGTTGGCTACGACCAGGGCGGCCAATTAACTGAAGCGGTGCGCCGCCGCCCCTACAGCGTGGTACTGTTTGATGAAATCGAGAAGGCCCACCCCGACGTCTTTAATGTGCTCTTACAGGTATTAGACGATGGTCGTCTGACTGATGGCCAAGGCCGGACGATCGACTTTAGTAACACCATTATCATCATGACGAGCAATGTTGGCTCGCAGATGATTATGGACTTTACTGGCGATAACCTGTCTGTGCTGGACAATAAAATGCTCGAGGTACTGCGCCAGCATTTCCGCCCAGAATTCCTCAACCGCATCGACGATATCGTGATCTTCGACCGTATTCACGAGCAAGCCATGCGGGCCATCGTTGACGTGCAGCTCGAGCGTGTTGCCCGCCAAGTCAAAGACAGCCGCGATATCACGCTGGCGTTTGACGAGAGCATCCGCGACATGCTGGCCCGGGATGGCTACGACCCAAGCTTTGGTGCCCGGCCGCTCAAGCGTTTGGTGCAAAAGCGTATTCTTGACCCGCTGGCGCTGGAACTGATCGATGGGCGAATTCACGAAGGCATGACGGTGGTAGCGAAGGCAACTGACGGGCGAGTCACCTTTAGTCCACAAGCGTCCAAATAGCTTTTACTCCCCAAAGATGCTATACTAGTATGATAACCATTAATTAAGGAGACAATCAACTATGACTATACTCGTATGGCTTATCATCGGTGGTCTTGCCGGCTGGCTGGCATCCAAGGTGGTAAATAAAGGTGAAGACTCAGGCGCACTGACCAACATCATCGTTGGTATCATCGGCGCAATGCTCGGTGGCTGGCTGGTCAGCCTAATGGGCGGCGACGCCGATGTGCTGACTGGCTTTAATTTCGCTAGCCTGCTGACCGCCTTCTTTGGTGCAGTTGTGCTGCTGGTTATCCTCAAGCTTATCAAAAAATAAGCTCAGGCCAAGCCACCTTCAACGCAAAACACCCCAGGAGATGGCTGGGGTGTTTTATATGGGATCAGATGTTATCTAAATCTCAAGGTTTTACCTCTCAGTATCAGGTTTTCTTCTCAAGAATATCACAAGGATCGGCATTCACTGGTTACTAGCCTCTCAATATCAGAGTTAAAAAGTGGTTTGCAACAACCAATATCCACACTCCGGTTGAATGAAACGACAGGAAATTAGTAGGGAGAGAATAGAAATTTTTAATATCCAAGTTCTTCTAATCGCCCACTGGTACCACAGCTTCAAGCCACAGCTGCAGCTCCTGCATAATAAACTCATCTGCTGTGCCTGCCTTGGCCAGGCGCTGCAATGATGCCATAAAGCTCGGCAGCTGGGCCTGCAGGTGGGTGCTCCGCCACTGCTCCCACTGGGCTTGCTCATCATCACTGAGGCTCTGTGGGAAGCTACGCGCCTTGTAGTGGAGTAGTAGCTCGGGCAAGCGCTCATCACGAAAGGCCGGATGGAAGTCTGCCAGCGCCTCGGCATCGGCACTGCGCACTGCAGCAATGTGCGTCTTATCTACGTCCGAGACGAAGCTGTCGTAGAGCTGCCCTTCGGGGTCGGTCGATTTTTTGTGCTCACGCTTTTTTTCGTAGAGTGTGCGGAGCTTCTCAGCAAAGTCGGGATGGCGAAGAAGGATATCGCGGTGGCGCGCCACAGTTGCCGCCTCGAGATGGATCTTACTCCAGCCATCGCCTTGCTCTAGCACACCAAGTGGTGCAACGGCTGGGCAACGATTGTATTGCAATGGTTTGACAGGTAGCGCCACAAAGCCATCGGCTTGGCGCTCCTCCCAGGTGGCAAAGATTTTCTTGGCAAGTTCCTGCTGGCTTAGGTTCACAAACGGTGTTGGGTCGTAGCGCAGGTCATAGACCAAGACATTGCTATTGGGGGCTGGCGCTAGCGGAAAGGCGACGGTCGTCTTGGCGTGTTGCTTGTCGTAGCGGCCACTAGTATAGACGAAGGGCTGCTTGGTCTCGAGATTGACCAGCCGCTGCACCGCCCTCTTGTCGCGCATGGCAAGGAGGTAGTCAAAGAGCTGAGGCTGAGCGCGCTGCACTAGCTTTGTTACTTCTATCAGAGCTGCTACATCGGCGAAGGCGTCGTGTGCATTGTCGTGTGCAATGCCATTAGCTTTAGTAATGAGCTCCAGACGGTTAGTAGGCTGACCATTCGCATCCACCGGCCACTCAATGCCATCTGGCCGCAACGCCCGCGTCAGCCGCACCACATCGAGCATATCCCAGCGGCTCCGCTCATCCTTCCAGCTCCACTCATATGGATCATAAAAGTTCCGCCACAGCAAATGGCGGATAAACTCATCGTCAAAGCGCACATTGTTGAATCCCACAGCGATCGTCCCTGGTGTAAAGATCTCCTCGCTCACCATCCGCGCACATTCTGCCTCGCTATAGCCCTCCTCTAGCGTCTTTTGTGGCGTGATGCCAGTCACCATCAAGGCATCAGGGCTCGGCAAGGTATCATCATTGAGAGTGACGAGAAAGTTATACGGCTCGCCAATCGGCTGCAAATCCATATCCGTCCGCTGCCCAGCAAACTGCATGATCCGATCCGTCTGCGCTCGGAAGCCACTCGTCTCAAGGTCGTAGAAAAAGAATGTTTGTGCCATAGGTATAGTATAGCAAATTACGCTTATTGTGCGCGATTATGGTCTTACATAGTTCATCTTCGCACTATTGCTCTATTTATTACCATATTTTGCCACTATGTGGTGCTACAGTAAAGGCACGAGAAACGACAACAACTACCCTCCCCAAGGCAGTAGTGACCCACTACCACGCAACGAGCCGTCGTATGAGGGTCAACTGCCCGAACAGCTCATTACGAGTATTACCAAGCTGGTCGACCGCGCACCGGTTATCAAAGAGTATGCCGATAAAGTACGGAAGAAAAAACCAGACATGGTCGATAGTCCAGCAACTAAAGTAAAAGAAATAGCCGCTTGCAGCGAAGACCCACAACATCTTGATAATATGGTGGAATATATCGATTATTATGATGCCCCTTTTGAGGATGATATTAGCCACATCGAATCATTACTCAGCGCAAAGAGTAAAGACCTCTATGAAGAATTTGATGCACTGCTGCAGACTGTACGCGACCAGCTTGATGTCCTTGTAAGAGAAACAGAAGATAAAGATAAAGATAAAGATGATGTATCGTCGACTGATGATGAGACAACTCATACAAACCAAGCGACTGATCTAGATACAGAGTCTACTAAGGCGGCAGCATCAGACGATAGCAACAATACTGCATTTGCTACATTTCTTAGTGATGCGCAGAAGTGCTGTAGCGATGCCGATATCAACTTCAAGGAGCTTGATGCTCACGGAACTGGCCATGATGGTGTCGATACACTTGGCTACCATACTGACTCGCTCCGCACCCTGTTCAATGAATTGAAGGAAAAAGCCAACCAATGGCGCTACCATGAGAAAAATGAGGAAGACCCAAACTACGAGGAGTATGAGGAAGCATTTGCCCAGCAACTGCAACGTGAAATGCAGGAGATGCTCAGCAGTATGTCGGCGTCTCTTGACAAGATTGCAGACATAGCCGATATAATGCACTTTAAAGCAGAAAGTGCAGAGCAATCGATCAATAGCCTAGGTACTGCACTCGAGGTATTCCACTATACCCACAATAGTGGAGCAGCAGCCAACGATGATGATATTGAAGCATAGGAAACTGGCGCTTTATAGCAAATATACCACCTCACACAGAGGTGGTATATTATATGATTGATATTACTATATTTTATTGCTCCACCAGCGGAAACGGCTGACTATCGCCAATCTGCACGATACTGTCGCCCTCCGCTCCTTGACGGATGAGCTCATGCGTGACACCAAGACGCTTCATGATATCACGCAGGCGATTAACTGCCTCGAACTGGGCGAAGTTCGTGCGACGAGCGAATTTCTCGAGCTTTTGGCCAGACACAGCAAAGACACGCGGCATCTCACCATCCTCTCGTGGGTTAGTAAGGCCGCTCTCTACCGCCGTCTCGGCGCACTGCTGCGCCGCGTAACCCTGCAGTTGCTGCACTGCCCAGGCATCGGCCTCAGCTTGGCTACCGAGCGTAATAGTCGCAAGCTCCTCGCCGTTAGCAAAATCGTCGTCCTCTTCAGCTGCTGCTTCAGCCGCCCGCGCCGCTACTACTATCTGGCGCAAAGCTCTCAGCACATCAACGACTCCTTGATGTGCAATCGAGGAAATTGCAAAAATCGGCGTTGCTTCGTCAACTACCTGGCGCAGACTGTCTATCTGCATCTGAATGATATCGTCATCGAGCCCATCACACTTCGTTAGCACGACGACCTCTGGCCGCTGGGCAAGCTCGGTGCTGTATTGCTGCAGCTCGTGACGAATCGCTTGGTAGCGCTCGGCTACATCATTACTATACACATCAACAAGATGGAGGAGCACAGCCGTCCGCTCGACGTGCCGCAAGAAGGCATCGCCCAGACCCTTGCCTTCGCTCGCTCCCTCAATCAGGCCA
This sequence comes from uncultured Candidatus Saccharibacteria bacterium, assembly GCA_963514895.1. GTDB lineage: Bacteria > Patescibacteriota > Saccharimonadia > Saccharimonadales > Saccharimonadaceae > Saccharimonas. The sequence continues at coordinate 28,914 of CAUPVK010000009.1, forward strand.
GGAATGTCGGCAATTAGGACCGAACCATCATCAATATCAGCGACACCAAGGTTAGGCGTGAGTGTGGTAAATTCATAATTTGCAATCTCCGGGCGAGCATTACTCACCACGCTGAGAAAGGTTGATTTACCAGCATTAGGAAAACCTACCAAACCAACATCAGCCAGCAACTTCAGTTCCAGTTCCGCCTCAAAGCTCTCCCCTGCCTCGCCCAGCTCAGCCATGCGCGGCGTCTGGCGCACACTAGATTTAAAATGCGCATTACCAAAGCCACCATCGCCACCTTTGGCAATGACGGCCTCTTGCCCTGCCTCAGCGAGGTCGGCGATTACCACACCATCTCGCTTCACTAGTGTCCCTACTGGCACTTTGACAACCAGTGGCTTACCAGATCGGCCCGCCATCTTCTTCTTACCACCCGCAACGCCAGGCTCTGCCTTGAGCTCTGGTTTGTAGCGAAACTTGAGCAAGGTATTGAGCTGCTCCGTCGCGACAAATACAACGTCTCCACCACGACCGCCATCTCCGCCATCAGGTCCACCTTTGTCTACATATATTTCATGTCGAAAGCTCACCGCACCGTCGCCACCGCGGCCTGCTACTACTGTTACCTTTGCTGTATCTACAAACATATACTATTAAGTATACCAAAAACACCTCTGCGACAACAGAGGTGTTTATAATGCTTAGCGTATCAAACTAGTAGATGTACTGGTAGCGACCACCGACTGCTTCGTTCCATGGGATGTTACCGAAGCCAACGCGGTTGAATCCACCACCCCAGCGGAAGCCGTTCATCTCGCTAATGGTGACCGAAACACCAGGGTTAACACTCTCGACGATGGCAACGTGGCCATACCCACCACCATTTTGCATCACTGCACCAACGGCTGGCGTTGTGCCGACACCGTAGCCAGATGCGCGGGCGAAGCTAGCCCAGGTAGCAGCATTACCCCACTGGCGACCGATTGGCCGGCCGAGCTCAAGACGGCGCTCATAGGCATAGAAAGTACAGTTACCCCAGGCGTAGCCACCACCGTCGCCGCCGCCTGTCCAGGCATGAGCTGTACCAGCAGCACCACCGTAGACGCCAGTGCCGTTGTAGCTATTTGTGCCAGTTGTTGCACTGGCTGCGCGAGCAGCAGCACCCGAGCGTGGCGCTACGTAGCCTGGCTGCTCCTCTGTTGGCAATGAGCCATCAGGGATGATCAGCTGCGAACCCTTAGCAGGGGTAGAAGTTAGCTCAAGGTCGTTGTAGAGAGTGAGCTGGTTCTTATCTGCTTTGTATTTAGCAGCAATGCTATCAAGTGTATCACCATCCTTAACGGTGTAGAGGATGCCATTAACTGGCAATATCGTCAGCTCTTTGCCTGGCTCAAGGGCATCACTGGTGAGCTTGTTAACCCATTTGATAGTCTGTGTGCTAATTTTGAACTTATCAGCAAGGCTTGGCACGCTATCGCCAGCAACTGTCGTGTATTTCTTGATAGTGCGGTTGTCAGCTGTTGGCTGAACAATCTGCGGCTTGTTAATCGTCGTGGCACTCGTTTGAGTAAACGAGTTCTCTGCGGCAATTGACTGCGAAAGGTTGGCGACGTTATTGGTGACAGGGAGGTTCGTGCTCTCAGCAATTGATGTAGCAACATTGGTTGCAACGAGCTGATCTACCCCATCTGCTGATGGTGTCGCTGCCGTCTGGCGCGTTGCACTGACGGGCGCAGCGCTAGCTAGAGCGGTGTTCTCTGCCAAAATTGGCTGATAGCTCATGGCGACGAGTGAAAGTACTAGGACAAAAACCCCCACATAGGCCGATGTCCGTACCGGCGATAATGACTTATACAGTGGTCGCGGGCGCCGACTCCGCACGGTAATAGGCGAAAGTTCGAGTTGTGAAGCCTGCTCGGCTGCTTGTTGTTGACGAATGATCGTTCTCCTGCGCATCTATTACTAGCGCGCTGCTACCTCACTCTGTCTTTCTTCTCCCTATACAAGAGAACGGAGCACACATGTCGACCGATTTTATTATGATATTAAAAAAATTGATTTCGGTGCTCGTACGACATTTAAAGGCAGGCCATTGGTAGAGCAATTTCCCTCTCTTGCATTCCCCGTATTATCACTCCCCGACTGGCTACCATCCATTCTACTACGCGGTTGTAGTTTAGTCAATGGTTTACAACAGTGGTGGGAGATGATATTTTGTGAAAATTGCAACAGTTTTGGCCTAGCGACGTTTATGCGCGGCATATTACTGTCAGGGCACGAAACGTAGCTCAATATCGCCAAGGAATTGCGAGAACAGGTGCAACCTACAGCTGGGATCTATAGCTCAGAACAGAGCTTCTTACAGTGCTGCTTGATGTTGGCCTGGTGCTCGGCATCGGTATTGGCAAAGTAGACATTGCCATCATCGCCGGCGAGGAAGAACTCATAGCTACCAGGTGCTGGATCGGCCACTGCTTTGAGTGCGCCGAGGCCAGGCGTGGCAATTGGCCCAGGTGGCAAGCCTGGCTTGATGCGTGTATTGTACGGCGAGTCAAGATTGACATTGGGGCTCACGCCGGCGATATCTGCCCCATAAATGAAGGTTACGTCCGAGCCAAGTACTTTATTCTCGCGCAACCGCTTGTAAAAGACCTGGGCAATCTGCCGCTGAATCTGGTAGCAGTCCTGACTAGCACCACCACACCCCATCTCGCGCTGGATGATGGAGGCGAGGGTGATAGCTTGGTAGAGATTGAGCTTTTGGGCTGCAAATTTGTCAATCAAGCCATTATTTTGAATCTGCTCGTACATATGCGCGAAGGCCGCCTTGAGAGCTGCTTCTGGACCTTGATTAGCTGGCACGGAATAGGTATCACCAAAGATATAACCCTCGAGCGAAGTGCCAGCTGGCTTGTTGGCAAAGAGTGGACTGTTGTATGTTTTCGCTAGTGCAGCTTTGATCGACTCCTCGCTATAGCCAGCTCGCTTGAGTGCCGTGGTGGCATCTTGGCCTTGTGGCTTGTAGCGCGAATCGACAACAGTACCACCTGGCAAGAATGTGACGACACGATTATCATGACACCCCTGCGAGAGCTTTGTCGCGATCTCGGGCAACGACTGCGCAGGGCTAAATTGACATACGCCAGTATGGAGTTGATTGCGCGAACCCGACAGGCGGGTGTAGATATCAAAGGCGCGAACATCACGAATCAACCCCTGCTCTTTCAGTGTAGCAGCAACGGTCTTGAACGTGTCGCCCTCACCAATCGTTATCGTCTTGGTCGTGGTGTCGGTCCGGTCGACCGGCTGCAGGTTTTGATGATACCACCAGTATGCTATTGCAAGGATGAGTAAAATTAGCAATCCAATGCCGCTGAGCCACCACAGCCATCGGCGACGCCCGTGGCGTGGCCGCTCAGTATTGTAGCGTGGAGATTTTTTCTGAGAGCCAATCGTCCGGCCCTTTGGTGCGTCATCGGCAAAGAGCGGCGAAACGTCATCATTACCAAGCAAGCTTCCCCGCTGCGGCTCTGGCGTGGGCTGCGGCGGCTGGTCGTCGTCGAAGCCATAGAAGCTATCATCATCAAGCCCAGAAGGCAGCGCATCATCAGCAAAATCATCAACTGAGGAGGTGGCTGGTTGTGGTTGAGATTGTGATGCTGGTTGCTGGACTGGCACTGCGTACGTGTCGCGAGACGGTGCTGGTGCGCGGTAAGGCTGTGGCTGAGGTGCTGGTTGCGGCTGCGGTTGAGACTGAGGCTGAGGCCTACTCACCCACGCGTAGGGGTCATACGCCTGCTGCGGCGCAGAGGATGGTGCTGGCTGTGGCTGGATAGATTGTGTCGATTGTGATTGTGGTTGTTGTTGCCCCACCATTGGGCGATGTGGCTCTGAGCGGCGCATATATGGTGACGCAGATCGCCCTGAAGCACCTACTGCAGCAGCTGAGCGTCCCGAGCGTGGCGTAATGCGTTCTGCTGGTGGCGGCGACAGTGGTGGGTTTGGATTCCCTACCTGGAAGCCTCTGCCTGGCTGGCGGCGAAAATCAGTCATAGTGCGTCTCCAAATAGTCTTGCAAAATAATACTGGCAGCGACGGCATCGATAGCACCCTTGCTATACGGCTTACCTTGAGCACGAAGATACTCCTCAGCCTGTACGCTGGTGAGCGACTCATCTTGAAATGCCAAGCGCGGCGCGATATCCGTCAATTGGGTCGCAAACCGCTCGACATAAGCAGTCTGAGCCGTTGGCTCGCCCGATTGATTACGTGGGTAGCCGACGACAACCACCCCAACACGCTCACTCATAATCAGCTGAGTGATCTGCTCAAGTTCACTACCATCCACTTCAATCGTATCATATGCGACGGCAATTCGCACGGATGGATCGGCAATTGCAACACCAATCCGCCGTTCGCCGACGTCAAGTGCTAAGTATGTTCGTTTATTGTTCATTGAGGTCAAATACCACCTTTATCCGATTCGTGTCATTTGGTGCTGATTGCACCCAGAATGGTGAGAACGAGACATCAGCCGAGCTCACCCCCTCGATCTTCTCAACATGCGAGCGGATCTCGGCATAGCGCTTGCCCTTGGCGTAGTCTTTGAGCTCGGACTCGTCTACCTTAGGGCCAATCTTACCATTGGTCGTAATAGTCGCATTATAGGCATTGCCATTGGCCGAAACATTAGTCACCGAGAGCTTATTGACGCCGTTGCTATGGACTTGCTGGTTGGCCTTGCCATCGATCTGCTGCTTAAAATACGCGTCAAGGAAGATGCTGGCCTCGCGCTTCTCTATCGCCGAGAGGGAGTACTCTACCGCACCAGTCAACTGGGCTTTACCATCGGTTGCTTCACCACCCACCTTGACATTGGGCTGGATATCGCTGTCGTTTTGCTTGAAGGTGTCATTGAGAATGACATAGCTGTCGCCGTTAAATTGCGAGGCAAGCTCGCGCTTGGCACCATTACTATCGAGTGAGCTATGGAGTCTATTCCTCGCCTGCTCAATATCACTACGCTGCACTATGGTAATTGTCTTGTCTGTGCCACCAGAAGTATCACGCGTAAAGGAGACGGAGAAGCCAGAGGGGCCCTTGGCCGAGCCCGATGCACCATTGTACTTCGTGCCACTCTCTACCGCAGTGACCTCTGTTGTGCGGCCACGCATGAGGTCGCCACCCGACGCGTTAGAGTCGAATACCACCGACGATGTCGTCTTATACTGCATACCATTCTCGGACGTGATAGTCGTCCCAGCGTCGATCGTCGCTCCATTACGCAAGACGTCAAACGAAGCCGGCATAAAACGCACCGTTCCCGTTGCCTTCGCGCCAACATCTTCTTTGCCAGTGGCAGTAAAGTCGACTGAGATAGTCTTGCGCGTTGTCTTGGTCGTCGTTTTGATCGTCCCTTCTTGCAAATTTGAGCCAAGCGAATCGCCAATCGTGACGCGGGTACTGAGCGGCAGATCAGAGGTGCGAGCCTTGATGGTGATGGTCGCATGTGGTGCGAAGAAAATCGCCCACACCAAGAAAACGATCAGGACAACGAGTGCCGCACCACCGATCAAGAGTTTCTTGCGCATTTTGTTGAAGTCTGGTACCTTCACCTTCTTCTTGAGATCTGAGGCGGCTGACGTATCAGCTGCTTTGTCGTCGTCATCTGGCGTCTTGCGGGCAGCCGAGCGGGTGGCAGGACGAGCCGGTACAGAAGGAGCAGGCGTTACTGGCTCAGGATCTTCTGGTTCGAGTTCACTACCATCAATGACATCTTCGTCATCGACCTCAAGCGCTGGGATCTCAGCCATCTCCGGCCGGCTTTGCAGCGTCCGTGCTGTAGGGATACTTGCCGAAGCCGCCAAAGTCGAGAGTGCTTGGTTGCCAGTAATAATGACGAGCCGTTTGCCTGCTTGCTCAGCAGCGCGCTGGACAAGCTTGAGGTTGACGGCGCTCTGCATGGCGCCAATCCGCTTGGGTGGCACAAGTGCGACGATTTTTTGCGAGGAATCCTTCACCTTGCCAATAATGGCGGTAATGTCGTCCTCGGTATCGATATAAATGACATCTTTTTGCATTTAGATCCTCAACATTTTATTCAATTTATTGCGTAATGTTTCTGTTTCGCTTGCCCCAATCATCGTATCGTAGCCCACGCGCAGGAGGCCCATCGCGGTGATAAATGAGTGGTCGCTGACCTTGTTCGTCAGGTCGACCACGCCCGAGACGTCACTGGGCTTAATATGCTGCACCACTGGCCGGCGTGTAAAGGGGAGGTCGGTATACCAATCGCGCGTCTCGAGGGCTTTGACTAGTGGCTTGAGGCTCGCCCCACCACCACAGAGCAAAATACGGTTGGGTAAGTGATCGACCGAGCTAAATTCGCTAAGAGCAAGATCGACTCCTGCTAGCCAGACATCGAGGGTTTTATCAATTGCGGTATCAAAATGCTGCTTAAGCTCTTGTTTCATCTGCTCGTGATTAGTCGCAACCTTGAGCTTCTCAGCCTCGTTGTAGTTAATAGCGCACTCGTTAGCAATCGTATTGGTAAAGCTGCGCCCACCAATGCCAAACATCCGCGTCCCTTCCACGCCACCATCATTTACTACCGCAATGTCTGTTGTACCGCCACCAACGTCGGCAAGAATAGCCGTAAATGAGCTATTCGCATCTGTACCTAGTACGCTCCGGCTTACCGCAAAGGGCTCAGCTGCCACCGCCACGAGGTCGAGCGCCAGCTCATCGGCCACGCGCTCGAGCGCGCCAATGTGCACCATGGGAGCAAAAGCAGTGTAGATCTGCACCGCGACGTCCTTACCTTGGAAGCTAATTGGGTTGCTCACCTTGTAGCCATCAATGTGGATACTGACGAGTGCAGAGTTGACGAGCTTTACCTCCACATCTTGGTTGCCTGTCTCGAGAGCGATCTGCCGCTGCGCCTTGATGGCAGCTCGGTCTTGCACCTTCTCGATGATGAATTCCATTTCGGTCTCATCTAGTGGACGATCGGGCTGCGGACGACGATAGCGAATGGTATTTGTCACACCCTTCACAAGCTCGCCCGCAATGCCAATCACTGCACGGCGCGCCTGTATGCCAGCCTCAGACTCGGCTTGGGCCAGAGCATCTTCGCAGTTGCGCACGACTGCGGCAATGTCGGCAATCGCACCAGAGTGCATATCGCTACGGTCTTGATGCTTGCGCCCCACACCAATGATCTCAATCTCCTCACCATTCACCCGGGCAAGCAGCGCCTTGACGTACTCCGTCCCAATATCAAGACCAACCAGGCACTCGCTAGCACTGTTATCTGCTCGGGTAAGAAATCGATCGAAAACCATAATCATCTCTATTATATACCATATACAGGCCTGCCTGCTAGCCCTAAACGGTGATTATTGGCGAATTTATGATGAAATGATTCATTTTGTACCGAGCACTGCAAGCGTCGTTATTAAGAAACATTGCAGAAAAATCATACAGTGGTAGCACATTCTTGACAAAACAGAGGTAACCACTGTACAATACGCTCACTATGACCAATCGCGAGCCAGTCGATGCCGTGTCTATCGGCATCTTTCCACTTGAGAACTACGAGCCAACCGAGCTCACCCTGCTTGGCCGTCATCTGTACAAAACGGTCGCAGCGCTTGAAGCGCACCATGCCATGCCCGACGAAACAACGATAGCCTACCAAGCTCCCTTTGGGTGCTATAACGAAGGTGGTACATTGGCCGTTGACCTCACAGCTGATGCCACTGGCCTGACCACTGGCCAGCTCGCCTTTGCCGACCCCGATAAGCATCATTCTTTTGCACTAACACTGGCGGATAATCGGCAATACTGGTATAGCCGGACCGACCCCAGCTAGATACCTATCACCCACAACCACGTGGCACGCTTACTCGACCGCTCGCGCCCGCTTGACCATGATTCGGAGTTATTTAGATGGTATGCAACCAACCGCGACACAACTGCTGCCGACCTCCAGACCCTTCTTGACAAAGCGGTCCTCCCTACGGCCGACCCTTCTCAGGTGTACCACAGTGCAAGCTACCGCGATGGTAATAGCGAGCAATCATCAAGTATGTGCTTTGTCTTGACTGCACGCCGAATTGGCGAATTAATACTAGGCATCTCGACCGTATACACAGTACCTTATGTCTGTGATGGGATCGATACGCCAGTTACATGCGAGATTGAGAGCGACCAACTTAGTACTACACTCACCTGTTCTTATGAATCTAGCGAAACTGCGTCACAGCGCCGCCGCACATACGTCGAGCCAAAAGATATCGGACAGCTAAGTAATGCTATTACCCAGCTAACAGGGAGCATGGTTGCTGAGCGCTGCGCTCTGCAGTAGGGCGCACCACCCTTGTAGGTATTATTGATACCAATAAATACAACACCAGCACATATGTTGCTGGTATTGTATTGTCTATTCCTGGTTATCTGCTAGCGCTACCGCAACACCGCTTTGATCCGGCGGATACCAGCTGAACTTGACTCTTCCTTAGTGATCTTGAAGCGCATGCCATCTTCGGCCAAGATACCAGTGTGCTCGACGTGCGGGCCCCCACACACTTCGAAGCTCACGCGCTCATCACCTTCGCCGATAGAATAGACTTTAACGGTGTCGCCGTAACGTTCGCCAAAGGCGCCGATTGCACCGAGCTTCAGTGCTTCATCGGTTGGGTACACGGCAAAGCTCACCGGCAAGTCTGCCTCGATCCAGGCATTAACTTGGTCTTCCACTGCTTGCTTCTCCTCTGGGGTGAGCTTGTCGTGATTAAAATCGAAGCGCAGGCGCTGAGCGGTGATGTTGCTGCCATGCTGCTGCAAATCTGGTGCTTTCAATACCGTGCGCAGCGCCGCCCCAAGCAGGTGCGTTGCCGTGTGATACTTAAGATGAATTGGGTCGTGACCTTCCAGCCCGCCGCTAAATTGCCCTTTACGCGCCGTCTTGGAGCGCTGGCGCTGCTCGGCCATTTTGGTGTCAAATTCTGCTCGCCAGTCCTCAGAGAGCGAAATCCCCTGCTTGTATGCCTCCTCTGTACTGAGCTCTACCGGGAAGCCAAAGGTATCATATAGCGTAAATAACTCCGCGCCAGTCAGGCCATCTGCGACATACTGCTGCATCTGTTTGAGCCCCTTACGGAGCGTTTGCCGGAAGGCTTTTTCCTCCTTGGCAAGCACGGCGATGATCTGTTCGCGCGCTGCTTTGACCTCTGGGAAGTCTGCCTCATATAGGTCGGCAATTACCGGCACCACTGCTTCAAGAAAGTTCTGCTCAATGCCAAGGTCGAAGCTATAGCGGATAGCCCGTCGTAAGAGGCGGCGCATCACATAGCCTTGCTCCTTGTTGCTCGGCACGCAGCCATCCACCGCCATGAAGGTAGCCGCTCGCAGGTGGTCAGCAATCACCCGCATACTCTCGGTATGCGAGGTGTAGCTCTTGCCACTAAGCTGCTCAAGCTTGCTGATAATAGGCCACATCAGGCTAATCTTAAAGACATCAGGGTCGTTATTGGCCGCAGCCGCAATGCGTTCCAAACCAGAGCCATGGTCGATATTCGGCTTATCTAGTGGAACAAACTGTCCCTCGGCTACCTTCTTGTATGCCATAAAGACGTTGTTGCCGATCTCCATAAAGCGTCCGCAGTCGCAGTTAGGGTGGCAGTGCTCACCAAACTTCGGGTCGTGCTCAATGAAATCAAACTCATAAAACATCTCGCTATCAGGCCCACATGGGTCACCGACTGGTGTCGTCTCGGGTCCGCCGTTGCGACTCCACCAGTTTTTGCTGCCGTCATAGT
>CAUPVK010000010.1:0-38572 GCA_963514895.1 uncultured Candidatus Saccharibacteria bacterium
CATAGTAAAAGATGCGCTCCCCTGGCTGGATGCCACGGGCCGCGCCGTGCTCTTCGCTGCCGATATCGGCACTTTTCGCTTCGATCCCCTTCTCGGCAAATTTCTGCCGCCACAGCTCGGCTGCTTCGGTGTCTTTGGCAATATTGTACTCGGGTGCACCAATGAAACACGTTACATACAGGCGATTCGGGTCGAGCCCTACTTCCTCGGTGAGGAATGTCCACATCCAAGTAATCTGCTCTTTCTTGAAGTAGTCGCCCAAGCTCCAGTTACCGAGCATTTCGAAGAAGGTCGTGTGGCGATTGTCGCCAATATCGTCAATATCTTGAGCACGCAAGCATGTCTGCGAGTCGGCGATGCGCTTGCCCTGCGGGTGCGCCTCACCCAGCAGGTATGGGATCATTGGCTGCATGCCCGCACCGGTAAAGAGTGTCGTTGGGTCATCGGTTAGGATGAGCGGGGCCCGCTTGATAATGGCGTGCTGCTGCTTGGCATAAAATTCGAGGTATTTGTTGCGGATATCTTGAGCATTCATAGGGGGTATTATAGCACGGACACACTGCCCCGTGCATCTTTGGTGGTGTGATTATAAAAGCTCTTCATAACGAAGTGTGATGCTACTTGAAACACTACTATACAAAAATCGACTCATTCAAGAGCCGATTTTTGCGCGATCGTACTTATTTCTCACGTTTAAAAAGCTTGTTGCGATAACGCCACAGGCCAATTGCCCCACCAATGAGAGCAACGCCCGCCCCGCCAAGGAGCCAGAGGCTGGCACCCGTGTCGGCAAGCGCAGCTGCTACAGAATGCGTTTGCTTGGGCGTGTGGGCTGCCGTCTTTGGTGCGGCGGCAGCTTGCTGCGGTTGTTGTGGTCGCAGCGCAGTGCGGATTGCATCAACCCGTCGCTGCAGTGCCGTCTTGGCTGCATTATCTTTGACAGTATCGACCACTGTTTGGGTTGTTGCAAGCAATGCAAGATCCGGCTTAGCTTCGAGCGCATCAACGGCTTGCGTGGCTGTCTTTTGGCGTGCTTGATCCTCCCGGATAGCTGTAGCTATAGCAGTGGTAAGCGCCTTCGTTGCTTTGGCAAGCTCTGGCGTTGTGGTTGCTTTGAGGTTTGCCAGGCGATCTGCCTCTGTCGCTGCTGCAGCAACGTCCTTGTCTGCTGCGACGTAGGCTGGCGCAGCAGCAAGCTCTTGCTTGGCTTTGTCGTAGTCGGTGTGGTCGACGCGGAGGTCATCGATTGCTTGCTGAAGCTCTTGCAATGCTTTGTCGATCGCAGCCTGAGGAGATGTCTCATCAGCCACCACGGCACGGGCAATAACCTGTTTGGATATTGCCTCCGCCCTGGTGTGTGGGCTGTAGCCATCCAGTACCATCGGCTCAGCTAGCTTCGCTTCGAGCTTTTCAGTAGTTGTGACCTCTACCTCGCGTGTCACCTCTGCTTTATTATTGGCATTATCGACCGCACGGTAAGTGATTGTATATGTGCCTGGTTTTGGGTTTGCAAGGTCAAGGTTTTTTGCGTCGATAACCACGCCATCGCTATTAACACCTGTTCCGTCCGCCCCATCATTCGCTGCCACAGTACGCACAGTATCGGCAATTGAGCGACCTGCTCGCGCCACGAGCTTCTCTGGCTTGGCTGGCGTAAAGACTGGTGCGGTAGTGTCAGCATCAGCATACGCCTGATGCGCCACAAGCTGCGGCCCCACAAGCCCAATGCCACTCACGACGACTGCCGCCGCAGCAATAACTCTCATCCGAGAGTGAGTGTGTTTTACCCTCATAATAATCCCCCTTATGCTTGTCTATAAGAGTCAGTATACGAAACTGCCGTTTGGGTTGTCAACAGAGTTACTTCTGAGTGGTCGTGCGACATATTTCCTGATACTTAAAGGGAGAATACATGCCTTGCAGAATAGCCTCTCTGTTTTCACTCATTGTTGAGATAATAACGCAGCTATAAAGCCATGGAATCGACGACAATCCCTCCGCCAAGGCACTCTGCCCCGCGGTAGATCACGGCCGACTGGCCGGCTGCCACGGCGCGCTCGGGGTCGCGCAGGTGGAGAGTGGCTTGGGCCTGGGCTGAGTCATACTGCAACGTGCATGGCCTCAGCTGGCCACGATGGCGCAGACGGACGGTCAGCTGGTCGCTCGCCGCTGGTGCGCCATGAATCCAGTACAAATCGCCCACCAACACATCATGACGCCACATTGCTTCATCATTCATATTGCGACTCACGTATACTACATTTGCTGCCATGTCCTTACCGACGACGTAATAGGGCAAGCCGCCGCCGACATCCAGCCCATGGCGCTGACCCAGGGTGTAAAAGATCGCACCATCGTGCTGGCCTAGCACTGCCCCTGTTTGCTTGTCGATAATATCGCCCGGGCGAGTGGATACATACTGACTTAGGAAGTCTCGCATGCCGACATTACCAACAAAGCACACTCCCATCGATTCCTGCTTGCGCGCTGTCCAGAGACCACGCTCAGTAGCCATGTGCCGCACCTGCTGCTTGGTATAGCCACCAAGCGGGAAGAGTGTATACTGGAGTGCATCACTTGTCACGCGGTAGAGGAAGTAGGTCTGGTCTTTGGCCGCATCGGTCGCGCGGTAGAGATGGTCGGGCTGGAATGAATGTTCTTGATTAGTCGCCGCGCTGTCATCCTCTGCACATGCGCCACCAGTCTGCGCATAATGGCCAGTAGCAATGAGGTTAGCCCCACGCTCGCGCGCCGTATCGAGAAAGAGCCGAAACTTAATCTCTTGATTGCACATAATGTCGGGGTTAGGCGTGCGCCCAGCTTGGTACTCAGCTAGCATGTAGTCTACCACCTTGTGCTTGTAGTCGTGCTCAAAATCAAAAACGATAAAGTCAATACCCAGCTGCACTGCCACTCGCTTGGCATCAGCTAAGTCTTCCGCCCAGGGGCACTGCATGCCAGGTAAGTCTTGGCTCCAGTTTTTCATATACACCCCAGTTACATCGTAGCCCTGCTCAACCAGCAGCGCTGCGGTGAGGCTGCTGTCCACCCCACCGCTCATCCCGACAAAGACGCGCTGTGTCATGGCCGCACCACCTTGAACCAGCCAATCTTCACCAGCTCTTCGATTGTCAGCTGCCAGCCACTTGGCGTAAGCCACCAGGTGTCCGACCACTGCCGGTCGGTGGCGACAGGGTGGCTGCGCATGGCAATATGCGGCACATACTGGCCAAACTCCAGTGCAACGCGGCGCGAGTGGTAGGCACTGGTGACAAGAATAATGGAGTCGAGATTCTTTTGACGGAGGAGTTGGCCCGTTTTTTTAGCATTTTGGCGGGTGGTTTCGCTTAGTTCCTCGGTGAGAATGGCACGGTCGGGCACACCAGCTGCCACAGCTTGACGACGCATTGCCTCGGCATTGCTAGGGCCAGTCTTATCGGCGGCAGCACCTGAGAAGACGATGAAGCGTGCCCATCCATTTTGGTAGAGGCGAATCGCTTCGGCAGTGCGGGCCTGGGTATCGCCACCACTCACTGCCACAATAGCATCAGCAGCCTGGCACTGCTCAGCACTGCTTGGGGCTGCTTGGCACATGGCAAGGTCGTCGCGCGTCAGCCAGCGCCCACCAAGCCACACGAGGAGCATCAGGGCGATAAATATCCCAGCAAGCCAGCGTAATAACTTCACCGCCGCGCCTCCTTCATCCGCTGCTGCTCGTGCTGCACTGCTGCAATGATACACTGCGCCGCGCGCTGGCAATTCTCCTCGGTCGAGAGCCGCCCCAGGCTGATGCGTAGACTTCCATCAGCTACCTCTGGCGGCAGGCCAATCGCGGTGAGGACATGGCTGCGCAAACCCTTATTGGCCGCACAGGCGCTGCCAGTTGCCACAAGCACACCATCGCGCTCAAGTAAGAAAACGAGCCGCTCGGCATCAACCCCAGGGAACGAGATGTGTAGATGACCCGCCAAGCGATGCTTCATATCACCCGAGACAACTGCTGTGGGGATATGCTCGCACAGAGTTTGCTGCATGCTATTACGTAAACGTTCAAGGCGCTGCGCCTCAGATTTGCGGTGTGCTTGGGCATATTCAAGCGCCGTTGCAAAGCCGACCGCACCAGCCACATTCTCTGTCCCACTGCGTAGGCCACGCTCTTGCCCACCGCCAACAATGAGCGGATCAAGCCGCACCTGGCTGGCCAGCCACAAGAGGCCGACTTGCTTGGGGCCATATATCTTGCCTGCATTAAGCGTTAGTGCATCCACCCCCAGGCGCGCCACATTAATATCGAGCTGGCCTGCCCCCTGCGAGGCATCACTGTGGAGGTAGAGCGGCGTTGGCTCACCCGCTTCGAGTCGTCGCTGGCGCTCACGGGCTACCACTGTGGCGATCGCCCGCAACGGCTGAATCGTCCCCAGTTCATTGTTGGCCAGAGCAATACTGACGAGTACCGTCTCTGGGCGGATCGCCTGGGCAATCGCCTCGGGTGTCACTACGCCTTTTGGGTTCGCTTTTACTACTGTCACATCATGCTGGTGCGCTGCTGCTAACACAGCGTGGTGCTCTATATTTGCCGTTACCACATGGCCGTGTACACCAGCAAACATGAGGTTGATCGACTCTGTTGCACCAGCCGTCATAATAATCTCATCTGGCTTGCCGCCCAGCGCCACCGCAAGACGGTGCTTTGCCTGGCGATAGGCTTGCCGCACCGCTACTGCCGGTGCATAAGGACTGGACGGGTTAAAAAACTGCTCAGCAAAGTAGGGCTGCATCGCTGCCAAAACACGGTCATCCATCGGCGTGGCCGCTGCGTGGTCGCAATATATCATCTCTGGTTTCACTCCAATTAGTATAGCACTCTAGTCCGGATCGGCGAAACGCTGGCCAGTATTGGGGTCAACGCGGTAAATCTCGCGCGCTACCCGCTCATAATAGAGGCGCGTCGCCATGACAAAGTTGCGCAGCTCATCGCCAACTAAGTAACTATAGCGCGCCCCTTCTTGCACTTTGAGAATACCTTGGTCATTAATCTCGTAGCGGATAGTATTGGTCTGGATGTGGCGCTTCTCGTCTGTCCATTCTTCGTGCCAGATCCACGTCTTTGTATCCAGGCAAAAGAACTCTCGATGCCGACCCTTCTCTACCGGGCCAAACAGCTCCGCTCCAATCTCACTCTCGAGCGTGATGAGCTCGCGCTCAGTATAGCGTTTAAAGGGCCGCTTCTTCGACTTACCAACACTGGTATTGCCCGCCAGCAGCGCGTAGGCCTTGCCAAGGAGCAAGCTTGGTTTTTTCACTAGGCAGCGCGCCCCCAATCGGACTTATTTTGCTGATGTTTCTGCTTTCCTGAGTATAAGTATGGCGATGCTGGCTCACTAGGTGCATTGTCGTCACTATATTCATCACTACCATTAATTGCATCATTCCATTTGGATGGGTCAAAACTACCGTTCAGCGTTCCAGGGTTACCATAGCCTAGAACATCAGCCGCCTCTTCTGCCTTTTGCGTTAGATGATCCTCTGCTTCATTACTTCCTATCGTCGCGAGAACATACCTACGCATCGCCAAGACGAGGCCTGTAGCACCTTTGACGTACTCTTCAGGAGAAATAGCCTGGACCTTCTTCTCACCCACTAGGTCATCTGCGTCGCCATCATATATCTTTGCTACTCGGGCAAGCTCTTCTTTGACGCGAGCGTCCTTCTCAAGCCGTTTAAGATCCTCATACGACATAATACCAGAGCGACTCTCATCGCCTTGGGGTTTTGACTCCTGCGTCACATCGCCCTTATGTATGGGCTGTTGTTGTGGTGTGTGATCTATCGAAAAACTCTCACCGCTCATATATCAAATAACCTTTGTACATTTGCCGTTGTGGTGGTAGCAATGCGCGCAATGGGCAAACCCTTCTTGGCTGCTTGGTCACGGGCTACCTCCTCCACATAAGCCGGTAGGTTGATTCTACCACGGAAGGGTATCGGAGTCAAGAAGGGGGAGTCGGTCTCGAGCAGTATGGCATCGAGTGGGAGATCGGTATAGAGCTGCTGCTGAGCACTGTCTTTTGTGAAGGTGCTGATGCCATTGACGCCAATAGATAAGCCGCGAGCACGGCCCTGCTCAAGCTGAGCCTGGGTATCGGTAAAGCTGTGCAGAACGCCGCGCACTGGCTGGGCATCGTAGATAGGCCAAAAGTCCTGCCACACTGCGCCATGCGCTTGTTTCTCGTCGCGCACGTGGAAGCTAACGGGCAGCTGGAACTCCGCCGCGAGCTGCAGCTGCGCTTGGAGGCACTGCTGCTGCGCTGGGTGGGCGCTATTGTCATAAAAATAACCCAGGCCAACCCCCCCCCCCCCCACGATGACGGGCCGCCCCTGCCGCAGTGGCCGCTCAGCGAGGAGCTCGCGGATGGCTACAATGCCCGCCTCACCCGCTACCTCAGCATCATGAGGATGAATACCCACCGCTGCATAGCAGTAGTCGTGCGCCAGGGCAAACTGCACCGCCTGGCGCGAGCTGCGCACATCCGTCCCGACGCAGATCATAGCAATGCCAGCCTGAGTCGCCTGCTGGTAGGCTGCCTCGCGCGTTGCATCGTCGTAGAACTCGCTATCGTGCAGGTGGCAATGCGAGTCAATGAGGCGCGGCATGGGTGGCGTGCTGCTGTGAGTAGGTGTCGTATCACTTGCCATTGCTTAGTCCTTTTGCTTACTGAGTTGCGCGAGCTCGTGGGTCGGGAGTGTGAATATAGCGCTTCGGGAACAGCGGTGGGACATCAGCCGGCACGACGCCAGTGCCAAAGATAGTGTGGATAGCCTGAGCAGTAGCAGGCATGAATGGCACGAGCTCATCGGCAATCTGCAGCAAAGTACTGGCCGCATAGGCTAAGACTTCGCTCAGGTGCGACTCGGCATCGTGGTCGGTCGCGCGGCGCTTGGCGATCTCCCATGGCTTGACCCGCTCGAGGTATTGGTTGAGGCTACGGACGGAGCTCCATACTTCATCGAGTGCTTTATCAAACTCCAGTCGCTGCATCATGTCGCGGTAGATAGTCATATCGTGCTCGGCTTGTGGCGCATCGCCAATCACTCCTGCTTGGTAGCGCGTCAGCATGGCTGCTACCCGCTGCACGAGGTTGCCGAGGTCGTTACCGAGCTCGCCGTTGTACGCCTTCTCAAATTTTTCCCAGGTAAAGTCTCCATCGTCTTGGGTAGGAATATGACGAGCAAAGAAGTAACGGAAGGCATCAGCCCCATAGCTTTGGATAATTTCCATTGGGTCGACCACATTGCCGACTGTTTTGCTCATCTTGCTACCACCAACGTGGACAAAGCCGTGGACGAGTAGTGTCTTCGGTAGTGGGAGGTCGAGCCCGAGCAACATCGCGGGCCAGATCCCTGCATGGAAGCGCAAAATATCTTTGCCAATCACCTGCACATCGGCTGGCCAATATGCCTGCCATTCTGCCCTGTCCGGATAGCCCAGCACTGTGATGTAATTGGCTAAGGCATCGAGCCAGACGTACATCACCTGGCTGTCGTCGCCTGGCACTGGCACGCCCCAGCTCAGTGTCTTGCGCGGGCGGCTAATTGAGACATCTTGGACGCCATTTTTAATAAGCTCGAGGAACTCATTTTTGCGGAACTCAGGTACGATTTTCATCCGGCCCTCAGTAATGGCTTGGCGAATCTGCTCAGTAAAGGCACTCGCTTTGAGGTAATAGTTCTCCTCTGAGACGCGCTCATACGGCGTTTGGTGGTCGGGGCAGATACCATTCGTTTCGTGGACTTCCTTGTCGGTAAAGAACGCCTCGTGCCCCACACAGTACCAGCCCTCGTAGGTATGCTTGTAGATCAGCCCCGCCTGAGCAAGCCGCTGCCAGATGTACTGCACTGCTGCAACGTGGTGCGGGTCAGTCGTGCGGATAAAGTCGGTGTATTCTGCGCCAACTGCCTCCATCAAGACTTTGAAGTTGCCATACATGCTGTCTACATAGCCCTGCGGGTCGAGCCCATTCACCTGAGCCTTGGCAGCGATTTTATTGCCGTGTTCGTCTGTGCCAACTTGGAAGCGTACCTCGTGGCCATTTTGCTTCTGATAGCGTGCCCAGATATCGGCCAGGAGATAGTCGAGCGCATTGCCAATATGCGGCTTACCGTTGACATAAGGAATAGCAGTGGTGATGTAGGCGTGTTGTTTGGTCATAGGGGTATTATAGCATGGGGTGAGTTAGGGTGTCTTGGGCTAGGGTTGCTGCTTGGCAACATCGATGAGTGTATAGAGCTTATCTGTACTCTGCATAAGAGTGATGGTGCTGTCTTGGTTGGTTGTCCAGATGGTCGAGATAGCCAGACCTTCTGCAGCATGCTCAGCTTCGTCCACCTCATCGCTTGGCTCGCCCCAGGCTGTTTGCCCAGCCTGCACGTATTGGCGGTAGAGGTCGAGACACTCTGCTGTGGGTGAACCATTAGCAAACCATACGACGACCATCGATACAGCACCACCTTCGCTCGACACCATAACGCGCAACGGCCCATCATAATACCACCAGGTATTCTCCTCTTGCTTCATAAGCTGCCAGCCTTGGCTCTGCATTGTAGTATCAAACTGCTGCATAGAGCGCAGTGATGGTTGGCTGAGGATGCGGTCGATCCAGCTAGTGAATTGCTCTGGAGAGAAATATGTTTCCTTGTTTAGTTCGCTCTCTAGGCGGGGCAGCGGGTCGGGGCCCGGATAGGGCTGGATCGTACGCGGCCGACGTGCGTTATCGTGCGGCGCACCAGTTTGCCTACTAGCAACAACAAACATGATCGTCTTATCCATCTCGTTGATGTTAATACTGACATACTCCCACGAAGCTGGCGTTTGTGGTGCAAAACCCTTCCACACCGTACCAGTGAGCTGACCTGTGCGTTGTACGTCGGTCGGCCAGCCCCAGGCCGCCGTGCCAGCTGCGCAGTATTCATCGTAGAGTGTGCGGCACGCGTCTGCTGGTAATTGGTGAATTACATCGATGACTGGGCTACTCGCCACTGATGTTACAACGTCATTTTCTATTGTAGCAAGCAACGGCATGTGACCATCGTAATGCATACACTGCTCGTGCCCTGTCTGCGGCTCTTGCTCACGTGGCTTGACGAGCTGCCAACCCAGCTCTTGGATGAGACTATCATACACCTCATACGTCATTGGCCAGGGGAGTTTGCGTAGGGCATTAATAAGTGAGACGAGTTGTGCACCATTAATAGGCTTCGGCGCTTCTGCTGGCTGAGCCGATGATTGGTCTGCGTTCATAGTACCTCATATTGTCTTTATAGATTTCTCTTTAGAGTTAACATGTTTGTATCGTACCACGTTTTGGTATGACGTACTAGCGTTCAGTCATATTGTTGACAATATTGCAATCTATACTATATAATACACTACTCTGTTATGGAACATCGCCCATCACCCCACCTTCCCGAGTACTCGCCAGACAATGAGCGGGCAGCGCAGCTGGAGAAAGACCGCCAGTATCTGTTGTTTTTGCTTGCGAATGACCTTAACTACGACACCCATGATGTAGCTATCTCTGGCAATACTGAGCCTGAGGATAGTAGCACAGAAGCAGCAATGAACTCCTCTCGCTACCTTGTCACAATACCACCACACAAAAAACGCCAACAACCAGGCCGGACGGTCGCTATCTACCTCGACATCACGCTTGTGCTCGATACGCAAGCAGTGCAGCAGTGCAGCTCTGAACAGCCTATATCGCTTGAGAGCTGCACAAAGGAGGAGCTGCTCGCCCTTATCAAACAAGACCCAGCCTGCGGCCTAGAGCTCCCTCATGGCAAGCGCTTTACGGCGAGCATGGTGGATGCACTCACTCATCCGATTGCCGATGCCCGGGCGCGCATCACTGAGGCTATGAAGCTGGAGCGGCAACAACATACAGATCGAACGCGGCGCTCACTTGGCAAAGTAACCATCCACCGCGCCGCTGGAGAGCTTGGTATTGCCCCACAAACCATTGAGAAGGCACTGGATGACCCTGCAATTCATGAAAAACTTGGCAAAATCGCTACCGCCCAGCGCGGCACAGAGTTGCAACATCTCCTCACGCCACGCCAAGTAGCAATCCTCGCTGAGCACCTCCAGTCTACCCCACCACCAGAGGGATACCGCACACTACATGGCATCGCCAAAAAATTGAGCGTTAGCGGCAATACAGTGCGGCGTATCATTGATGAGCTTAACGGTGCTGACGCTAATATCCACGGTGAGGAGTACCACAAAGCGACTGGGCTATTATACCGCTACTACTCACCCACCGATCAGCGGAAGATCGAGAACCAGGCGCGTAAAGCAGGGCTCTTTGGCGTTGCGCCAGAGGGATACCTGCCGTGCAAGGACGTCGCTAAGAGCCTCCATGCAACGCGGCTCACCATCAACAAAGCTATAAAAGCCCTTAATATAACACCCAAACAATATCGTACACAACTCGAGAATGGCCAGCCATCTCACAAGCGAGGCTACCACCTCTCGCCTAGGCAAGCTGAGCAAGTGGCAGCTTACCTAGGGCGATCGCTTGGTGTAGTGGCTCGCTAAGCATGAAGCATGCGTAGCAGCAAGGACTAGGTGCGGCCGACCATCCACAGCAAAAAGCCCTCGCGACGACGCTAGCGACACTCGGTCTTGCCTGTATCGTATGGAAATAACTACTTCCCCGTGATACGCACAAATATCATCTCGTGTTCGTCTGGCCCTGGGTTGTGGATTTTGTGCTGCGTATCGGGTGGAAAGATAAAGACGTCGCCTGGATTGTAGGTATATGTACCATCTGCGTCAGACACCTCACCACTACCTTTGAGGACGATCATTGTCTCTTCGACACCAGGGTGATCATGCCAGTCAAAGGTCGCGCCTGCAGGCAGCCAACCATGGGTGATCGCCTCGCAATATGGGCTTGTGGCGTGCTCAGCCGACACATAGACTTTGCGTGCCCCACTGCCGCCGTGGGCAGATTCTTTGGGGATGGTGGTTGCTGGACGTTTGATAATGCGCATAGGTTGCTCCTTTCGCTTCCTTATTGCTGCAGTTTTTGCTTATAGTAAAAGGCGTTTGCCTCGATCTCTTCCACTGTGTCTGGGAATTGCTGCCCAAGTTGGGTGCGACTAAGCTTTAGTACAGCATCTTGTGGGCTGAGCTCAGATGCAGCCAGAGCTTGGCGCACATATTCGCGAATATGCCAATACTGCTGGCCATCCTTGATAAGCTGCTCCCTTGGTGCACTGAGCGCACCAACCATCATGCCTGTGGCAGTGCGGCTTGCTTTTTTGAATATAGCGATGCCGACGGCAACAACCAGCAGCCACAGCCCAATAAGCAATACGATGGCACTCTGCTTGGGGTTGCAGATCACCACCAGCACAAGCGCACCAGTTATACCAACGGCGATCTTGTGCCGCCGCACAAAACTACTCTTCTCCCCTGGCTGCTGCGCGGCCTTCGCATTGGAATCGAGCTCGGTAGGAAAAGGATATGACATCTCACTCAGCGCGCCACGTGCAATAATGTGCGAAATATCGTCGCGGACAGTTGGGTCAAAATGCTCTATGCGATAGTCGTCCTGCAGCTTCTTGGTCGATCCATCAATAATATCAACTACCATAGTAACACCGGTCTGAGCTGCCATATCCCCCAGCGTTACGCCAGCTCCAATGCCAAACGAATTCTTAAACCATCCCATGATCATACTCCTTCTCTTGTATCCACCCACGGTCGATTGATGGGCAAACCTTTTCTTATCACAGAATAGCTGATGTAATTACATATTGCAAGGTATATGGGAGTAGCCGACGCAATCATACCGCGGAGGAGTTTGGCATTCGGCTATCTGCAGATTGCCGTTAATCTTCTCGCATCATTGCTAGCACCACAAACCGCCCACCAGTGTCACCCGCTGCGTGCGAGAAGTAGTCGGGGCTTGTTACTGTATCGACAGGCGAGATGTGGATATTGCGCGGCGCAATGCCCGCGCGCTGGCACGCAGCAGCATTAAAGCCCTGCAAGTCAAGATGGATACCATCAGCTTCGTGCGAGCAAAAGGGCCGCCAAGCTGAGTCAGCCATTTGGTCGAAATACTGCATCACATAGCTCTGCCGCTGCGCGCTCGGGCTCATCCAGACAATGATATCCTCTGCCCGAGAGCCTTCGTGGACGAGGCGATCAATTGTCCGCACGAGTAGTGGTGAGAGTGTCGAATGCCGCCCCAGGTGCAATAGCGCGAGCACCCGTTGCACCGGATCATACAGCACCGTCGCCACGCAATCAGCCACTGGCAACAATAGCCCCACTCC
This sequence comes from uncultured Candidatus Saccharibacteria bacterium, assembly GCA_963514895.1. GTDB lineage: Bacteria > Patescibacteriota > Saccharimonadia > Saccharimonadales > Saccharimonadaceae > Saccharimonas. The sequence goes on from CAUPVK010000010.1 coordinate 12,346, forward strand.
AGGCGAGCGCGTCACGAGGCCATCTGCTACCATCTCGGCAGTATGGCGAGTCGTCGCAGCGCTATCGACCTCGCAGAGTTGGTCATAGCTGCGGCCTGCGCCATAGACAACCCGCTGATACACCACATCCGTATATGCGGCCCCGCTTGCCTGGCAAAAGGCCTGTCGGTGTGCCACTACCTGCGGGTGGTGTATTTCACTGAGTGTGCGGTCAAGCATTGTGCCATCACTGCTTGATGACACGCTAACGAGAAGTTCTGGCGGGAAGCAGGTAGGCTGATCTTGTCTAATCATATATACTATATATCATGTCATTTCATCGTGAAGCAACATTTTTTTCAGTCATTGCACCAGAGATTTTAGCAATACATCAGTCCACCCATCAAGCCAATCATATCTACACCATCAAAGCACACCCCAATGATACAACGACCGACTTAGATATCGCCATTGAGCGGCAGATAGTCAAGACGATTCATCAATATTTTCCGAGCGATAAAATCCTCAGTGAAGAAGAACACGCAGACACTACAAGAGGCAATGGACGTGTCTGGATTATTGATCCATTATGTGGAACAAATAACCTTAGTCGTAATATCTATCTGTATTGCACTAACATTGCGCTCGCAATCAACGGTCACTTGGTTGCAAGCTGTGTGATTAATTTTATGGATGGCAACTATTACTGGTCAGTTGGTGCTGGTGTGTTTGAAGGTAACCAACCATTCGTTCCTACTCCGGCGCTACCTGGAACAACCATCGATGTTGATCTTGGCACGACCGCCAAATTACCACTAGCCATGAAACAAAAGCATATTCAGATTATTTCATACCTGCAGCAACATACAGACTATATGCTTTTATCACTCAATAGTTCACTCGCAAGTCTGTTTGTTGCTCTGGGGAAGCTCGATGGGATTATCAATATTCAAACAAACCCCTGGGATGTCTGTGCAAGCTCTTTTCTTGCGCAACAGCTCGGCTGTGCTGTGTGCGCGTTAGATGGTTCACCATGGACAATAGATTCACCAGGCTATATTTTTGCTCGTACTGACTCTATCAAGCATACACTCATTACAGCTTGCCGTGCTGTCGCCAAGCATTCATAATTTGTAGCCACTGGGCAATCGACACATCCTCTGCCCGCCAGTCTGGCGATATACCAGCGTGTTGCAACATCGTCTCCACTTCTGTCTTGTCTAGTGCAAGGCCTGCCGCAAGTGCACTGCGCAGCTTCTTGCGCTTGGCTACAAAGCCCGCCCGTACCACGCGGAAGAAATCTTTTTCGTCTGCCGGCGACACGAGAGGCTGAGCACGCGTCTCGAGCACCACTACCTGCGAATCTACCTTGGGCGGTGGCACGAAGAACTGGCGTGGTACCACCGGGCCAAGCGTCGCCTCAGCATAGAGCTGAGCGCTCACTCCCAATAAGCTCATTGCACCGGGCTCAGCGGCAATTCGCTCAGCCACTTCCTTCTGCACCAGCAGTACTGTGCGGCGCGGCTTATTCTCCGCCGTCAGCAGCTTTTGGACAATCTTACTCGTAATATAATACGGCACATTTGCCACCACGACATAGCCAGCGGGAAGCTGACTAAGGTCAAACTGCAGAATATCCTCATGCACCACCGTTAGCTGCTTGCCAGGGAATTGCCCTGGCAGCTTGCGCGCGAGGTCCGCGTCGTACTCTACCGCGGTTACCCTACCAGCCCGAGCAAGGAGCCGGCTTGTCAATGTGCCAAGCCCTGGGCCAATCTCTAGCACCGTATCATCAGGGGTCAGTGCTGCTGCATCGGCAATCGCCGCTAGCATATCCGGGTCTTTGAGCCAATGCTGCCCCAGGGATTTTTTGTTTTGTAATGCCATGATTGTATTATACCAGGGATTAACTATATAAACCGTATTAACAATCTGTGTTAAGATTAATGTTGAATCAAGATTATAAGGGCATTCTGTGAAACACATATTTATCGATACCAACATCTATTTAAATTTGTACGATTACAGTAAGGACGACATTAAGAGACTACAAGCTCTGGTAGATTTGCAGAAATCAAGCAAACTAAGTCTGTACACAAACACCCAAACACGAAATGAGTTCTATCGCAATCGAGAGAAAAAAATAAAACAAACTTTGGGTAGCCCACAGTTTAATTTGCCTAACTTTACAATTCCACGGCTTGCTTCTCAATACTCTCAAGAGGTAAACCAATTGCAACAATTATTTAATGACTTTAAGAAAGATTATGAAGCACTTAGGGATAAAATAATTAATGATGCAAAAGGATACAAATTACAAGCAGATAGTCTTGTAGGCGCACTCTTTTGTCAGCCAGTTACTTTATCTGACGAGGTTTATACTAACGCACAAAAAAGACTTGCACGCGGAGATCCTCCTGGTAAACAAGGCAGTTTAGGTGATGCACTACATTGGGAACATTTACTCAAGGCTATACCGGACGGAGAAAATTTGATATTTATCACAAACGATGGAGACTGGATTTCTTTTTTCGATAGCTCTAAAATGAGTCAGTTCCTTCTTATGGAGTGGGAGGAAAGAAAAAAGTCGACCATTACACTCTATAAAAATCTATCTTCATTTTTTTAAGAAAGAATTCCCGGAAATTAAATTAGATGAACCAAACTATCGTCAAGATCTGCTCATTAATGAGTTAAGAGAAAGTCACAACTTCGACCGGTCAAGAGAGATTCTGGCTGAACTAATGCAATATTTGGACAGGCTAACAGATCAGCAAATTATAGAAATCATTAGAATATCTCTTGAGAATTTTCAGGTATACGGCGCACATCAATACTCTCCGGATCTAATTGGGGATAGACTGCACAAGATGTTGAGGTATATACGTGATGTTACCCTACTCACACATGAATTAGAAAAAGAAATAATATCAAAATTTCCTCAACAATAGCGAACTGTTTGCTAGAAATTACAGTATCTACTTCCCATCCGCCTTCGTCCAATCCGTCGCGAGGTCAAAGCCATGTGGGTGTTTAGTGGCAAAGCTACCAGTATCGTACACTTTGCCTGGGCCCATGCTTGTTTCAACTACCGAGCAGCGTGGGTAATTGCGATAATTCGCCGCCACGAGGATATAGCCGTCTTTATCGACCTTGGCACCATCATCGCGAATGGTGTAAGTGCCGCCACCACAGTTACGCATGGCGACGTTCATCGGCAAATCGTAGTATGTCTCGCGGTGGCTCACCCCTTTGCTGTCAGTAAAGTGATGCGCACCCTTGCTCTTCGTCAATGGATTCTTAGGCTTGGTCCCAACTATTTCTACTTGCGCAGTTGGCTGCTTTACCACTGTTTGCGCTGTCAGGCGACGTTGCACCTCAGCACCATCCTTCATCTCGACTGTATAAGTCAAGCGGCGAATGCCTGGCTGGCCAGCTCGCTTAATTGTTTTGCTACCGATGAACTGCTGCTTATCTTTAATCGTCTCAGTCGCAAATGCAATCGGCTCTTCCGCCGTTACTGTATGTGTTGGTGCACGGTGAATCGTCATCATCTCACTTGGCCCGTCCAGTGCGATGTTGCCAGGTGTCTGAAAACCGACTCTATCCTCGCGGTAGAGTACCATACCAGCCGCCTTGGCAATATCCTGCGGCGTTTGTGCTGCGGTAAGCACACGAGAACGCTTCTTACCATCTATTACAGTGACTAATCGAGCACGCTGGATTGTCACTGTTGGTGCTGCTTGCGCAAGCGACGCATCAAGGTGGGGCGAAACGGAGTCATGCGAGGCATCAATCTTCATACCTGAGGTAGCGATGAGCTCCCGCACAGACGAAGCAGTCGAGTAGACAGCACGCTCTCGACCATTCTCTACTACAGTAACCAGTCGAGCTGGCACTGCTGCTGGGCTCTGGGCCGAAGCATAGCTTGCCACGACAAGGCCGCTTATGACACTCAGCCCCAGCAAGCAGGCAATCATCGGTTGACGATGCTGCCACAGACGATAGAGGCTCTTCGTAATCATCTCGTTCTCTTAGCTAGGCTGCTAGCGGTAGATGTCTTGCAGCCCCATCTTATTCTTACAGGTTGGCCAGGGTTGCCAGCCACGACGCTGGTACGTTTCCCAGGCTTTTTGGTCTTGGACCTCTGGTGGCGCTTCTGCCGCATTGGCATAGCCACCAAAGCCACCCCAGGTCTTGATGTCAAATTGGTACGCACCGTAGTAACCATTGCCAGTGTTGGAGGTATAGCCCCCCTCACAGCTACGTAGTTTTGCTAGTGCCCCTGCAAAATCACCACTAAAGGTAGTGTCGACCGACTTCTTCTTTGTCCCAACGATCTCGACCCGGTTAACTGGCTCTTGCGTTACCACACTGCTGAGCTGCTTGCGCGACTCTTCGCGGCCATTCTTCATGATAATCTCGTATGTCACGGCCTTCTTGCCTTTTTTGCCCTCGGTCTTGACTTCTTTTTTGCCACGCTCGCGGTCGGCATCCTTAATCTCCTCTGTCTTGAAGTCGACTTCTTCCTCTACTGTGACCGTCTGCTTGCCATTACGCCAGAGCTCTACCGTCATACCAGCTGTCAGTGGTGCGTTCGCTGGCACCGAGAGAGTATCATCAGCACCTAGGGTAATTTTCTTAGCCTTAAGCATTGCACCGACCGTCTTCTCCATCGTGTATGCCTGGATGGTTTTGCCATAAAATACGAGCGTAAAGGGCGTTGCGCGGCGGATTGTCATCACCTCTGCCGCCCCATCAGCAATGATATCGCGCGAGCGAGCCAGCACCGCTTGGTCTTCATCGTGCAGTGGAATGCCCGCCTGCTCTGCAATCTGCTTGCCTGTGCGATAAGCGGTAATAAGCTTCGTATCTGCCCCACCATCGCGAATCACCACTGGTCGCGCTCGATAGATGTTTACTTCGTACGAGGCGCTCTCTAGTGGTGTATCAAGCTCAGGCTCGGTGCGGTCTTTGTCGTCAAGTCGCACATTTGCCTCACGCAACGCATCACGCAAGGTAGTTGCCTTGGTGTAGAACCCACGCTTGGCCGTGCCTTCGTGCAATGTGATGATATGCTCGCCATTGCCTGGCTGGCGCGACGCTGCATGGACAGACGGAATCCGCCACAAGCCAACACCAACCAGTGCAACCATACCAACGATAGCAAGATTGCGTGGCGAGAAAAATTTCAAAAATGGAATAGACTGTATCATAATCTGCGCAGCAATGTACGCTACGATGTAGTATAACAAAATACGGGCAAAAAAGCTAGTGGATAGCCCGGAAAAACCCTCCTTGAAACCTCACTATATCAGGGGTCGGAATGCCGCTACTACTTATGCTCAGCAACCAAACTTCGCACCACTGCCGCGTCATTCCACGGTTGGCGCTGGCCATTAATGATACGGAATTGCTCGTGGCCCATGCCAGTGATAAGAATGGTATCGCCCGCCTGAGCAATAGCGAGCGCCTGGGCAATGGCCTCGCGCCGGTCGGCAATCTCGTTGGTGTAGTTTGCCCCACCAGCCTGGTGAATGCCGCGCAGGATTGCCTGGCGGATGCCAGCTGGCTCTTCGTTGTAGCTCTCCTCGTCGGTAACGATGATTTGGTCAGCCAGGCGAGCAGCAATCTCGCCCATGATGGGTCGCTTCGCCTTGTCGCGATCGCCCGTCGCACCAAAGACCAAGATAATACGCTGCTTAGTATTAGCCCGCGCTGAGGTCAGTAGCTTCTCGAGTGCATCAGGGGTATGGGCATAATCGACTACCACATCGTATGGCGTATCCACCGGCACACGCTCGAAGCGCCCTGGCACACCAGTGAGGTTAGCCACGCCCTGAGCAATGTCCGCTGGTGCGACGCCTAGTAGCTGGCAGACTGCCGCTGCAGCTGTCATATTGTAAATATTAAATATCCCTGGAAGATGTGTTGTGAGTGGTAGCTTTGTCGCATTACCAAGAAGCACCGTTGCGCTGCCACCCTCTTTGCGGGTCGCTGCCTGCGTAATCCGAGCTGTGGCAGCTGCATCTTGACCATAGGTAATCTTCTGCTCACGCGCCGTGTACTTATCAAAGAATGGAAACCATTCGTCATCACGGTTGAGCACAATAAAGCGCGGCTTCCGGGCAAAGAGTTTACCTTTGGCGGCGGCATAGCGCTCCATCGTCTTATGGTAGTCGAGGTGGTCTTGGGTGAGGTTAGTCATGACTGCAACGTCAATTGGCACACCATCAAGCTTATGTTGATCAAGTGCGTGACTGGTAATCTCTAACACGACAAAGTCCACATTGGCTCGCTTAGCCTCGGCAAAGAACTGCTGCATCCGCGCGGTAGAGCCGACTGTCGCATTGAGGTCGTTGAGCTGGCGCTGGCCTGCCACCTCGATCAGTGCCGTGGAGAACATTGCTGTGCGGCGGCCACTCGCCTTAAGGATTTCATTGATATAGTTAACGGTGGTTGTTTTACCATTCGTACCCGTCACAGCAATAACGCGCAGATGCTTGGCCGGGTTGCCATAGCGGGCCGCTACCAGGGCAATACGGCTCCGCCGATATGCTTCTTCGAGAGTGTGGATCATCGCTGCGGGCAAGAGGCGGCGCAGCTGCTTTACAAGTGTGTTTTTCATTTTTTTAGTATAGCATTTTTTGGCCGATGGCGGGTAGTTCTAGGGAGTAATTTTCTCAAGGCGAGCATATTGCACATTGAGCTTCTTGGTAGAGCCATTTGCGAAGCGCACACTCACTGCCATACCATCGATGTCGATCACCTCACCATCGCCAAACTGGAGCGACCGTACCATATCGCCAACCTCATACGGCATGACCTCATCTAACGCGTCGTCATACACTGGTGTAGCTGGTTCGGTATGCACCATCGACAGGCCAATGCCCATATCGTCAAGAAAGCGTGATGGGCTGTTGTAGCTGCGGCTACCAAATTGCAAGCGGCTCTGCGCATAGCTCATATAGAGCTCCTGCCGAGCGCGTGTCATCCCAACATAACAGAGGCGACGCTCCTCTTCGAGTGCGGCTGGCCCCTCCTCGAGCGCCCTAGCACTAGGAAACAATCCATCCTCAAGCCCCACCATATACACCACCGGAAACTCCAGCCCCTTGGCGGCGTGGAGCGTCATAAGCGTCACGCTGTGCGCACCCGTCGCTTGGTCGGCCGAAGACATAAGCGCAACTTCCTCAAGAAAGTCCGGCATACTGGCAAAGGCCCGCGCGTCAGACAATAATGCACTGAGGTTAGCCTCGCGATCATCAGCCTGAGGCGAGCCATCAAGGATATAATTGCGGTAGCCCGTCTTGGTAATCACATCATCAATTAGCTGGCTTGGATCAGCCGCAGCCTCGACCTGCGCTTGGAAGCCGCGTAACAACTGGCCCAGCTGCGTCAGGGTAGTCTGCGCCCGCTTCGTCAGTGCTGCTGCCTGGCTGGCATTAACCAGCGCACTAATGATATCGAGCCCACTAGTGCTCTGCCAGATGAGGAACTTCTCTAGGCTCGTTGCGCCGATCCCCCGCGTTGGTACATTGGCAATCCGGCTAAAGCTCACGCGATCATTTGGCTGGTAGATAAGGCGCAGATAAGCCAAGATATCCTTAATCTCCTTACGATCATAAAACCGCACCCCACCAACCAACTGGTATGGCACGCGCTGCTGGTTGAAAGCTCGCTCGAAGGCATAGCTCTGGGCATTGGTGCGGTACAAGACAGCAAAGTCGCTATAGTCGCGCTCACCTGTCGCCACCTGCGTAGCAATCTGGCTGGCAATGGTATACGCCTCTTCTGCCTCATCATAGGCAGCTTGGACTTGCACGGGTGCACCTGGGCCGGCTGCCGTCCAGAGGGTTTTGTCCGTCCGCTGCTGATTTTTGTTAATCACATTGCCAGCGGCTTCGAGAATGGCGCCCGTCGAGCGATAATTTTGCTCGAGCTTCACCACCAGCGCCCCCGGGAAGTCGCGCTCAAAGTTAAGAATATTTGTAAAATCCGCGCCGCGCCAGCTATAGATCGACTGCCAGTCATCCCCCACCACGCAGATATTGCGCTGTGAGTTGACTAGCAGCTTGATGATCTGATACTGCGCAGCATTCGTGTCCTGATACTCGTCAACGAGAATATGCTTAAACTGCGCTTGATAGCGCTGACGCACCGTCGAGTGGTCACGCAGGAGGCGTACCGTCTCGAGCAGGAGGTCGTCAAAATCGAGCGCACCTGCATCGGCCAGCAGCTGCTCATACAGCTGATAGATCTCTGCCACTGCCTGCTGGAAGGGAAACCGCGCACTAGCTGCGTAGTCGCTGGGCGAGAGAAGTTGATTTTTGGCTTTGCTAATTGTTGCACTGGCAGCACGCGGCTTAAGCCTGTCTGCACCAATGGAAAGCTGCTTCATCGCTTGTTTGATGAGCCCTTGACGGTCGTCTTCGTCGTAAATCACGAAATTTGACGGAATGCTAATGGCCGCACCATCACGCCGCAAGATCCGCACACAAATACCATGGAATGTCCCCATCCACGGCATAAAGGAGCGAGGTGGTTGGTCGGCTGGCGGTGTGTGAGGCGAGCTTGCCTGAGTCTGCCCAGCAATCTGCCAGAGGCGCTGGCGCATCTCGCGGGCTGCTTTGTTGGTAAAGGTAACAGCCAAGACTTCATTCGGCCAGACGCCCTGCTCGGTCAGGAGGTAAGCAATGCGGTGTGTGAGCGTTTTTGTCTTGCCACTACCCGCCCCTGCAAGAATTAGGACCGGGCCATCAGATGCAACCACTGCCGAACGCTGGGCGTCATTCAATCCATCAAGTATATCCATAGTAGCCTATTATACCGGATGCAGCTGCACCGATGCTAGGTAAAGAGTGTGTAATAGACCGCGCCAAGGCCAGCACCAAGCGCCAGTAACATGACGATCCACAGCAGCCAAATCCAGCCAGCAGCTTGCTCGGGACGGCGGCGCGACTTCTTTGGTGCGCGAGTGAATTCCTCAGCACTGTAGATTGGTGCGACCACATTGCCTTCGTTCTCTTCCTGGAGTGCTTGGTGGAGGGCGAGCGCGGTATCGCCGTTTTGGGTGGTGGCAGCCGCTTCTTCGATAGTATTAACGTGTGCTTGGTCACTTGCGGTTGGCTCATCATCCCACTCAGTCTCCGCCGTCATTGGCTCGGCTTCAACTCGCTCTGCTTCGCCGTAGTAGTCGATATCCGGCTCACCAGGGCCAGGCACAGGCAAGCTCAGGTCAATTTCATCCTCTGCAAACTGCGGTCCTGCTCCATCAGCCGATGCCTCATGAGAGTCGGCTGGTTCATCCGGGTAGAGCGACCGGTCAGCACCGTAGTGATCCTCTAGCTGGTACATGGGCTTATCATCCGCCGTAGCAGCCTCTGGTGTATCTTGCTCGGGTAGTGGGTAGTGATCATCGGTCGGATAAAGTGATGGCGCATTCTCGCTCGTATCTGTCAGTGCATCGATGAATTGCTCGGCCGATGCATGCTCATCATGCGGCGCAAAAAGATGCTGCGGTATAGATGGCTCGTTGGCATCAGCCGGAGCTATACCGAATGCGCCAGGCTCATCATGATACATCCCCATCGGAGTAGTATCGGCCAACGTTGGCACATCACCCACTAGCGTATCAGCACCACCCAGTGGGCGCTTATCGACCTTGGTCTCAGCATCAGGTAAGAATGGCGTGTAGCTTAGCGGCTTTTCATCGCCAGGCTGGAGGTCGAGTGTGCCTGCGGATGGTGTCTCGTCAGGTGCCGTTCCGTCAGACGCTTTAGCCTCTCCACCTGCTCGATCATTCGCGGCTTCGGCATGATGCTGCGCTACCTCATGCCCAGGTGCAGGGCGAATATCCATGCCAACCACTGGTGCACTACTTGTCAGCGGCTCAACCACCGCACCCTGACGACGTACTCGTGGGCGGGCCGCTTGGGCGGCTGCAGCAACTGGAGCTGCCCCACCCACAATATCCATAAAGCGACCACGCGGACGCTGAATAGATGGAGCAGCTGCTTGATCATCATTTTGCTCGGCTGATGCTGTCTCGTCTGCAGTATGCATAGCTGGTAGATCAGCAACCGATGGCTCAGTCTGTTGGTCGACTGACTGAGAAAGCGTGATTGGCACGACATCGGGCGCATTCTTTGGCGTGTCCTCTTCTTCTTGCGGAGGTGTTGGTGCATCATTGGTGGATGTCTCAGGGCGAGCAGCAATAATCTGCTGCGCCTTGGCTACGACATCATCGGCTGGGGCAAACAGTGGTGTAGTGGGTGCATATAGCTGCTCTGCTTGGTCATCAGGAGTATCCGGCAATTGCATATCTGTCGTGCTTTGCGCGATATCATTCGTATTCTGAGCGGCATCAGTTACATCAATGGCATTCGCTTCCTCCTGCGAATCAGACAACGGCGAGATATCAAAGTGTGGCTCAGGAGTCGCTCGGTGCTCATTATACGTACTTAGCAGCGGCAATGGGCGATCGATGTGAGCTTCTGGCATAGCATCCTCAGTGCTCGTCTCCTCTGGCTGTGACGATGGGTTGTCATTAGCCACTGCTGTATCGGGTATGGCGCGCTCAGCCGTTAGTAATTCTGCTGGAGCGACATCATCTACGTGCGATTGAGTAGATGGAGCGGCGAGTTCATCCTGCCAGGGCATGCCCTCGTCACCAAACGACACGTGTTCACTCAGCATATCTGCATCAGCCACCTGAGCTGCCGTCTGGCTATCATCTGCAACGCTCGTACTGTCTGTTGCCACCTCTGGCCACGCAGGTGTAGCGTGGTCTACATCAGAGGCCTGCACACCTGGTATATTGTCCGGCTCATCATATTGCAGCTCGGGCCAAGCAGTCTCCTCATGTTGCTGGCCAAGCGACTGCACTATCTCATTATCAGGAATGTCACTACTGTTGGGCACCCCTGATATATCTGTATCCGCTGATGTCGCTGGCGCATAGAGCAACTGGTCATCATTGGCGTCATCGGTATCGCTCACACTGGTTGTATTATCTGGTTCATCCTGTGGTGCGGCAACAGGTACATCATTAGCCGTATACGCATCATCCGTTGGCTGCACTGCCGTTTCGGCAGAAGACAGTGGAGTGTCGTCCGTCTTCTCTGTTGGCGGTGGGATAATCAGTGGTTGCGGAGCAAAACCATCATCAAGATCATCAACGACGGATGCTTGCGCTGGCTCAGTATCATCATCTTGTACTTGATTCACTTCATTGAGATGACGGACAAGCGCTTCGTCATCGTCATCGTCATCACCCTCGGCGTCTTCGCCCGCAAATTGATACGGCATCGTTGGCGTCTCCGACTCAACTTGCTCAATTGTCGCCGGCATCTCTTCCTCTGTAGCCGCAGCAGATGTTCCCTCGCTCGCTACGTTGTCACTCGATATTGATGATGTTACATTATCTGTTTCTGCTGCAGGAGCTGGTGTATCTGAATGTGCTACAGATGCTACATCATCCACCGGTGTCGCCTCACGGGCTGGCGGCGCAACAAACGGCCGCGCTGCCGACCGACCAAAGAACTGTGCTCGATCGGTATATGCGTCATCATCCTCGTCGTCATCATCGCTGGCTGGGGTAATAATATCGTCAGGATCAACCGTCACGATCGCTGTAGGCTGAGGCTGCGATGGCGCATCATCTGCCGTCGTCTGCACTGGTGGTGCTGTATCTACAGAGTTAGCTTGAGTTGACTCTGCATCATCCACCACATCAGTCTGCTCTGGCTCGGCAGGTATCGAAGCAGGTTCGCGCTCCGACGCAACGACCGATTCCGACAGCGCTCGGGCACGGTCAACGGCTGGCTCAGGCTCAGTCGATTCATACGACTCCCCTGCTGGCTCTGCCCCGTCCACCTGTTGCGACAGTGGCATAATTGTCAACCCACGGCGGCGCACAGGCGTATTGCCAGCATCGGTATCAGAGGTAGCGTCAGTGGCTGCCGCATCATCAGCCTGCACCGCTTCATCAGTGCTATTAGTATTATCCTGAGGTGCTGCCACAGGTGACTGCTTAGCTGGCGTTGCAGTATCTGGTGAGTCCACCTGCTGCGCTGAGTCTGTTGAGGTGTTATCATCCTGAGCACGTGGCGTGCTTGTATCTTGCGTGCCATTACCTTCCTCAGGACGAGCCGAGGTGACTGCTGGCGTCGTTTGTTGGGGAGATGCAGCTTGCGTGCTTGATGGGGTCGAGTCTTTGCTTGGTGTGGCGGCAGGTGCTTCAGACGGTTTGTCTGGCGTTGTTGGCAGCTGACCAGACTGGCGCATGAGGTCGTGCACCGCGCGGTCGAGTTCGTCGAAGTCTATATCTGGCATGAACGGTTTCCTTTGTTTGTTTTTATACAAGCGCTACAGTTTTTGTGTGGTACACACCAGTCCACACCCTGATACAACGAACCGGAGCCTCGTATCGAGTTTTGGATACTACCTCGGTTGTTGATCAATCGTATGCCCACAATGTATCGCTTATGTTGTTTTCTCTAGTGTAGCTTATTTGACATTGTGGTGCAACTCACCTTGCTCATTTGATGCGAAGTATCGATCTATCAATTGTTATATTCATACCATCGTATTGCGCTCTCGGCAATAGCCCACCTCTGGTCGATTAGTCGATGACTCCACAAGGAGCGTTCATGCTATATGATGTTATTTTTACACTACTTTTTTCATATACAATGTATTATATACAACGACACAGCATGCGAAGTTACTGCAAACGGCCTACTACTCTTTATCCTTATAGAACACACCAATTTTTAGCGACGAACAGCTCGACATACTTCGTACTCTGCCTACACCCTCTTGCAATCAGCAGGTAATGCACGCACAGATCGCCTCTGTTTTACCAACAAAAACACCCACCGTAGTGATAGGTGGGTGTTTCCGTAGGGGTACTTCAGCGGATCTAGCGCTCGAAGGTGCGGACGCTCAGCGTGTCTGTCCCACCAGTCGCGCCAGGCTGGCGACCACTGATAATGACGGCTGTAACCGAGGATACATCACCGAAAGCACCTTGGCTCAGCAACTCGCGTGTTAGGTCGCTGCCAAGCTGTTGACTGTCAGGCCGGACGAAGCTGCGCGTTGCATACGACAGTGCAAGCTGCTGTGCTACACGGGGGTCTGGTGCCACCGCAATAATTGGCAACTCTGGTCGACACGCAGCGATACGTGCTGCTGTCGCACCAGAATGCGTCTCGGCAACAATCACTGTTGCGTCAACCTTGTGCGCCACATCGACGGCAGCGTGGGCGATCGCATTGAGCCGGCGGTTGGTGCGGCCCTCCTCGATGGGCATGTCATTCATCGGCCAGCGCGACTGAGTGTAACGCACGGTGTCGGCCATCATTTTAACGGCCTCAACTGGGTAGTCACCATTGGCTGTCTCGTCAGAAAGCATCACGACATCTGTCCCAAGGATAGCGGCAGTTGCAACGTCGCTCACCTCAGCCCGGGTTGGCTCAGGGTTATCCACCATACTGGCTAGCATCTGCGTGGCAACAATCGAGAGCTTGCCATACTTGCGGCAGAGGCGGATGATTTCGCGCTCGACGATTGGCACAATCTCTGGGCTCGTCTCGACCGCAAGGTCACCACGAGCAACCATCACACCATCGGCGGCCTTGACAATTGCCTTGAGTGTCTCTGGCTCGATGGCTGCTTTGGTCTCTACCTTGGCAATAATCTGCGCGGTCGAACCATGGCTGAGCAAAATCTGGCGTAGGTTGTTGATATCCTCTGCGCTCTGGATAAAGCTCAGCGCTACGAAGTCAATGTCTTTGTCTGCCCCAAATTCGACATCAGCCAAGTCCTTTGGTGTCAGAATGTCACCACCAAAGTCGGTGTCGGGCAGGTTGAGCCCCTTGCGACTCATCAAGAAGCCATCATTACTCAGGCGTACCTTGATGGCGGTGTCGCTAACGCGCTCGGTCATCTCACCGCGCAGCTTACCATCGAAGAGATAGACAGGCTCACCTACCTTGACCTTATCAGCAAGGTTGTACTGAATGGGCAGACGATTGCTGCCATCGTGCTCCTCCACTGCGTGGTCGAGGATAATTTCATCGCCTGCCGCAATGTCGAAGTGGTTATCCTTGAGTACGCCGAGGCGAATCTTTGGCCCTTGCAAGTCTTGCAAAATCGCGACAGTGCGACCAACAGTGGCACTCGCCTTGCGAATCCACGCAATCTGGTCAAGCCGCTCTTCGTACGAGCCGTGGCTAAAGTTGAGGCGAAAGCCGTTGGCACCCGCTCGGATCAACGCTTCTATTTTCTCTGGTGTGTTGGTGGCTGGCCCCAGAGTAGCCAGTATCTTTGTACGTTTTGTAGAATTATTCATTGCGTACATATTATAGCAGCATAATGCCAAATAGTGAAACATAAGCAATATTGCTTGCCGAGGTGTATTGAGCAATAAATTCGGAGTTTCATTCATTTCTCACACCTTGTCGCTCGCTATTCCCTGTCCTCTAGCACGATAAGGGTCATTTACCCTTATACCAGAACTAAGCATAGATTATGGCAATCTGCCATCATATACTACCTATATGAAATGGTGAGAGGTAGGTGGATAGATTGAGATAGAGATAGGAGGGGATACAGTATATACGTGTCGAACATTTGACAGTACTGTATAATCACAGTATGCTAAGATATAACATCACTTTACTATAAGGAGTCTAACACTATGGCACCATCCCTCTTACATCTCGCGTTGGCACTCGACTGCTTTGGCGGTATTCTCTATCTCTTGTTTGCACCGCGCATACCACGAGCTTTCTTGCCGTGGCTGACGGCAGGCATCATCGCGCTTCATCTTGTGGTAGCCGGCATATTGTACTGGCTAGGGCAAGACGGTGAGCTCCTCGTCCTGCCTATGGCATTGTATGCTGTAGCACCAATTGTCCGGCGCTACCAGGGCAAGTAAAAACACCTCTATCTCTTGTAAAAAACTTCTCAGAGACAAGACCAACTAGTGTAAATAGAGCAATACCGCAGCGTCATCGGCTGCGGTATCTTGCTAGCGAAAAAGGAAATAGCGCTAAGCTTGGCTTAGAATAAGGCGCTTTCTCTCCGAGAGAAACGCAAACATAATGGCTCGCTCATGAGCAAAAGAGGAGGAATGATCACCCATCGCGCCTATCCACCTTGGTGGAGACCTCTGGCAAATCTGTTGCCAACTGGCGATAGCGCCCACGGCTGATCGCTGCACCAGTAGCCTAACCCATAGCTACCTCTGTGCTAACATGTGTTCGAAGTACCTTATCAGTACCCCCTACGACAGTGTAGCACTATATCGAACAATTAGCAAACGTTTGTTTCATTTTTAAAGATTTTTGTTCGGAATTTTATACTAACCAGTCTAACCATTCCTCACATAACTATAGTATTCTTAGCTACCCGACTTAATGCCAGTATAGTTCTGGACCACTCGAGCAATACTATCTGCGTCGCTCGAATCTTTGAAATTATGATCCTGTACTGGCTGCACCAAAAGACCCATTACTTTATCTACCATAGCCTGATATAAAGCTTGATCTCTATCTTTGACAGACATATAGCCAGCAAGCATCTTTGCATTAACCAATTTGTGCTTATACTGGTTCCGTAGACTTGCATATACGCGATAGTTCTTCTGTGCAAAATGATAGTTTGCATACAAAATTGCACCTATAGATAACTTAAACGAGAGGATTGTAATGCTATTCTTTGCATATACATCTCCTGCAAATAATATCAAAAAGCCCATTACTATAGACATTAGAAATATATAAAAAGTAAGGTAATAGAGGGCCTGTTTCCGCTTACGATACCAAAAATGGATATTTTCTTGCAATTGGCTCTCATCTTTTCCTGGCTTGTACCAAGGCCATTTGAGCCAAATTCCAGATGAAGTCTCTTCCTCGTAAAGATCCACTTGTTTTTGAAATTCTTCCGCGATAAGACTTGTTACTGCTTGCTCTATGTTACTGCTTGCAATATTCACCGCTGTTTCTAATTCACGCGTATAATTGTCTATGGCAGTTCTTTGTTTTTTAAGATTTTCAAGCGCGGCCTTTCTTTCTGCTGCGCTGCTCAGAAACTGAACCACATCATTGTTTATCAGGAAAGCTTCAATAGCTGTATCTCGTAGAGTCTGGTTCAATCTGTCTATGTAGTATCTTAGGCTATAAGTATCATTATTTTTTACATATTGATAGCTATCATCATTTTCAATAATCTGTTTTTGATCGCTTGTACCAAAAAGATTAACAATATTGACATATTTGTTATATATGTCAATCTTCTCGTGAATTCCTTCATCGTAGTCTTCTCGTTTGAGTGTTTTTAGTTGCATAGAGTTATTTTACCGTTTCGTTGTTGTTATTTGTTGGCTATTTTAAATGAAATAAGTTTTTAAAATTCAGCTATATAACCTCTTATTTCTTGTGTCGTCGATGCATCATCCACCCACACAGCCCTACTCCCACCAGTGCCGCTATGCTATCGATCATGACATCACGCAGTTCACCGCTGCGCCCTGGCACGAAGAGCTGATGGATCTCGTCTGTCACTGCATAGAGACTGCAACTCAGCAAGGCAAAGCTCGCCACAGTGCGCGTTCGCCAGCGACGGATAGTGACGCACAGTGCGCGATACATCAATATACCAAGGATAAAATAAGCAATAATATGAGCGCTCTTGCGTACAAGAAACGTTAAGATAGCCGTACTTACCCCTGGCATAGCCTGCTGCAAATGCCCAACAATCACCCCACTCTGCCCGCTAGAGACAGCGGCAGGTTGATTGGAGAGGATGAAGATAACTAAGGCCCAGCCACAAACAATCACGTAATTAAGCATAGTGATTGTTTTCTGCTTTCTACTTATCATATAGCATATATTATTTATGATGGAGCATCTTGTCTAGGTTTTTGCGAAAGTATTTTTTGACGGGCATCTTTGCGAAGAGATCCTTTGTGCAAACAATACCGACGAGCATCGCAACCACACAGGCTACTATAGATACGATCTTTGGCATATGAGTGTAGTAGATGATACCCCCGGCTATTAATACAGCTCCAGAGCATATAATACTTTGCGCACGATAGCGCACCTTAACATAGCGCTGGACATGAATATGCCGTATCACTGCCATACAGGCAAAGGCAACAGCAGTCGAGAGTGCCGAGGCATACACACCAATAACGCCTACCAAAGCAAGGTTGACAACGATGTTAATTACTGCGGCCGCAAGGGAGCTATTGGCAACCTCTTTTGTCTTTTTCTTAGCAATGTATATCGCAGAGTAATTGCCAAGGATCGCCTGGAAGAATGCCCCTATCGCCAGGATGGGTATTAAGCCATGCGCATTTGCATACTCCGCACCGACAATTCGTGAATAGCATATATCTATCACCAATACATATACCACTGTTGCAAACGAGTATAGCCGCAAGCACATGTCGGACACCTTCGAAAAGAATGCATCTCTATCTTGCGAAGTAATATGAATCGAGGCAGATTCGCTCCAGCTCATATTAAATATGCCAAATAGTATACTCGGGACAAATGCAAATTTATTCGCAATCGCATACATGCCATTTGCCGCTGCACCAATAAACATCGAAATAATAGTCCTATCTGAGACATTGAGCACCCACCATGCAATATTATTCGGCAAAAGTGGAATAGCATACCGCAGCATATCCGAACGTAACGATTGGTGCGTCTCGCCGTGTAGCAAGCGAATACGTTTCTTCTGACGAATAATCACCAATAGGTAGCATGTGCCTACTAAATTCGCGAGCACCAATGATATCATCAAGCTAAAGGCAGGTAGTCGCATAACCGCAACAAAGACAAAGGAGCATAGTGTACTCACCACGCCAATGAGTATGCTCGCGACGGAAAACTGCTTTGCATCACCAACTCCTCGCGTAAATTGCAGTAGCACCGCAGATACGACAGAGAGAACAATATTGAGACACACAAGAATCAAATACGGGATAGCGACAAACAGCGACCCTATAGCTAACAAAGCAATAGCTAGTCCTGTTATAGGCAGAACTATTTTAAATATCGTTGATAGAATGCTACTGAGCCTATCCGCATCATTGCGCGAATCGATCGCAAACCGAAATGCTGCAAACTCCAGTTGAACCGATAATATTGGCGCAAACAAAGCAATATACGTCAAGATAAGGTCAACCTGCCCATAGTCACTTGCAGACAAATAAAATGTATACAGAGGAACAAGCAAAAATGCTACGGCCTGCGTCGTGATCTTGCTAATGGTGAGGAGGGCGGTGTTTTTTATGAGCTCGGCAGATCTGCTCATATGTTTTTTACCGCCTTGTCAAGAAACTCAAATGATTGCTGACGCCTCTTGGCAAGGTTTTTTTCGTAGACTGTATAATCAACGGCAGATCGTAAATTCTTTTCTGTATCATCTTCTGGCAGAAGTCGATCTGATAATGCAAGGCTATCCACGAGCGAAAGAATACGATCGTCTTTGTCATAATTCATTCCTTTATTGTACAAGATCCAGAAATTCTTTCTATACTGGGCACAAAATATCACACCATGGAAAGACGCCGTAAATACATATTTGGCATGACGTATATACCATAAGTATTTCCCTGGGTTCTCATCTTTTGGTAGGATATAACCCTTTGCTGCCCCTTTCATTTTGAGCCATGTATCAGGCTGCCATATCACGATCTTGAGCCCCTCTTCTCGAGCGAGTTGCTGTATCCGTTGCTCAAACGCACGCGACACACTCACTGCATAAATAAAGATATAGTCCTTCTTGATATGCTCTGCTGGTCGCTCTTCTCCATCACGATAATCACCCCCATCAATGAGTAGCGTTGGGTCGAGTACCACAGTGCTCTTGATTGCAAAATCTTCGGCTAGCCATTTTTGTCCATTTGGTTCTCTGACCGAGATATGATCAAAATCTCGTATCATGTCGCGAATGGCTTCGGGGTGATTAGTATTGCTACTTACTCGCCGTGCACCAAATGAGGCCGCGTACGATATCTTTGGCTTCTTTTTTTCAACAAAATTCAAGAAATAGGCAGGATCATAATCATCAATCATTATATTCCACACCTGGTCACTCCCCGCAATATACGCATCGTACCCAAAATGAGCCTCTTGCAATTCTTTATTAGTGGTAAATGTGCGGTCAGACAACCTAAGGTACTTCTTTATATACGCATCGTAGCTTATCTGATTCTTCTTGAGCCTATTGTAGATAAATGCCCGCCCGATATTACGCAGCGTACCCTTTATGCTCTTATCTCCACTGAAAACTGAGTATAGTTTTTGTTGGCCAGAACTTGAGAAGTCGATGAATTCGGGCTCAATGCCGTATCGCGTCTGCAAGACTTTTTGCAGCGCGTATGCCTGCATAATAGACCCGCAATTATGTGAACGATGAAATGTGATAATGCCGACTTTTTTCATAAGAATATCCTCGTCTTTTAGATTTTTATCAATTTTCTAATTACAATAAACCCAAGGTTGGTACCAAGACAAATAATCAGTGCCGCACGTATTCGACCACTGTGCTTGACGTCTCGGCTCAATAATGTGCCCCACTTGAGCCGCCGGACGGTACGTTTGATTTCGTCAAACTCTCTTGGGAATTTTTTGCGGCTTGCATACATCAATGCACCGTATGATGCCGAGGCGACAAATAGGTTGTTATCCATCGCCTGAACGAGTTTCTTTGGTGGATTGTGGAGTGCTCTGCCTGTCTTTTGCATATTCTCAATCGCTTGGTAGTGTCGAATGTTAAATTCCTGATGAACGGCACTTGTCGGGTTAGCCCGATAATAATAGAGTCTGCGATTGTCAACCGCAATACAGCGCGCCGATATAATCGCGCGGGCCAAGAAGTCGAAGTCCTCCCCTATCGCCATCTGAGAATCAAACCGGATATTATTACGCTTGATGATATCGGTTTTGTACAATTGGCAGCCATTATTACCCTTCTCGAGCCGTCCATTATACAGCGCGGTCAGTGCCTCGGTGCGCGTAAAGACCGACGCCGACGCAGCAACTGGGATAGTCGCATCCAAGAAATCCTGCCGCTCTGCATCGCCAAGCAGGTGCTTTGGTGTGCTCACTATGTCGGCATCAGTCGCCTGTGCATCAGCCAGGAGATTCTCAACATATGTTGGATGGATTGAATCATCTGCATCAACGAAGGTGACGTAACTCCCCTGCATTCGCTCAATGCCTTCGTTGCGGGCCGAGCTCACGCCACCATTTGGCTTATCAATAACGATAATCCTCGGGTCCTTGCGGGCAAGATCACGAGCAATCTCAAGCGATCTATCTGACGAGCCATCATTGACGATGATAATCTCGAGCGCCCGATGCGTTTGGGCAATAATACTCTCAATGCATTGGCTGAGGTAGTACTCCATGTTGTAGACAGGTACGACAATGCTAACGAGCGTTTTGCTGCTCATACAAAGCTCCTTTCTGAAATAGTGAAACCATGAGAATCGGCAAGATGAAGTTCTTTGCTGCAATATCGAAGAAGGCTTCTGCAAATCCATACAGGATGATGAATAAGAATAGGATATACATCTTCGTCGAATACTCTCTTCGCATCCCCTGCCAAAAGACGAAGGCAAATATAATAAAGCCAATGATACCATAGCGAGCATATATATACACCGGAAAGTTATCGACTGGAGGTGTCCCGTACTGGGCCTTATTGTACACCTCGTCCGATCCAAATACCGACGGAGTGTACGCTGATTGCAGGTATTGATCAATCAACTTGGGCCTGCCAGACATAACCCTATTTGCTAGGTCATTATCAACAAACAATGCCGCACCAATGCACGATACAAGAAGGCCGATCACAAACAAATATGGTGCTATGGTGCTTTTCTTGCGCTCACCATGCTTGTGGAGTAGTAGCCTATAGGCTGGAATAAAGGCAAGGCTCAGCAAGAGGCCCATGCGACTACCAGTCAGAATACCAACAGCAATACAAGCAACCAGCGCAATACCTGTAAACACACGACTCGCACCATAAAGGTACATACCACTGAGCAGTATTGGGAAGAATGATAACGATGCCTGGTTTGGCCCATCAAACCCAAGCGAGTATTTTGCAAATCCATATCGCTGCGATTCATTACCATCAAACCCAACATACACCATGGGTAACACTCCAAAGAGTGCCAAAGCAATGACGAGTAGATAAAATCCCACAGAGGTGTAGAAAAATATCTTGATAAACTCATCCCGCTTGAGGATCAAAAGCGTACTCGAAGTTAGTGCGAGCCAGGCGACATTTGGCCACTGAAAAATAACTGAGATCCCAAGCACCGCAATATAAAAGAGCAGGTATTTACAATGCCACCTAGTAAGCTTGTTTGTTATGGCAAAATCTACCAGAATAATCCCCGATAGAACAATGCCAATTATAAGCACTAGAGGCAGCCACGCCGTCAACTGTGGTGATACCACGTAGAGGTAATAGTACGTGATCATCACAAACACGAGCGTGGTCGCGAGTATCTTTTTCAGATTTAAATTTTGTAGTGTGCTCATAAATTTCTATTCTTCTCCCAGCTTCTCGAGGAGCTCTCTATAATAATTGTATAGTGTCATATCTTTGGCAGCTCTTTGGCCTGCTTTACTCATGGCTTGCAATGCGTCGTCCTCTCTGAGAAGTTTTTCTATATTTTTTGCTATAGACTGCTCAAGGGTCTCGTCTGTATCAAGGAGAATAGCCGCTCTGTCTGATGCATATTCTGGTATGCCACCTCTGTTTGTCGTGATCATCGGCAAGCCTGCCGTAATCGATTCTATAACCGTTAGCGGCGCAGCATCATTACATACCGAGGGCAACACTGCAAAGTCACACCCGCGGTAGAGTAGCGGCATGTTGTCATAATCTATATATCCGGTAAATGTTACGTGCTCCCGATGCGCTTCGGTGAGGTCACGCAACTCCTTCAAAAATGGGTTTTTGATATCAGTCCCAAAGAACGAGCTGCCAACCACAAGCAACTGGTAATTTTGTTCTTTCACCCGATCAAGCGCTCGTAGCAACACATCAATCCCCTTCTCCGGAGTCAGTCTACCGCTGAATAATACGATCTTTTTTGAAGCATCGATGGCATATTGTTGATGCAGTAGCTTCGATGCGCGCTTTCTCGTCATTGCAGTAAACCGGGTATTGTCAACTGCATTCTTGAGCACAGATACGTTTTGTAGTGGGCCGCTGCGTTCATTACTTTGCGCCGATTTAGCGATCAAGCTATCTTTGATGAACTTGCTCACAACGATAATTTTTGCACCTACTAGATACTTATATGTCTTATAAAAGTTAGTTATCTCATTATGGATATGCACATAAACTCTACCTTTGTATCGTTCCTGGTTTTTGTGCCACCGTAGGATGTGCGTCTGGATAATCGCATTCTCAAACAGTATTTTGCGATGGTTTTTGCGAGCAATATGCTTTGACACCTTCCTCAAAAAATACAGCCGCTGCAGGATTGCCCGCAAAGACGCACTCTTATTTGTATCGACAAGGCGCCGGAATATACTGTAGAGTATAGAGTCCGCTGTTCTGATGACCCATGGGGTGTGTATAAAGACGAAGTCTGTATGTGTATACGCTTGAGCCTTTTCTATAGCATCTGGCGTTGCGGTGCTATATACCGTGAGGCGAGGGCCGCCTTGCCGCTCGTTCTCATCAATAAAGTTCTGCACCAGGTTCTCTACCGCACCCCCCATCACCGAAGGTACCGGCAAGAGGCCAGTCGTTATGATCGCTATAGTTCCTTCTTGGTTCATCGAGCAGCCTCTCCCTCGTATTCATACAGTTGGCGCATGTTTTTCATAATATTTGGTGTCGTGTATCGTGATAGTGCGGATTGGATTGCGTCTTTCTCGCGGTGCAAGGAGCGGTGCTTTTTGTGGTGCTGGACAGCCGCGCGAAATGTCTGCACATCACGCGCTGGCGTAGCACCCACCAACGAGAGGAGCTCAGCAACCCCTCGGCATTCCAAGGCGACAATTGGCATGCGACCCATCATCGCCTCAAGAATATTAACGGGCAGCCCCTCTTGCTTTGACGTAGAAACATATAGATCCGACGCCTGGAGCAACTCTGGTATATCCTTTCTATATCCGAGGAAATGAACTTGACTCTGTATACCATAGCGAGCAGACTGCTTGTGGATCTTCCCCTGTAGACTATCTGCACCAACCAGCAAAAGATGCATCGATGTGTCTTGTTGTAAGGTTGTCTTGAGCGCACTGAGCAGCCAAGACTGGTTCTTTCTTTTCGACAGCTCAGCGACGTAGATTATGACGAAATCATTCGGCTTAATGCCTAGCTTCGCACGTATTGCCTGCCGTGAGTCCTTGTTGATTGTAATGTCAAACCGCTTTGGGTCTACCCCCACCCCCGGCACATACACCACACTAGTGGCAAAGTGGCGGTTGGCGCGGGCATAATCCTCAGCATTGATCGTGATGAGGACGTCGGTGTAGTGCGCCATCAGGCGCTCGATGGGATAGTACACCAGCCAATTAAGCAGCGGTGCACCCGTAAAGAAGTGGAAGCCATGTGCAGTGTAGATCACCCGCGTGCCGCGCTGCCGAGCCTGCCGAGCGGCGAGGCGCGTCACCACACTCCCCACCGGTGTGTGGGTGTGGATGAGGTCGTACTGCTCGCGGTCGATAATCTCCTTGAGCTGGCGATAGGCCCGGACATTACTCAGCGTGAAAGGGCTACGCGTAAATGGCACGACAAACTGCTTGTCACAATCCTCAATCTGCTCCTCGCCCATCGAGGCATAATGTACCTCATACCCCTGTTCGCGCAGCATCCGCATGAAGGGCCGGTTGAACTTCTGGAAGTTGGCGGTGTGTGAGGTGAACAGGACTTTTTTCTTATTCGAGGGCATTATCGACTCCCGTGACTGTCCGTTCACTTCCCTCTGTGTGGCCACTCATCATCAATACCGCTCCAATGGTTTTTATCATAATCTTGACGTCGGTCAGAAAGCTCAGCCGCTGCACATACTCACCGTCCATCTCGGCTTTGCGCTGGTCGTCTAGGTCATCGCGGCCATTTACCTGCGCCCAGCCAGTGATGCCTGGCTTGACGGAATTAGCGTGGTATTTTTGGCGCAGGTTAATAAGCTTTTTCTCTGTCTTAATGACGGGCCGCGGCCCAACGATACTCATCTCGCCTTTGATGACGTTGAGTAGCTGTGGTAGTTCGTCGATAGATAACTTACGCAGTACCCCACCGAGTGGTGTGATGTAGCTATCTGCGTTGGTGAAACTATTGGTTGGCATATTCTTTGGTGCTTTCGTATACATAGTACGGAATTTATAAACTGTAAATAGCTGCTTATCTTTGCCGAAGCGCTTCTGGCGGAACAAGGCCGGCCCTTTCGATGTGAGGCGGATTGCCGCTGCAACCAGCAGCATTGGTAGCCCTAGAATCACCAGCGCAGCCAGCGCAATGCTCACATCTTCGATGCGTTTTCCGTATTCCCGATACATGGTATACCCCCTTGTTACCCTGTGTTGTTATCATGCCGCGTACCCGTGCGGCTGTATACTTCAGCAAATAAGTTCTGTATAGATAGCGTAGCTAGCGCTTAGCCTTGGTCGCCGTGGATGTAGCTGCAGCAGCTTCGGCCACGCGCTGCGACTGCGCATAGTCGTAGGCAAAGAACAATCCTACGATGGCAAGCAGCAGTGCGCCACCGCCACCAAGTGCCATTGCCTGCCACAGCCCTATGCTTGCTGGTGCACTTGGTGTATTGACAGCGTCGACAGTTTTGATGCTAACTTTGGTTTTGCCATACAATGCTTTCGTTTGCTTTTCAAACTCGGTAATTGCCTGTTTGAGTAAGGTTTCGCTCATCTTTGGCTCGCCAGCATTCATCGAGACAGTGATGATGTCGGTGTTCTTTACGTGCTTGGCAGTTGTGTTGGCCAGCAGTGTCTCGTAGCTCCCCTTGTATTGGGCGCGGTCGATCACTGGGTCGAGCACCCGCCGTGAGGTAAAGAGCGTCGTATAGTTAGTAAGCGTAATGGTGTTTTGACCCTGCTCTACCCCTGTTAGGAGCAACGTTGCCGAGCTTTTGTACTGCGGCTGCTGGACAGACAGCGCATAGGCCGCACCCAGCCCAATACCAACGAGAATGGCAACAATCATCACCGGCCACTTCCGTGCATAATATCGTATTAGTTGGTAAAAGTTGATTGTTTCCACAATGCCCCCTGTGTTATGTTCTCATATTGTTTGTCCCACCTATGTTCGACTATAGCATACATTTTGCCGAGCTCCAAGCATATCTTGCAACATATGGCGATCATACATTTATAGAACAGAGGTTATACCATAAATTGTTGTGGAAAATTCAGCAGATTTGCGTATTGCAAAGGTGCTACAATAAATTAATAAAGCATGCTTATACGTAATTCTAAGAATATAAAGAATCGCTAGAAAGGATAAAAATGACTCTCAATACCATCTTCCCTGTCATCTACACTATCGAATCAATCGACCTTCCTTCATCTGGTGTTGATTATGAGATTGGACCAACAGGCTTAGACTATATGACACCATACCGAATCACGGTCGACGAAACACTAAGCTATACGCTTGGTATACATTCTAGTGATACATCGTCTGGTCTTGTTACTGACATAATCACAGCTCCCAACCCATGGCAGTTGTGCATCGTTGAGCAAGGAGATCTCTATG
The DNA here is from genome assembly GCA_963514895.1 of uncultured Candidatus Saccharibacteria bacterium. Classification (GTDB taxonomy): domain Bacteria; phylum Patescibacteriota; class Saccharimonadia; order Saccharimonadales; family Saccharimonadaceae; genus Saccharimonas. The sequence goes on from CAUPVK010000010.1 coordinate 38,098, forward strand.
TTTGTGATGTACGATATCCTCAGTCGTTCGCAAAAATAGATGAACTATATGATGGTATTGTCGCCATAAAGCCAATCGTTGATCAGGATATTATTCTATTTATTACTCACATAGGTATGCTTGCGCTCGACTCTACTGGCGTGCGCTGGAAAACAGAGCGAATCGCTCTTGACGGCATTACTGTTGAGGGTATCACTGATGGCTGGGTCAACTGCAGACCTCAATCGGAGATGGAATACGGTACGTTTGATGTCAATCTGCTGACTGGTGAAATACGACGTAGCGAGGATAATAAGCGTGTACTGCGTCTGCTATAGCCCTTCTCCTCTACTCCCCACTCTCTCCGCCCTGATACTCGCTCAGGGTCACGCGTACGACACGCTCTTTGCCGTCACGGAGGATGGTGAGGGCTACGACATCGCCAGGCTGGTATTCGCCAATCAGGCTCGAGACGTCGCCTTGCTTGCCTACAACG
>CAUPVK010000011.1:0-35911 GCA_963514895.1 uncultured Candidatus Saccharibacteria bacterium
ATATACATGATAGTAAGAGCATAGAAAATTGACGCTATTCCACATCAAGAAATACTACCCTTTGCAGCGCACGACAAAACCGGCTCGATTTCCTCGAGCCGGTTTGTTTCATTATATGCTCTACCTTACGTTTGCTTCGGTCGTTTCGATTTTTTCTTTATCAACCTCGGCAAATTTACGCTCCACCGCCATGATGTATAGTTGCATAAAGATCGGGCGAGGTAAGACATCATACAGATACCACACCAGTGTTTTCTTAGCATGCGGAAGCTCGGTGTTTTTCCACGGAGTGAGTGCAAAGTACTTTTGCCACAGCAGCCGGTTGGGATGCTTGTTGCCAACTTCCCACGGTTTACCCTGAATGCCATAGAGCGAGTGAATAATCTTGGGACTGTAATAGTTGGTCATAATCTCGTCGTAACTATAGAAATACGGCTGCTTAAGATTATTAATGCGCAGCAGATCTTGCGGCCGATAAGCATAAAACGCACTAGAGAAATTATAGGCGATATCGAGCGTCTTAATCTGCCCTCGGAACATAACGTTACAGAGATCTTGATCGGCAATGACATAGTCACTTTTCTTCGACAGGTGCTCTATCACTTGGCTCGATACATCATCTTTGAGCCATTTTTTGTGATTGATAAGCATAATGCCACAGTTGTAGTAACCATCGGTGGGCTGGAGGCCAATCGTTGCTTTGTGCTGATTAGTGAGCGTATCGTAGGCCAGTGCCATGATATTTTTCTCAAAATCAAGCTCCAGCAATCCATCGAGCGAGCTGTTAATGATCGTATGCGGATTGAGATAGAGTACGCGATCGGTCTTGATCTCAAGATCGGCTAGCGCCAGCATCTTGAGCCACGTCACATACACGCCATGCCACGGCTTGACGCCTAGCTTCTGTAATTTCTTGTGGTACGCGTTAGGATTGATAAATGTTAAATAGGCATTGGGGTATTTTTCAACCAACTTTTTGAGACGATCCTTACTTTGCTTACTTAGCTTATACCCACAATAAAAAATATGAATCTCATCGAGTGTCTTGTTATTCTCAAGCAATGATGCGATCGAAATCGCACTCACCACTGCGTAGTTATCGTCACTCTGATACAAGACGTTTAAGATTTTCTTTTTGACTCTGGGCATGGCCTGCCTCTCTCCTTTATTCCACCGCTGCTATGTTTTTTACGTAGTTTTCCAGTAATGGCTGATAGCTCTCACTGATGAATCCTGTGTTGTGCAACTTCGACAAATTCATATCACTATACATCGGTCGAGGTGCAAACGGAATCTTGTCTTTACTATACTCTTGTGTTGACACTTTTACAACCCTATCGCGATCGTGCCCTGCATATTCGAATACATCCTCAGCAAGCTCTGCCCATGACTTGATTGGTCCGGAGTTAGAAACATGATACAAACCATACTCAGCCTTGGTGTCTATCAAATGCTTGGTGGCACGCGCAATCTCCGACGCAAAGGTTGGCCGACCATATTGATCATCCACAACCTTGGGATTAATGCGCATGTCAGCCAGGCGCTTCATCGTCCGCGGGAAGTTATGCCCATCACCAATCACCCACGAAACACGTAGCACATAATGACGTGGCGCAAGGCTAACTAGTAGATCCCCTGCTGCCTTGACATCACCGTAGACCGACAGTGGTGAGAGTGACTCATCCTCACCATGGTTTTTGTTCGTCCCATCAAAGACATAGTCGGATGAGTAGTGCACCAGTGTAATGTCATGCTCCAGTGCTACCTTGACGAGGTTGCGCGGGCCAACAGCATTAACCTGCCACGCTTTGGTGCGGCCGTCACGCGTTTCGGATCCATCGGCATTGACGAACGCCGCCGCGTTGATAATGACATCCACACCCGACCAATCATACCCAAGCACCTGCTCTTCATCAGCAATGTCGAGCTGCTGATGACCTAGCGCTGTCGCCTTTGGATATACCTCCTGGAGCGCCCGCCCCACTTGGCCATTACAACCCAATATTACAATCCCCTTGCTCATATACCCTCCTTTGTTTCCGCTATTATAGCACAGTTAGCGTAAGCTTTTTGAAATATATGAAATCGTATGGTCGATGTGAGACAAAAAATAACTGAAGAGCTATCTTACCCCTTTTAAAAACTCATATAACACCGTTAGATCTCTCACCTCCTCATGATATCGTTGCAATCAATTTTGCCAAGTAAGTGAGTCAGAAAAACTTGGATCTCATAACCTCTCTTTCTTAGCACTAGATAGAACCCCACTTTCTCATCGCTCCATCAGATAGAGGTGTACAATCAATTGTAATGATCGATTTTATCCCAGCACAAGAAGTCGGTGTCTCATAGACTCAACCCTTTTGTTACTTCGTCGGAGGGAGTGTGGGGAGGTAGAAATTATCTACTATTCCTACTACGCAGCCATAGAGCGCAGTTGTCGGTGATAAACTGCCGCGAGTAGCGCCGCTTGGATGATGCCTGCCACCATAAAACACAGCACACTGCCCAGCATCGCGTAGTGCTGCACCACACCATACGATACGACTGTGAGTACAATGTTACTCAGCAAGAGTATATAGAACTGCCCCTTAAATTCGCGCAGCACGGTGAGGATATTGATATAAATCGACACCAGCGCATTAGCCACCGCTCCCACGACCATAATGAGTAGCTCAGTGCGATAATCAGTAATACGCGCATTAAAAATGAGAGTAAGAAGCGGTGCTCCAACCAGCCACGTCGCAATCAGTGTCAACGCACTAATACCCAAGACGATAAGGATAATCTTGCTCACCAAAGCATGGAACTCGAGGCGCTTTTGCTGATGATAGAGCTCCGACAGTTGCACGATATTGGGCTGAATAATGAAGGTAATAAATAGCGAGAGCAAGGTAATGGGCATAGCCATAATACCAAAATAAGCGATCTCGTGCGTGTGGAATGTATCAAGGAAATAGCGCGGGATATTAAGCGAAAACATTGTCAGAAATGTGGTAAGAAACACTGGTGCACAGCGCCGCATGATCATACCAACATGACGCAGCTTGGGTACGAGATGGTCGATATGGGGCTGGATAGATTCGTACCGCTGCACCTGTTGCCAATCATACAACACAAGCATGAGAGCATTGACTATCACAATTGCTATTACCCCCCACAGCACACTGTGCACAAGCATATCGACGAGTAAAAATGCTCCAAAACCACCCACTGCCTTGATAGTAAGCGAATAGCCAACAACGTAGAGCCTGTGGTGGATTTGCAGCACACCATAGAGTGCATCAGCCACTGCCTCCAGCGCCTTGAAGAATACGAGCGCGATGATGATACTCGACTTAACGACATCATAGTGATTTGCCGCGCAAAACAGCACCGCACCCACCATCATCACGATCGACGTCACGAGTTTAACGGCAAGGTAGCTGCTACTACTAAACTCTTTGCGCACATCCGACACTTGATAAGTACGCCCGCCCCACAAACCAATCGCCCAAAACACTACCGAGAGCGACAGCGCAAAGGAAAAGACCCCCGAGTCAGCAATGCCATTAAGCCGCGTAATAAGCAGCAGGAGCGCTGGCGAGATGGCGCTTTGCAAAAAGGAGCCAATAGAGTTCCAGATATAATTTTTAGATTGCATAATCTTATTTAGTATACCACTGGTTGATTATTTCTCGCGATTTAGACCATAATTTGCTCTGTTGTGATTTGTGCTCTATAATCAGGCGTGTTATGAAGAAATATTGGGCATTATTCGAATCATTTATTGCACGGCCAGAGCGAGTCTTTCTTTCGCTGTGTTTGTTGTTTGGCTTATTATCGGCGTTTTTTGTGCCGCAGCTATCAGTGAGTGATGAGAATATGCACTACTTGCGGGCGTATGCGCTGGCTGACGGGCGCCTCGAGTCCAAGCGCTGCACCTACCCAGTGGACGTTAATGGCCGAGCATCATCAGTGTATCATGGCAATATCAGCGCTGATTATTCGCGCCCTATCAACCGCTCAGAACTCAAGACAAGCAAATGTAACAGTGCCGTGGGCTATGCACCTATTATGCATGCGCCGCAAACGCTTGGTATTTTCATCGCTAATCTCTTTAATGGGTCGACGGGCCTAACGATTCTCTTTGGGCGGATTGCAAACTTACTGTTCTATGCGCTCAGTGTATTTTTCATTATCAAGTGGGTGCGGATTGGCAAGTGGGTCTTTGCAGTAGTGGGGCTGTTACCACTAATGGTTCATCTCGCCGCCTCACTCTCGAGCGACGTCATGACGAACGTGGCGATATTCCTCATTACCGCCATGACACTCAATCTCTACACCCAAGAAACGCCGATCCACCGCAAGCAAGTTGCTGGCCTCTTAGCTATAGCAGCGCTGCTGGCACTGACCAAGGCGGTTAATGGTTTGCTGCTCTTTCCACTGCTGTTTTTGCCAAGGCGGCTCTTTATCCCAAACACCGAGCTATCGAAATTGCCATCACTACTCAAGAAGCTCCCCTTCAACCTGCACAAGTGGGCACTGATCGCGGGCGCTGGCATTGTGTCGCTGGCGGCACTGCTCATCTGGCAAAAGATCTATGATGGTGCACTCCTTTCATCTGGTGCAGCCGATAATCCACTGCATCACAACCCACTTAGGTTTATCCGTATCCTCTTTAATACCTATATCAATCCAAACATTGGCTACACCGATATCGTAGTACGTGGTAGTGTGGGCGACTTCTCAAGCTTCAAATATCACCTGCCGCTCTTTGTTTTGATTCCACTCTTTCTGCTGGTCTTTCTTGCACTCATCAAGCGTGATAAGGCTGAGGAACAAGCACTAGCACCAGCTGCTGGTCGATTAGCCGCGGCCAACCTCACCACTGTTGCCGTCTTTATTGCGGCGGTTTCATACGCAATGTACACCGCCTGGGCGCTGCTACCAATTCGCTTTGGTGCTGGTGCATACTACGCCGATGGAGTGCAGGGGCGTTACTTTACGGCGCTACTCGTGCTCCTCATCCCCTGTGGGGTGTGGCTACGCAAGTATATTTGGTTCCATACTACCTCGGCTAAGGTGTTTCACGCCCTTATATTCTTTGGCTGCGGGGCAATTTTGCTGTACTATACCTTTGGCACCTATTGGGCTTACCACGCGCCGATACCGGTACCACCGGTGGCATAAATTTCGGTGCTAACACTAGGGGGTTGATGTTTATAGAGAAGCAGTACTCTTTGTGGTGTCTTGAATGAGAGGGTGATACAAACAGAGCGATACGAGAATTGGTAGGGTTCTGATATACCATTGAGAAGATAGATTATATAAGGATTTTTTGATATTCCATCTTCCACCTTCCCCTTTCATGACGCTTATGCTATAGTGACATGGAACACTAATAGCACAAGCATTATGAAATTATTACGTACTCTATCCAAAAAACGTCTCACGCTCATCATTAGTATTGGCATTGCACTCATCGTCGCTGGTGGTTATGGTGCCTATATCGCAACGCGCCCCGCCCCATTGCCACCCCTGTCAGATGAGCCAACGCCAGCCCAAAAACAAACACAGCACAAGACCGATGCCGCCACGAAAGAATCATTTCTAGACAACAACACAAACCACGATACGAATACTACCAAAGATACCTCACAGCAGCGCACCACCCAGGCTCAGCCTGCGCCAGTCCCAGCTTCGGCCAAGCACATTGAGCTCTCTGCCGAGCAGTCGGGCGAGACGGTCGTCGTGACTACCAAACTGAAAGAGCACGGCTTTTCCTCTGGTCAGTGCGTGCTGACGATCACTAGTAGCGGGCAGCGCTCCGAGCAGCACGCTGCCATCATCTACCAACCAGAATATTCCACCTGTGCTGGCTTCTCTGTGCCCGCCCGATCATTACCCAAAGGTACGTGGCATATCTCTCTCGCTGTCACGCCGCTTGGTGGCAAGGCACTCACGAAGACACTTGATAAGGAGATTCGCTAAATGATGACTCAATCATGTTCCACCGCCCGCCCCTTCTCAACATATTGGCGATATATCCTTGCTGGTGTTTTATGTGTGAGTTTATTTGCTGCGACTGTCCTCTCCTATCCAGCCCAAGCAGTAACGGCAGCCGATTGGCGAGCAGGCAATATCGTTGATGATTTGCTCTTTACCAATAGCGACGATATGTCAGTGGCAGATATTCAGGCGTTTCTCAATAGCCTCAACCCACAATGCGACACCTATGGCCGGCAGCCTGCTGCCGAACACGGCCGGCGCGATATCAGCCGAGCACAGTATGCCGCCGCTCGAGGTTGGCATGGGCCACCATATGTCTGCCTCAAGGACTATTATGAAGTGCCTAAATACACACCGGGCAATTACATCCCTGCCAATAACTTCGGTGGAACGATCCCCGCTGGAGCAGTCAGCGCCGCGCAGATTATCTATGATGCTGCCAAGCAAAACAATCTCAACCCTAAAGTCCTGCTAGTAAAGATCGCCACCGAGTCGGCTGGCCCACTCACCTCTGACACTTGGCCCCTCCAAAACCAATACACCTATGCCATGGGCTCGCACTGCCCCGATAGCGGCCCGGGTGGCAGTGCCAATTGCGATCGCAACTATGCTGGCTTCTCGATGCAAGTTGCCTCAGGAGCACAGCTCATCCGCTGGTATCTGGATAGTATGCAGCAACCATGGTGGTCGTATAAAAAACCGTTTGCGACCAATCGTATCCTGTGGAATGTGGTGCAGCGAGGCTGCGGCGCTGGCGATGTGTATATCGAGAGCAAGGCCACAGCGGCGCTCTACACCTACACACCCTACCAACCCAATCAAGCAGCCCTGGCTAATATGTATGGTTTAGGCGATCATTGCAGCGCCTATGGCAACCGCAACTTCTGGCGAGTGTGGAACGACTGGTTTGGCTCGACCCAGCATAGCCGGCCACTCATTAGCTTCCGATCGCACAGCAGCTACATCGGCTGGACAGGGGTAATTCATAACCGTGGCATTACAGGCGTCACTGGTCAAAGCAAGGCAATGCAAGCTCTCACGATCGATGGTGAGGTAACTTATACCTCATACAGCAACGAGCGCGGTTGGCAACCCACTGTGCAGGGTAGTATGCAATCGGGTACAACAGGGCTTGGCCGGCCAATCACTGCCGTCAAGATCCAGCCAACTGGTACTCTCGCCCAGGCGTACGACATCTATTATCGCGCCCACGTGAGCTACATTGGCTGGATGGGCTGGGCTAAGAATGGTGAAGTGGCTGGTGCAACTGGTGGAGCTAACAATGCTATCGAAGCGATCGAAATAAAGCTTGTACGCAAAGGAACGCCTGCGCCTGAGTCACCTGGGGTAGCGTATAAAAATATTGCGGCGCATAGCGACCCATCACCCCTCAAGCTATCACTCAGCTCACATGTCGGTATGGTTGGCTGGCAGCCAGAAGTACGCGATGAGATGATGAGCGGCACCACTGGCCAAAGCCGTCGCATCGAAGCCATCAAAGCATCGCTCCACAACACAACGGGTCTGCCAGGCAACATCCAATATTCATCACACGTTAGCTACGTCGGCTGGCAAGATTGGAAACAAGCGGGCGACGTATCCGGCACCACAGGGCAGTTCCGCTCCATTGAGGCAGTCCGCTTCTTACTCACTGGCAAACTTGCCACTGCATACGACATCTGGTACCGAGGTTACTCGCAATACGTCGGCTGGATGGGTTGGGCCAAGAATGGCCAACCAGCTGGTTCGACCGGTGCCTACCGGCAGCTCGAAGCACTAGAGGTGCGCCTTGTGCCGAAGCATACACTCAGCATGCCTGGCGGTGCCTTTTATAACCCAACCAATACTGCTGTGCCCGATCTCTACCAACTGAGCTACGCTGCCCACGTAGGTTACATCGGCTGGATGCCCGATGTGCCACACCCTATCATGGCTGGCACCACTGGCAAATCACGCTACCTCGAGGCAATCCGTCTTGGCAAAGCCGTATCGCTGCGCGATGGTTCACCTATTACCATCCAGTGCGAAGCAAAAACTGCTGGCCAGTGGCTCCCACCAGCCACTCTCTCATCATCGCAGCCTTGTGGCACGACTGGCCAGAGTAAAGCGCTCGAAGCCCTCAAGCTTAGCCTCAGTCCTGCCGACGCCACTCGCTACGATATTTATTACAACACTCACCTCTCCTGGGTAGGTTGGCAAGGTTGGAAAAAGAATGGCGAAGTTGCCGGCGACCGGCCCGGCTCACATGTCGAAGCAGTGATGATTAAGCTCGTCGAGAAGAGTAACGAGTGATCAACATAGAAAACACTCCTCCCATATCTGTGGGAGGAGTATCATATGTTATAACAAGACAACAACTTTATTCGTAAATCGCTGCCACTTTCTCCTCAATATTCTTCCATTGATAGTCGTTGGCAGTTTGGCGGCCACCAGCGATAAGCTTGTCACGCAGCGCTTTGTCCGCTACCAGGCGCTCTACGGCCGCTACACCAGCCGCTATATCACCCTGCTGGTAGAGGAGGCAGTTCTCACCATCCTTGAGGTACTCGACATTACCGCCATTAGGCACCACTACCGCAAGACCACCAGTTGCCATCATCTCGAGTGGTGGGTAGGAGAAGCTCTCGAGGATGCTTGTTTTGATGAGAATGTCACAGCTAGCATATACTTCGCCGACCTTCTCGGGTGCAATGCGATTGTAGAATGTATCGACGCGGTACCAGTCCTTGGGCTCTTTGCGGTACGATAGGTATGAAATTTCATACTTCGCAGGGTCGAGTTGGTTGATGATGCGGAAGGCTTCGTCGGTGTTTTTATACTCGCTCTTACTATCGCCCTCAACGAGGATTTTTATCTTGCGACCACTGTCAAAATCGCGCTCGCGGTATGGATAATACTCGATATCGATGCCGTTCGAGACATACTTCGCATCCTTGCCAAACATATCTTTGAGCCACTTCTGGCACCAGAGCGACATTGTTACGTAGCGCACACCCGACTGGTCACAGTACGATGCGTTAGCCGCGAAGCGTGGCCCACCCGTGCCGGGGATATAAAAATCAGTCTCGAAGTTCTGGACGAAGTAGAGCCGATTGCGTACATTGGGGTGCTTTTTGATAATCTCTACCGTTGACCACAGCGTCGCCACTTGCGTGTCAAAGAAGGCCTCTATCTTCGTCTTATGCGCTGTAATAACATTAAAACCTGGCAATTCAGAGCGGTATTGGTAGGTCTTTTTGGCTTGCTTAAGGGCATGCTTACTCACTGAATCGATCAGCGTTACATCCCAGCCCGCCTTACGGAGAATGTCAGCGTGTTTGACGGCAACGATCACTCCACCCGAGATATCCGTCGAAGGCAAAACAAAGCCAATATTGCGTGCTAAGCGCTTCCGTATAAACGATGCAAGCGTGTAGCCAGTGTAGACCGTCGAATAATCATTGGCGGCAATCTTGTGTGCATTTTCACCCAGCTGAGTACGCAGTGTTTTGTCGGTAATGAGGCGATCGAGCGCTGTATACCAATCGTTATCCGCGCCAACCAAGAGGCCCGTCTCGCCGTCCTTCACTTGCTCGGCAAAGGCCCCCACCTGACTCGCCACCGTCGGCACCTTGACGAGGCCAGCCTCGAGCCATTTGTTTTCAGACTTCGCACGGTTAAAGATTGTATCGACCAGTGGTGCAAGAATAATATCGCAGTCCACCATCACCTTAGGTAGCTCCCGCCAATCGACAAAGCCCGAGGTCATCACCCGCTCTTTATACGGCTCAAGCGCGGCCGGTACATCGAGAATCCCGGCTATCTTGAGGTGGAGCTGCGGATACGCATCAAACAGCCGAATCAAGTCTGGGATGACTAGCTCGAAATCCTCGTTGTGCGTAATACTCCCACTAAAGTACCCGATGATGATTTTGTCTGTATCCTTGGTGATCTTCCCCTCAGTCAGATCCTCCAGCGCCATATTAGACGTCTTGATCATCTCATCAGAAGCAGCATTGCGGTTAATCAGTACATCACCGGTGGTGTACTTTTGCAGTTCATCACGCAGCTGCGTTGTAGTCGTCACAACGTGGTCGCAGAGCTTAAGCGTTTCACGCATGCGGTTCACCCCATCGTCATAGAGCTGCTTATCGGCTTGGTTCATCTGCTGGACGTATTTAATGCCGTCGGTATACGTTTGATCGATGACAAGATCGTCGATATCGAAGAAGCAGGTCTTATTGAAGAACTTCGCTTGCTTGATAAACTCCCGCACCGTCTCTGTCACTGGGCAGCGGAAGAAGACGAAGCCACGATAATACTTGAGGTCATCCAGCGAGAGTCGATCATAAAACACACTCTCCACCGTTAGCCCTTGCGACATCAGCTGCTCCATCTGGTGTGCCACACGGTAGCGCTCGGGGTGCGGCAGGGTGCAGCCGTTGATAAAGAGGATATCTTTGTAATACTTCTGTTTGCGCTCGGGGAATTTACGATAATAGGCATACTTGGTGGCGCGCTTACCAAAGCCGATCACTCCATCATCTTTGATAATCTTCATGCTTTTCTTGGCGGCTTTGTGTACTTTACCGATCATACGTCCTCCTCTGGTGTTACGTGCGGGTTATATAGTGTGTTGTATCCTTTACCACAGAGTGCAGCAGTTATCTGAGCACTGGTAAGCGGTGTATCTGGCGCAAGAGCGGCAAGTTTTGTGCGCGCCACCACCACTGTTGGTGCGTCGATAGTACCAAGATTATAGCGGGCTGTCAAGTAGATATGTTTGGTAAATGAGCGCCGACTGAGCTGCTGAAGCAGATCCACTACTGATGGTTGCAAAATCGACGACAAATTTGCAATCACCTGCTGCTCATCGGCAATCCGTGGCGCCACCGCACCAATCATTGGGCGAGCGGCATCGGCAGCGAGATGCTGCAGCATACTAGAAGGTAGCGCACCATGCTGCGTCAGGCATATCATCTCGGCAGTGGTTGTCTCAAGCAGCTGACCAACAGTGGTCGACTCATCGAACAACGCGGTGTCAGTGCTATATGCTTGGTCTAAGATATAGCTCATCTGCCACTGAGCGCCATACTGCGGGTCGCGCTCTACCTGGGTCTGCACCTGGCGAGCAGCGCTGTCTGCCTCGAGGGCGCGGCGCTGCGCATCGATGACGTAGGGCTTAGCATCGAGATCTTTCGCTGTGGAGGCTTGGTGGACACGCCAATAGTAGAGAATTTGCGGCACATGAGCAATCTGCTCGGGCTGCAAAGCCCGCGTCAGGCGCAAGAACAGCTCCCAATCCTGCGTGCCATTATACGACCCATCTTCACCGCCAACCTCTGTGAGTAACTGGCGCGATATGACGGCAAAGTGCGTGATGTAATTCACCGCACGCAAAAAATCTTCGTTCCAATCGGGCTTGAAAAATGGCTGATATGGCCGCCCGTGCTCGTCCATCTTCGTCTCATCGGTGTAGACGAACTGCGCGCCCGTGCGGTCGATCGCAGCCGCAACCCACAAAAGCGCGTCGGGATGGAGGGTATCATCATGATCAAGCAGCGCAATGTACTCGCCCGTAGCCTGCGCGATGCCGTAGTTGGTTGCACCGGCAATGTGGCGGTTCTTGTCCAAAAAGAATGGCTTGAGCTGCGGTATGTCCTCGGCTAGGTCACGAATCGCCTGGCGGGTAGTCTCGTTGGTCGAGGCATCGTCAACGAGGATAAGTTCCCAATGTGGGTACGACTGCGCCACCACCGACTGCGCCATCTCTCGCAGGAATGGAATTGGCGTATTATACGTCGGTACGATGATAGAGATACGCGGCTGCTCAGTAAGTGAGGCAAGTGCTGGCGGCTGCTCAGTATGCTGACGCTGCCATGCATCGTAGATGCGACGCTGGCGAGCATCAAGATAGACTCGATACGGCGTTAAAAGGTAACGTACCGCGCGGTGGAGATGGCGATTGGCTTTGATAAGGTGCGTCAAACGATGTAATATATACGACATTTCTCCCTATTTCCAGGTATGCTTGAGCTTGGTAACACCACCCCACCGGCCATGATCATAATCGCGCTGGACGGAGAAGTGCGGCCCCTCCTCAGTAAAGGCGATCGTCTTCGTGTCGTCCGCCCCCATCAGGCCAGCCTTGATGAAGTAACTCCCCTCGTTGAGGTTGAGCTGCACAGTGTAGGTCGCGCGATTCTTGCCAGCAATCTTCACCTTTTCTTGGTAGGTGTTCGGGCCATAGACATATTCGCCATTCTCGCGGAAGATTGCCACACCAACATGCTTGACCCCTGTTTGCTGCCATTCTAGCTCCACTGTCATAGTTTCGTTATACTCATACACCGTCTGCTCGTTTCCATCGCTGCCGCGCAGTGTGATGTCGAAGTCGTCTGAGATTTGCTCGTCTAGCCCTTCTGACTCGTTGTAACTCTTGATGTTGCTCCGGCTATAGGCGGCGGCGATGCGGTATGGCTTGCCGATCATCTTCACCTTCCCATCCTCGATAAACACCGCCTTGTTACAAAAGCGCTCCACCGCAGACATATCGTGCGTGACGAGGATAACGGTGCGCTTTTCGCGCTTGAGTTTATCGAAGTAGGCGTAGCACTTCTTTTGGAAAGCTTCGTCCCCCACCGCCAAGACTTCGTCTAGCAGTAAGATATCGGCATGGGCACGGATAGCAATAGAGAAAGCCAGGCGCACCTGCATCCCACTGGAATAATTCTTGAGCCGCTCCTCCATAAAGTCGCCCAGCTCGGCAAAGTCGACGATTTTATCATACATTGCCTCCATCTCGTCGTGGCTAAAGCCGAGCAGTGCACCATTGAGAAAGACATTCTCGCGGCCAGTGAGCTCTGGGTTAAAGCCAACGCCCAGCTCGATAAACGGCACTAGCGAGCCACCCACCTCGACGCTCCCGCTATTGGGGGTGTAGATGCCGGCAATCGTCTTGAGCAGTGTGCTCTTGCCTGAGCCATTGCGCCCAACAATACCAAAGAAATCGCCTTCGTTGATGGTGAAGTCGATATCCTTAAGCGGGGTAAAGATCCGATATCCTTTGCGCCCCTTGAGAATATTAATGAGCTTCTGCTTGATGCCCGAGCTTGCCTCCAGCGGGATCTTGAAGGATTTGGTAAGGTTATTGATAACAACGATTGGTTGCGCCATCTAGATACTCTCCGCAAAATACTGCTGGTTGCGCCGGAAATAAAACACCGCCAGCAGGATGATAATGATAATCGAAACAAATGGTATGAGCACCATAGGGTATGCCACGAGGTCGTAGAGCTGGATGGTCTGGGGTGTTACCAGCACCTGGCGGACGTCTTGGATGATCTGGGCGGCTGGGTTGAGCATGAGGTATGGCGCAGCAGCCGGCATACGCTCCATCACCATCTGCAAAGGATAAATAACTGGTGTGGCATAGAAGGCAGCCTGCATAAAGATCTCCCATAGGTAGCCAATATCGCGGTATTTCACATTAATCGTCGCAAGGAAAAATGCCACTGCTAGGGAGAGCACATAGAGCTCGAGGATGAGTGGAATAACCAACAATCCCTCAAGCGACCACTGTACGCCATTAACCAAACAAAAACCTAAAATCACCACCATGTTGATGGCAAGGTTGATAAAGGCCGAGATTGTACCTGAGATAACGATAATGTACTTGGGAAAGTTGATCTTGCGGATCAGGTCGCCCCGCGAGACGATCGACTGCAGCCCTTGCACCGTCGCCTCACTAAAGAAGTTCCATAGCACAATTCCCACCAAAAGATACACCGGATAGTGCTCGACTTGCTTACCAAGGCCGAGGAATTTATCGAACACGATATACAAAATAATAAACAAAAATATCGGTTTGAGGATTGACCACAAATAGCCCAGCACCGATCCCTGGTAGCGTAGCTTGAAGTCCGTTACGACTAACTCGCGCAGCAAGATGCGGTTTTTTCGTTGCAAAAGATTTGTTACTTTCATAGTTTCTCTGGCCATTATATAATATGACCGTGGTAAAAAACAATCTTGCAATCATAGTTCTTAACTGGAACGGCGCCGATGATGCCCTAGAATGCATCGATTCGTTGGCGCAGCAGACGCTGGTGCCGACTATTATCGTAGTCGATAACGACTCGCATGATGACTCGGTGGCACGCTTCCGCTCATATCAAGCTAAGCACCCTGCGCTCAGTCTCGTCATCATTGAGAACCAGCGCAACCTCGGCTTCGCCGGTGGTATTAACACAGGCCTGCGCTATGCTAAAGAGCAGCAATTCCGCTTTGTTGGCGTACTTAACCCCGACGCAGTAGCTGACACACACTGGTGCCAAGCCTTGGTGGACGAGCTACGAGCTCATCCGCACTGTGGTATTGCCACTGGGCTGCTGGCTCGTCGCGATGGGACGACCATCGATAGCTCGGGCGACTTCTACACCACTTGGGGCTTACCTGGCCCGCGCCACCGCGATGAGCCAATTAGCCATGCACCAACAGAGGCCGGAGCAGTGTTTGGTGCAACAGGTGGCGGAGCAGTCTATCGCACGGCACTGTTCGACACGGTTGATCTTTTTGACGAAGCATTCTTCATGTACTACGAAGACGTCGATCTCAGCTTTCGCACGCAGCTAGCAGGCTGGACAGTGCGCTTCACACCGCACGCCGTCGCATACCACAAGGTCGGTGCCAGCAGCAGCAAAGTCCCGGGGCTCGCGGTATACAATACCTTTAAGAACTTGCCACTTATTTTTATCAAGAATGTGCCAGGACGGCTGTTTTGGTCGATTGGGGCGCGCTTTTGCCTCACCTACTGGCTGATATTCTTGAGTGCACTGCGCCATGGCAATGGTTGGCCAGCACTGCGTGGTATGCTCGCCTCTGTTATTCACCAGCCAGCGGCCTATCGCCAGCGCTTTACTATCCAGCGGCAGCGCAATGTATCAGTCGATTATATCCGTAGTATTATCCACAACGGCCCACTACCCAACCAGACAGGTCTACTCAAGTTCCGGAAGTTTTTTACCGGCAAATAACTCAGCTTAGTTGTTCTACCGCAAAACGAACCAGGCGAAATCTCAAAATACTTGCTGATTACTCCTCTCTTCTTCAGTAATACTCTATTTTCTAGTTAACAAGAGGAAAAGACTAGTGCCAAAGAGGTGAATTGTAAAAACCGGCTTTCGCATGGTAATTGTACCGAAAATATTCCGGCCAGATTCTACATAGTGCTTCTCCGCCTGCTAGGTTACTGGCCTCCATATATTTTCTTGTACAAGTTATCATGCGAAAGTAGCATACCATACTCTACTAGTGCACAATTAACCTGCGTCTTATCAGCTCTGTTACGCACGCAATCATTTTGCATATTCGCCATCTATGCGTACAATAATACCTATGCGTCTTCTTGAATACCAAGCCAAGCAATACTTGGCTGAGGCTGGTGTGGCGGTGCCGCAGAGTACTGTTGTAGAATCTGCAACGGTCGCGCCCACTGCCCCCATTGTTCTCAAATCACAAGTGCCGATCGGTGGCCGCGGCAAGGCAGGCGGTGTGGTGATCGTCCGCGAGCAATCCGCCGTTGTGCCAACCATTCAGCGTCTCTTTGCTCTCGATATCGGTGGATACACCCCCACGAAGCTCCTTGCCGAGGAAGTCCTCTCCATCGCCCGCGAGTGCTACATTTCGCTCACCATCAACCGCGAGCACTCATCCATCGAGCTGCTCGCCCACACCAGCGGTGGCATCGATGTGGAGGAGCATAAGAGCGCAGCGTTCTTTCGCCAGGCTATCACGCCGCAAACGGTTCCTATTGTGGCCGAAGCATTAGCAGAGTATTTGTCGCTACCAGAGCAAGCCTTTGCTCTTGAGGATATAGTGGCGAATTGTTTGCGTTGCTTTATTGACAACGATTGTCTATTACTCGAGATTAACCCACTCGTCGTGACGACAGATGGCCAGCTCATCGCTGGTGATGCAAAGATGACGATTGACGATGCGGCGCTGTTTCGCCACCCGCAGTGGCACGAAGCAGCAGCAGAGGATCATAATTTCGTCACGCTCGACCATAATGGGACAGTTGCGACGATTGCCAACGGCGCAGGTCTGGCAATGGCAACTGTCGATGCGGTGACTGCCCGCGGCGTGCAGCCAGCTAATTTTCTTGACATTGGCGGCACGGCAACTCCAGAGAAGATCCTGGCTAGTTTTAAGCAGATTGCTCGCTTCCCTGCCGTGGCGCTCATCATTATTAATATCTTTGGTGGTATTGTGCGCTGCGACGACGTAGCGGCGGCCATCATCAGTGCCAAGCAGCAGCTACCTGACCTCCCGCCACTCGCTGTCCGCCTAACAGGTAACCACGAGACCGAAGCCAAGGCGCTCCTTGCCCGCGAGCACATTCCACTCTATGATAACCTCTCTCAGATCCTGGAGGAGGCCGTATGATGACCCCTGATATCTTTCGTGGTAAGCATGTTATCATCCAGGGCATAACGGGCAAAAACGGCTCATTTCATACCGAGCGTATGCTAGCGAGTGGCACACATATCATTGGTGGCACATCGCCCAACCAATCGGTTACAGAAGTGCACGGCGTGCCTGTCTTCCGGACGATTCACGAGATTCAGGCGCAGCAGCCTGTCGATATTTCCGTCATTTTTGTGCCAGCAGCCTATGCCAAAGCAGCGATTATGGAAGCAATTGATGCAGAGGTGCCACTCATTATTTGTATCACCGAGGGCGTACCTGTCCACGATATGTTGCATATAAAACAACGCTTAGCAACCAGTTCTTCTATTTTGATCGGCCCCAACTGCCCTGGCGTTCTCATCCCCGGCGTGCACAACCTTGGCATCATCCCTGCCACGCTCGCCACGCCAGGCCATACTGCTATCGTCAGTCGCAGCGGCACGCTCACCTACGAAGCAATGAGCCTCCTCACTCAGGCAGGTATTGGCCAGCGCTATGTAATTGGGATTGGCGGCGATATGATTGGCGGCAGCAGCTTTATTGATTGCTTGCAGTTGTTTGAACAAGATGCGGCGGTAGAGCAGATTGTGCTAATCGGTGAAATTGGTGGCACGAGCGAGATTGCCGCGGCGGATTATATGAAGCGTCATATAAGCAAACCAGTCTATGCTTACATTGCGGGCCACAGTGCACCATCTGGAGTACAGATGGGCCACGCTGGGGCAATCCTTGGCACAAATGAGCTGGAATCGGCCCAGGCCAAGACGGCACGGCTCGAGGCCAGTGGTGCAGTAGTGGCATCGTCCATCCAGTCGCTCATCGCGCTCATACCAACCAATAAGTGATACAATAAGGCTACGATGAAAACAATCACTATTCTTATCCCTGCCTACAACGAAGCAGCTGTTTTACCACAGCTGTTTGCCCGGCTTGAGACGCTGCAGCGCAGTGTCGATCGCCGGCGCTACCAGTTCGAATTCTTATTTATTAATGACGGCAGCCACGACCATACGCTCGAGCTCATCCAGATCGAGCAACAACACAATTCCGCTATTGCCTATCTCAATCTCTCGCGCAACTTTGGTAAAGAAGCTGCTATGCTCGCTGGCTTCGACCATGCCACGGGTGATGCTGTCGTGGTAATCGATGCCGACCTACAAGACCCACCAGAGCTGATCCCGCAGATGATCGAGCTATGGGAACAGGGGTACGATGATGTATACGCGCGGCGTCGAAGCCGCTCGGGCGAGACCTGGCTCAAGAAAAAAACTGCCGCTTGGTACTACCGCCTCCTCCAGAGTACGACGCATATTCCTGTTCAGATCGACACGGGCGACTTCCGCTTACTGAGCAAACGTTGCGTCACTGCCATCACCCAACTGCGCGAATCTCAGCGCAATACCAAAGCGATCTTTAGTTGGGTGGGTTACAAAAAGAAGGAGATTCTCTATGACCGTGACCCACGGGCTGCTGGTAGCATCAAGCAAAGTCCGCGCACGCTCATTAACCTGGCCATTGACGGCATCACAAGCTTTACGACCGCGCCACTGCGTATCTCGGCCGTGCTGGGCTTCCTTATCGCCTTCTTGGCCTCAATCTATATCCTCTATCTGCTCATCCGACCACTGTTTGGTGTGCCAACCGGTGCAGGCTATTCGTCGCTCATGGCAGTGATTCTCTTTCTTGGTGGAGTGCAGCTGCTGAGTTTGGGAGTTATTGGCGAATACATCGCCCGGATTTTTAGCGAAACGAAGCAGCGCCCACCTTATCTCGTCGAGGAACATCGTGAGGCTCGTCATCGCAAATAACAGAGGTAAGTTGCTGCGGTTTGCGCTTGTTGGCGGGATTAATACAGCGATCGATATTGGCTTGCTATTTGGACTCACCACACTTGGCCTGCCAAAGCTCGCGGCTAATACGGTGTCAACGGGCCTAGCCTTTATTTTTAGTTTTTTTGCTAATAAGTCGTACACTTTTCGCGCTCAGGGTGATGTGCGCCGGCAACTGATCTTGTTTGTTGTTGTCACTCTGGCGGGTTTGTGGGGGCTGCAAAATGCGGTTATTTTCTGCGCTTCGCCTATCCTGGCCTCTGTTATTCATGCTGAGCCACTTGTGCTGCTGCTCGCAAAAATTATTGCTACTGGTGTATCGCTGGTGTGGAATTATTATTTATATGATCGTGTTGTTTTTCGAACAACGGAGAGATGAGATTTTTACTTATCATAAGCTTTTAATGATGTAGCAAGCTGCACTATATATGCTACATTCGATTCTCAAGAATACCGCATATTGAGTCAACTCAGCCTCATCGCACCAAGAGTATCCCAATTAGATAAATTATAAGTAGTTGCTTGTTTGATGACTCGCCCACTCAGAGGTCGTAATAATCTCAATTCAATATCTATTTATAACCACTATTGACGCTGATAATCATCCGCCACCCGCACAATATCATCCTCTGTTGATGGGTGCGCTGGGTCGGTGTGTTGCCAGAGCTCAGCAATGATCGTTGGGCGCTGGGTATCACCGCAAGCACGGTGGCGCTCCCCTGCCGCCAGCCTTACGATATCGCCTGCCTGAGCTGGCGTTGGCTGGGCTGGTAGCTCGTCGCTCATATTGCAATAGTACGCACCAGCAGTCAGAAAACGCCACAGCTCCGCCCGCCGATGATGATATTGCCAGCTCAGGCGCGCCTCTGGCCGGACAAAAAGAATCTTAGGACTGAGCGACACATGAGCATTGTCCTTAGCTATTACTTCCGATGCCGCAAAGAAATCCACCGCAAACTGCTCTGCCTGTGCTGGGTCAATACAGATAAACCCACCCCAGGGCCGCTGGCTGTCTGTCCCAGTGATATGGTAGCCTGCCTGGTGAAGAATATATTCTATTTGCGCCAGATTCGTCTGGGCTGCTATGTGTTGCGGTAGTTTCATCATATTACTCGTAATATGGGTATTATAGCACTTTTATATAAGAATTTAGATTATCATTACCCACCTTGACATACCCTTGTCCATCTGGCGCTTTCGGTGCGAGGACTGTATACTAGAGGGTATGAGTTTTCATATTGCAATCGACGCCCGTGTGATCAATTCTGGCACGGGCACATATGTCGTGAAGCTGCTCGAGCAGCTGGAGCGGCTTGACACGACCAACCGCTATAGCATCCTTGTCCCCACCAAGGACCGCGACTATTGGCAGCCGCACAACCCTAACTTCACTATCCGCACGGTCGACTTTGCTAATTATTCGCTGGCAGAGCAGCTAGGCTTCCGCCGCTATCTGGATGAACTGAAGCCCGATTTAGTACACTTTTGTATGCCGCAGCAACCGGTTTTTTACAGAGGTAAGCATGTCACAACGGTGCACGATATGACCCTCCTCAAGACGTATAATTCCGACAAAAATTGGCTGGTGTTTCATCTTAAGCAGTTGGTGGGGCGCTGGGTGTTTCGGCGGATTGCCCGCACCAGCGAGCATATCATCACTATTTCTCAGACGACCAAGCAAGAATACCAGGACTTTACCAAGATCCCCGATAGCAAAATCTCGGTCATCTACGAGGCGGGCGAGGCACACCCTGGGCAGCTCACGCCGTATATCGACCTCCCCTTCAAGCGGTTTATTATCTACGTTGGGCAGCAGCCTGATTATAAAAATCTGCGCCGCCTCGCGGCCGCACACCAGCAGCTGCTGAGTCGCTGGCCAGACCTTGGCCTGGTGTTTGTAGGACGGATGAATGAAGACACCAAGCGCAACCAAGCTTACTACCAGCAGCAGGGCTACCGCAATATCCACTTCACCGGGTTCATCCCTGATGGGCAGCGCGATTGGCTGCTTAACAAAGCCGAGGCGTATGTCTTTCCGTCCCTCATGGAGGGATTTGGCTTGCCACCACTCGAGACGATGGCATATGGCACGACCCCTGTTATATCCAGCAACACCTCATGCATGCCCGAGATTTTGGGCGATGCTGCCGAGTACTTCGACCCACTCGACGTTGATGCCATCACGAACGCGATCGACCGCGTCCTCAGCCAACCAGCTCGCCGCCGCGAACTCATCGTCAAAGGCAAAGCCCAAGCTGCCCGCTACTCGTGGGAACGCTGCGGTGAGGAGACGTTGGCGGTATATGAGCGAGCGTTGCGGCAGGTGTAATAAATGTAATGGGAGAAAATAATATGCAATGGCGTTACTGTGGACTATACGATTACAAAGATGACGAACCAGCCATTGGTCGTTGGTTAAGCGAAAAGACGGCACAACGCCGCTATCATGATCCGACAAAAGATCTGACAATCGTGCCCCCAGCTGACCCTTCGACTGGTTTTGTTCCATACTATATTAGTGTTACTACAGCAGAGTATCCTTCTTTTAAGGCGACGATTCTTACACTGCCAGGACTCACAACCGAATCAGGCAAAGAAATCAAAGTTGGAGCTCCACATCAAGAAATTTTATGGAAGAATTGTCAAGATGGACGCTTGTTCTGTTTTCGAGCAGTCATCTACGAGTATCCTCCGGTTAACATGATGCCAACACCAGACACTATGTGGGCGATCGCGAGAACACAAATTGATAAAAATGAAGACGGCACCGGCCATCTCCAAGCGTGGTCTCAGACTGATCCAGATAATTTACTTACGGCCGATATGGGAGACTTTGATGTAAACGAGTTGTATGATCCGTTTCCTGAGTGGGGACATTGGGATGAATTGTTGAGAGACTAGTAACAGTAGTTGAACTACCGAACTACCCCTACACTATAAGAAGATATTTTTAGTATTATTGCAAAAATAACCGGTCATCACTGACCGGTTATAAGATGTATCTTAGCGTAGCTTTTACTCAGCCTCTTCCAACTGGATGATCACATGGCGCTCGCGGCCTTCGCCTTCGGAGACGGTCGTGATGCCAGCTGCGTCGGCGGCGACTTGGTGAACGATGCGCCGATCGGCTGGGTTGAGGTGAGCGGTGTAGGGCTCACCAGTTGCACGCACACGCTCGATCCAGCCCCGCGCTTTGTCGGCAATCTTTTCCTCGTGCTGCTTTTTGTAGTCGGCAATATCAACACTCACGCGCACTATAGCTGCATGCTGCGCCCGCAGTGCCGACGAAACAATATATTGCAGTGCCCGCAACGTCTCTGCCCCGCGGCCAATCAAAATACTATTGATGTCTGACGACTCTACCCGAAGTGTCATCACCTCGCCATCGTCCTCACCCGATACCGCAATATTTTCGCCAAAAAATGAGATGATGTTCTGGAGATATTCTCGGGCAAATGTTACTGATTGGTATCGATCCATCGGGTTCTCCTCCTCTGTTATTCTTTGGCTTTGATGCGTGTGACGTTGGCTTCTGTGGCTGCTTTGGCGCGCTTCTTCGTCGATTTTTTCTTGGCGGGTGTTGTAATATCTACTTCATCGGCAATTGCTTCAAGCTCTTGCTTGTCTTTGCGGAGGAGATACGACTGCTGCGCCACCGCTACTAAGTTGGACGCCGTGTAGTAGAGCGCCAGCGCCCCTGGCAGGCCCATCATGATCATAAACATCATCACTGGCATAAACTTCGCCATATTGCGCATCATTGCTGCGTTCATTTCAGAGGGGTCGGCTTCTTTACCGGCAGCCGTCTCCTTCATGATGTCGCGGAAACGTTTAGTGCTCTTGCCAGTTGGCATTGTTTGCTTGGTCATCACATACTGGGTGAGAGCTGAGATGATTGCGAGAGCGAGAAGCGGCCAAACAATACCATCCTTGCCAAGCGCTACCTTGGTGAGGTCGATAAAGCCCAGCATGGTGTGGTTGAACTGATCGGGGTGGTTGATGATGGTCTTGATGGCATCGATATTCTTGAGCGGCTCGTAGATGTAGCGCGCCACTTGGTCACGGTGAAGCGAGATGATCATGATCACCTGGTAGAGGCCGATAAAGATCGGAATCTGAATAAAGAGCAGGAGAATCGAGCGAAATGGCTTGATACCGTACTTTTTATACAGCTCCATCTGCTGCATCGCTTCTACTTGACGGTTGCCATTAGCCGCTTTCTTGATCTTGGCCAGCTCAGGCTGCATCTTGCGCATCTGTTTGCTCTGGTGGAGCTGCCGCTTGAGCAGTGGGTAGAGCAAGAAGCGGATGATGACCGTGAAGAGAATCACCGCCACGCCAAAGTCGCCACCAGGGATGATACTATAGATAAGCAAAAGTGCGTTAAAAATGGGCTGTAAAATTATTGTCTCAAACATATTGACTCCGATTACTGCATTTATTGTATCATAGGTGGCCACGGAAGATGAATTGTGGCGAAGTATTTTTTGGAAATCAATCGTTGATATATGCGATACACTACTGCCAATACTACATATAAGAGTATTTATAACCTTAGAAAAGAACACTCACCTAGCTTGCCCTTCATTGGTATAGAATGACAAGAAAAGAATTTTGTATAAATGTTTTGAGTTCTATTTACCACTGTTTATACAGAACTATTTGGCATTGATTTGACTCAAAGCACTATGAAGTAGATCGCGCAAAGAAGACTGAGAGGATATAAGATTTTATTCTGCCTTATCTCTTTCATCGCTTGGCGTTGCGTCGCCAGGGCAAATGCCAGCTCGTACAAGCAGATTTGTCACTACTAGCACTAGCTCATCGTGCGGCGTGGTAAGTACTTCGCTTAAGGTAATGATCAGTGCAACGTCGTACACCCCTGTAAAGTGCGGTACTTGCTGGCGCAGAATCTCGTAGATACGGCGACGAATGCGGTTGCGCCCTACCGCAGATTTGTGCACCTTTTTGCTCACCACGACGGCAATTCGCGGCATACGCCGGCGGCGATTGGCAACGTACTTGACGGTCAGCAAGCGTGATCGCTCGGCACTCGCATGGCGATACAAATAGCGTAGCCCACCATAGCCATGAAACCGATATCGTTGCTGTAACATAGCTGTATTATAACAAATCTACTTACAGACCGAGATAAAATAACCCACCAAGCAGTGGGTTATTTTCGTCATTTTGCTATCATCACACTACGAGAGTGCGAGGCGAGCGCGACCCTTGGCGCGGCGGCGCTTGAGCACATTGCGGCCTGCCTTGGTAGCAATCCGTGCCCGAAACCCGTGCGTCCGAGCGCGATGACGAGTGTGTGGTTGGTAAGTTCGTTTTGGCATATCATTGCTATTATACGCGATTGCTCGAGATCTTTCAACTTTTCACCCTTTTAGTGGATTTTTTACCCCAAGCAGCCTCCGTCATAAGCATAGCCAAGTTGTTTATCCACATTTGTTCGCGAGTTATCCACACTTTAACAGGGGTAGTGTATTTTTGTGGAAAAACTTCACCCCTGTTGCTCTTCTTGTACTCGACCCGTTGTTGTATTTCTCACGGTTGTGGAAAAGTCGGTTTTTTCTTATACTAAAAGGAGTCATTGTATAACAAACAAGGAGCAGCAAAAGCCAGTGTACCACAGCCTGTGGAAGAGTGTTTTGGGTGAGATTGAAGTGTCGATACCAAGCGGCATTTTTTCGACGTGGTTTGCCAATACCGAGATGCTCAGCAATAAAGACGGGGTGATCACCATTGGCGTGGCGAATATTTTTGCGATTCGCCAGTTTGAGGTGCGCTACGATAGCATCGTCAAAGAAGCGCTGCAGCACAGTGGTATTGAGGTGTCGCGTATCGCTTATGTAGTAAACAAACACGGCAAAAAACGCACCGTCATTAGCCGCGAAACCACTGGCCAGCAAGCCGATCGTGTCGAAGAGCGAGCAGCAACACTCATCAGCAAGCCAACCACCCATTCACACTCTAGTTCTCCGACACCGGCGACGAGCCTCAACGCGCGCTATACCTTCCAGAATTTCATCGTTGGCTCGAGCAACGACCTCGCCTACACCGCCTGCCAAGCAGTTGCACATAGCCCTGGTACGAAGTATAATCCCCTCTTCATTTATGGTGGCGTTGGCCTTGGTAAGACACACCTCATCCAAGCGGTGGGTAACGAAATCCTCGCGCGCGACCCAAGCAAAAAGGTTGCTTACCTGAGCTCGGAGACGTTTGTCAAAGAATTTATCGAGTCGATCCGCTTCAAAAAGGCAGGCTTTTCTGACCGGTATCGCAATGTCGATGTACTGATCGTCGACGATATGCAGTTCATTGCTGGCCGCGAGAAGACTCAGGAGGAGTTCTTTCACACCTTCAATGCCCTCCACCAAGCCAACAAGCAAATCATCATCGGTAGCGACAAGCCACCACACAGCATCCCTACCCTGACGGAGCGCTTGCGCAGTCGCTTTGAATGGGGGATGGCGATCGATATCCAGATGCCCGACTTTGAGACGCGCTGCGCGATTGTCGAGACTAAAGCGAGCTTCGCTGGCGTGACACTTGAGCGCGACACCGTGGAATACCTGGCTAAGAACGTCAAGACAAATATCCGCGAGCTCGAGGGCGCGCTTAATCAACTTCTTGCTTATGCTGAGATGCGTGGCGTCGCTCCTGACGTAATGACAGCGGAGGGTTTGCTTGGTAACGTCCGGCGCAGTCGCCCCCAGCACCTCACCGCCAAGCAGATTATCGACAAGACTGCCCGCCATTTCCAGATCGACAGCAAAGAAATCTGTGGTGCTAAGCGGGCTAAGCATATCGTTGTGCCGCGGCAGATTGCCATGTATTTACTGCGCAGCGAGCTTCACATGAGCTTCCCACAAATTGCTAATGAGCTGGGCCGCAAAGACCATACTACCGCCATCCATTCAGTCGAAAAAATCGAAAAGTCCATCAAACTCGACTATCTCATCCGTGAGCAGGTCGCTGACATCCGGGATAAGCTCTATGCCTAAGCCATGTGTTTTTTTCGCGGCACCTGTGGAAAAGCCGTGCACAGCTGGTCGTATAACCGGCGGACAGCTCGTGAGTAGTCATCCACAGCACCAAAAGCACACCATACGAAAGCCTGACTGGCTGGTGGATAACTCCTGCTTCTCCCCGATTTATCCACGCCAGCGATCGCAGCGTTTTGCACAAGTAGTGGGCAAGCTGTACCTCTGTTATTCATCATGGTTTCCACAGTATCCACAGCACCTATTACTATATCAACCAGATAAAAAGAAAGGATTGTAGATATGAAACTGTCTGTCACACAAGAAAACCTTACCCGGGCGCTCGGGGTTGTGGGGCGCGTGGCGAGTAACCGAGCTGGCCTGCCGATCTTAAATAATATATTATTCCGCACCGAAGGTAATCGCCTTCTTCTCGCTGCGACGAACCTAGAGATTGCCGCTACCTACTATATTGGCGCAAAGGTAGAGACGCCGGGGGTAATTACTCTACCGGCTAAACTTGTGAGCGAATTTGTGGCGAATTTACCGAAGGGGCCGATTGAGCTTGAGACCGACGGCACGCGCATGACACTGACGTCTGGCGGGTACACTTCGACGATTAATGGCGTGGTAGCAGATGACTTTCCGGAGCTGCCGACAATTGATGAAGAACAATCGGTACGCTATAGCATTGCTGCGGCCGATTTTAAGCAGGCGGCAGCCCAGACCTTGGTGACGTGCAGCAATGACACGACGCGGCCCGTCCTGACCGGTGTGTACTGGCACACAGTGGATGGTGCGCTCTGTATGGCAGCGACGGACGGCTATCGCCTGGCTGAGCGGCGTTTGATGGCGAGCCAAAGCCAGATTGCGGCCATTGTGCCAGCGAGCAGCTTGCAAGAAACGCTGCGCTCGCTCAGTGACGGTACAGAAGAAGTGGAGGTGCTCTTTGATGAGACGCAGGTGCGCTTTCGGTTAGAAGAGGTGGAGATTACCAGCCGCTTAATCGATGGTACCTACCCAAACTATCGGCAGCTCATCCCTGCTCAGTCTGAGACGAATGTCACGCTGGTAGCAGGCGATTTCTCGCGCGTCGTAAAGGTGGCTGGGCTCTTTGCGCGTGAGTCTGGTGGCAGTGTCACGCTTACCGCCGACCATGAGGCGCAGAAATTGCGGATTCACTCCGTTGCGTCTGAGCTGGGCGAGAATACCTCCGAGGCGGAAGCTGAGGTGTCAAGTGATGGGCAGATTACGCTCAATTCGCGGTACATTAGTGATGCACTAGGTGTTCTCGATGGCGAGACGATCACCTTCCGCTTTAGTGGTAAGCTCTCACCCTGCGTCTTGACGGCCGCTCAGCTCGAGCCAAACTACATTCATATTATTATGCCACTGAAGAGCTAGCGATGAAGATAACGCGGCTAGCAGTGCAGCATGTGCGAATCCATACGCTCAAGACACTTAACCTTGAGCCAGGTACGACGCTGATTTCTGGCCCAAATGGCTCTGGCAAGACATCACTTATCGAGGCGATCCATATTGCGCTGCGTGGTACCTCCTTTCGCGGTAGTGATGAAGCAGTCTGCCAACATGAACAAAAAAGTTATACAATTGATCTCGCGACGGATAAGCAACATTACCGCGTCCAGTACGATCGTCGACATGAGACGAAGCGCAAGCGTTTTATTGTCGATGGTACAACCTATGGTCGCCTCCCTTATGGCAAAAAATATCCAATTGTTCTCTTTGAGCCAGACACATTGCGAATTATCACTGGCTCGCCGCAGCGCCGACGCGATTTTCTTGATATACTCATCCAGCAATATGATGCGCACTATAGCCACGAGCTGAGCCGCTACCACCGAGCACTGCAACAACGTAATAAATTACTCAAAGACCCTGCTCTGAGTGATGCGGCACTTTTCTCGTGGAATCTTATCTTGAGTCAGTATGGTGCATCGATCATTACGAAGCGTCAGCGGGTGCTGCGTTATCTTAATGCGAAAAGCAGTGCTATGTACCAAAGTATTGCGGGCGTGGCGGATAGCATTGCGCTACACTACTCAGAGGAGCGCAGCGTGACCGCGCAGCAGCTCCTCGCCGAGTATGAGCAAAAAACAGCGTATGATACAGTGGTTGGCGCGACGAGCGTTGGCCCGCACCGGCATGATATCGCGGTGCTGTTTCGGGGTAATCTGGCCGCCAAGACTGCATCGCGGGGTGAAATCCGCACCATTGTGCTTGCTCTTAAATTTCTTGAGGCGGCCTACATCCAACAGCAAACAGGCCAAGCACCACTTATTCTACTCGACGATGTCTTTGGCGAGCTCGACCAGCAGCGCCAGCAGCGCCTCCTCAGCGAATTCATTGATAACCAGATTGTGATGACGAGTGCGGTGGGGTAGGCTTCTAGGCTTCGCCTTATATATCAGTGTACATATAACACCACGGTGGATTATTGCCGCCGCACGGAACAACGCGCTTCTTTTCTAGCTCTTCGGCGGTGGGATATATTTTGCCATTGATTTTTATGTCGTATTTATCAATATCTTTATCGTGTTTTTTAAGATAACTGAGCGCTTGGTCGACCTGTGATTGGCTCGTTTTGTCTGTTGTGACAATGCATACACCAAGCCTATTTGACCGGTCGGTCGTGCGGTATGGGTTGCAGGTAACGATATAAAACCAACGCGAGTAGTAAGGTAGTTTATTAATAAGAGGGCTCTCTTGAGATATCTTTGCTCCTCCTTGCGTTGCTTCGTGGCCACCAATTGCTTCGTGGATGTCGTTGTATTTTTCTCTCTTCACTTCTCTCTTCGCCTCCTCAGTTAGTGGCTTCATGGCAAAGAATAGCTTCTTTTCTTCGCCTTGTTTGAGGTCTAGCTTGACCTGGTGGTCGGCAAAGCCTTTAGCTCGGAATGTGTATGTGTACGACCCACTCTTCACGGCGTGTTTTGCCCGCGTTGCTATCTTTTGGTCTTTGATTGTATCATACGAGACAGTGAGGTTATCGGGGATGGCATAGACGAGGATAGTGCTATCGTATTTGAGATTATCAACAAAGCGATATATCGTAAAGGCAATCATGCCAACGGCAAGCAGGGCAAATAGTGCGATAATTTGGTTACGTTTTTGACTGAGCATTTCCATTGACTGTCCTTGCTAATACAACACCCGAGTTTCCAAGCATCCACTCGACTGTCCCTTGTTTAATGTAGGTTGGTGAGTAATCAAATTGCGATGCCTGTGCACCAACAAATCCATTACCAAGGTCACCAGTATAGATAAGAGTATGACCTTGTCCATTATTATAAATTAGAATATCACCAGGTTGTAAGTCGGACATTCCAGGAGACTCTTTAGTGTAGAATTTTTCTGGGTGGCTTAAGACATATGGGCGCTGGACTGCCGTTCCGGCTGGTGGATAATTCGGATCTGCCCCACTCATGCGCATGACTGTTGCAACGTATTTGCCACAGTCGGTGTAGTCACCACCCGCTTCTGGGTTATACTGCTGGCGGGCTTGTTTATACTCTGGTTTTGCACCATTACTGTCGACATGTCGTCCGTCCTCCCAGGCAAGACTCTTAGCTGTTTCGACGATTGTTCCGCCAGCGGCACTTTTGCTGCCGTTTGCGGTACAGCCTGTGGCTGATGCATTTTGGGCGTTGGCGCCATTGTTATTGCCACCTTCGACTTGGATTTGGGATGAAGGCGGAGACAAGTTCTCTTCCTTGACAATTTGCTCGATCTTGTCAATGTATTCGGTGACAGTCGAGACGTATTGGCTATCGGTGGCATAGCCGGCGTTTTTGATCTCCTGGAGATATTTGCGTGGGTCGCCGGGGTATTTGAGGGCTTCGCTATAGCGTGAATTGCTGGTGATAAAATCACCATAGCCGAGCCAGCCAGCCTCGACGGTAGGATATTTGCGAAAGCCATCAACGATCGTTGTTCGTCCAGAAGCGTATTCCTCCTCGGTCTCCATATCGATCACCTCACCCGACCAGTTCCCGCCAGCCTTGATACCATGGAAATTATTTGCCTTGACGGTAAGCCCAGATTTGCCATAGCCAGACTCAATAACTCCCTGGGCGAGGACTGTCTCGTATGGTGTGCCGTATTTTTTGTTTGTTTCGACAGCCATCTTGACGTATTTGCGGACAAAGTCTTTGAGATCTTCTGCTGCAGTCCCGCTACTGCCATCACTGCTGCTGGTGGAGCTGGTAGAGCAGGTGGCTGCGTCGGGGTCGAAATGCTCGATATAGTTACCAGAAAAGAACCTTGCGTCTAAAGCTGAAGCGGGAGTTGACACGAGAGAGAATACTATTGCAAAAACAAGAGAACTTATTCGATAAACAGTGGTACAGCGAGAAAAGAGTGTTGTCGATGGCGAAAAAAGAGACAGAAAGCTAAGTAATCGTTGGCTGATGTGTATTTGGCAGCGAGTGACAAAAATACAGAGAGAATAGAAACATTGGGCAAAAATTACATAAGCCAACC
This sequence comes from uncultured Candidatus Saccharibacteria bacterium, assembly GCA_963514895.1. Classification (GTDB taxonomy): domain Bacteria; phylum Patescibacteriota; class Saccharimonadia; order Saccharimonadales; family Saccharimonadaceae; genus Saccharimonas. The sequence continues at coordinate 29,768 of CAUPVK010000011.1, forward strand.
GCATGATCATGATGACCCTCCAACACGTCGAGCATACTCCCAGTGCCATGCCTCTGGTTTGCTGCCATTTGGTTCGGCCCATTCGGGATGGACATAGCCATATTTATGCGCATTGGCTTTGAGCCAATTGTAGGTAGAAGAACCAAAGTCTCCCACGCTGATATCTGCTGCAAGCCCCCAGCCATGGTTCGAGCTACATGGTGGCGCTGGCTTGGCGAGGCCACCTTGGTAGAGTGGATCACCTGGTGTTGCGTATGCGATTTGCCGTTGGCAGTCTCGGTATGCCTCATTGATACCGAAATCGGCACCAGTTTCTGCTTTGTATGCTTTGTTCATTTCTTCCATCGCAGCGGCGGCTTGCTTGTGCATCCTCTCGCCGGATGAAAATGACAGAGCTACCAAGTCGCCTTCTGCTAATTCGCCGTTTTTAAGGCCGTTCCATGTTGATATAGAATCGCCACCTTCTGCAGCAGGCTGGGCTTGGTTAAATTCTGGCTCCCCGACTGCCGGGCCGCTGGGGGTACTACTGCTAGATTGGCTTGCACCACCTCCACCAGAGATTGGTTCATTATCCATGGTGTCGACGACGCGTTGGTCAATTGTGAAGAGTGCAGCATTGACTTTTTCCTCAGAGTCAAACTTGCAATAAGCGGTGTCGACGCCATTCTCGCCATCAGTACCTTTGCCGCACTTCTCTTGCCATTCTTTGAGCGTGCCGCCAGTTGCTTGGCCTGTTTCTTCGTTGTATTGCCCAGCGAGAGATTGGGCAACTTCGTCGGGGTCTTTATCAAGATTGAGTGCACCATACGATATATTACAGAATGGCCCAGCAGCGACGTCTTTGGGGATGTTTGGGTCATCGCACGCTTGCCAAATCTTTTTCATGCGATCTGTTTCGGTATTGGCGCTCACTTTGTTACCAAAGAGGGCCGGTACGATATTCTTAGGGAGAGACACAAGATTATGAACAAAGCTACTAAGATTAGAAAAGCTGCCCATGTAGGGGATGAATGAACTGTAGAGACTTCCCATAAAGGTATATGGTGATGTTGCGTCAAAGGGGCTCCGCTCAACGCGCTGCTCAGCGGCATAGGCGAGGTTGAGACGAGCTGTTTCTCGTTCGTAGGCGATTGTTTGGTCGACATTGAGCATACCGTTACCACCCGCCGCCGCTGCTTCAGAGAACATATTTACTGCACCACTCGTGAGGGCATCTCCAGCATCCTCGCCAACAGTAGCGCTGCTCACAAGGGTACCCGCCATAGAATTTATGAGCTTACTGAGAATTGGAGCAAACACAGCAGAAATAACAGGAGCAGCTAAGTTTGAGACCAACTCACCGACGACGCTTGTCCATCCACCAGCAACACTCATGAGAAGCTGGCCACCAGTGCTATTGATGAGTTTGCAGGATGTCTTTAGTGCACTAATATTAGATCCTAAGGCATTAGCAACGCCGCTCATCTTTCGGGCCCACCCCCCACCAGGGACGTATTCCGTCCAGTTGGAGGTACCAGTTGGAGCTATTTCTTTCATTAGTCCATATTTGAGCCCCATTCCGTCGGTTGCGGCTTTTTTGGTTACGTTGCCAGATTTGTTGACGAGCACGGTGGTCAGAATCGTCCCAAGCACAGCAACGGCCATATAATCTGTTGAGCCAGCCTTAATGTTGTCTGCCATCGTAAAGAACATCATGGCATAGCTAATAACCTGTGTCATTTGGATGAGGCGAATCGTCTTGCTGATAGACTGAGCACCATCTTGCACCATACAGAGGCCGCCAGCAATCATGGCGACGATATTGCCAGTCTTGCCAACGCCATTTTTGATAATATTGGCTGCTGCTTCTTTGCTGATAGATTTTGTTGCTCCTTCGGCACCTTCACTTACTGCTTCTTTAGCGGCTTTGCCAACATCGGTGTCTTCAGTAACCTTTTCTTTGCCCTCGTCGTCATTCTCCTTGGCTTCGTATTTGCCATTCATTTCTTTGCCTTTGGTATTTTTGTCGATGCTTTCGCGGACTTCTTTCTCGCTTTTGGCACCAGCGAGCTTGTTTTTCTTGGTAAGAGAGAATTTTTTTATGACGCCATTGTTAAACACTTTATCGAAGAAAGCGACCCAACGCGGTGCATATGCGCGGTGCATAATTGCTCTGAGCTCAGGCTTCTCATAATATAATTTTTTAAAATCTTTGGCGCTAATTGTTTCCTGGGTGCCATTAGGGTAGGTGACACGCAGATTCTCGATTTTTTCACCGATTGTGGACTTTTTTGCATCAAACCCATCGGAAGCTTTGACGACATTCCCTTCCTTGTCGAGGGCTTCAACATTATTTTTTTCAAATTGCTTTAGCAGCCGATTCGAAACACGATTATAGCGGCATCGTACATTCACAACCGAACAAAGGCCATCGGTTGCAGTGTTTTGGATGCGCTTAAACATCACCTTATTAGCACGCCGCTCGAAGCTGGTATTTTGTGAATTCCAGTGGTTGGTGAGGTTTTCTTTGATATGAAGCAAAAGTAGGCTCGGCCCACCAAAAAATGAGAGCATTGAGCCACCACCAAGCAAAATAGCGCCAAGGATGCCCATTGGCCCACCCTTCTTAGAGAAGATGGCACTCCGCGCCTTGGCAAAGCGAGATTTGGGCTCAGAGAGTTTACTGTCTGGTGGAACTACCTTGTTGAACCAGTTATTATCGCTCCAGTTGCTTCCTGGCGCGCCTTCCTGGCCTCGGACGGAGTTAGCATAGTCGCTGCCAGTTGCGCCAGTGCTGCTGGCGTTGCTGCGTGACGATGAGCCACTCCCGCTGTTCTCGCGCGACTGGAGGTCTTGGGCGGTGTTGGATTGGCTATAATCACCACTGCCAGCGTGATTATTTCGACCAGCGAAGGTGTCGTTGCTCCAATGCGTATTCCCCGGATTATGCCGGTCGAGGTCGGGTTTTTGCTGGGAGGGGATGGGGGTAGGCATGGTGGACTACGACCTCACTGGCTGCTGGTATAAGCTGTTATTGGCCACTGGGTTGGTGGTGATGAATTGCGTCTCGGTCTCGCTGGCAAAAATGCGAATGTGGACGTGGTTTTGCCCAGCAAAGAAGAGGCCATCGCCTACAGGGAAGTTAGACAGGCGCTTGCGCTCTTCTTCGGTCAGCTTAAAGACCTCAGCCAGCACATCCACTGCACTGGTTGATTGCTTTAGCAAAAGCTGGAGCGAGCTGTTTGCTACAATAGCTCGGCCCTTCTCGCTCCCCATAAAGTCCTCTACGTCCTGGGTGATGGTCGTCAGGCCCAGAGAGTACTTACGAGCTCGCTTGGCTAGGCTATGGAGAAACTCCGCTGAGTCTTCGTACTTCATCAGCTGCCAGGCCTCATCAACGATCAGCATCCGCCGGCGCTGTACGGTGCGAGCGATATTCCAGATGTGGCTCAGCACAATATACATCGCCACTGGCCGTAGATCATCCTCCAGGTCGCGGATATTAAACACCACCATGCTGTTATTAATATCAACATTGCTTTGCTGGCTAAAGATGCCAGCAAAGGTGCCTGTGGTATATTTGCGCAGGCGTTGAGCCAGTGACGGACCTGCTCCACCCATGTGAAGGAGAGTGTCGTAGAGGTCAATGATAGTCGGTGGCTGAGAATTATGCGTTAGTGGGTCGCTGGTGATGCCAGCCCGAGCGTAGGTATCGATGAGCGCTTGATCGAGATCGGCCTCTTCAGCTGGGCTGAGCAAGGCAATCTGTTGCCCACCCACCAACGTGCCGCCCAACATGAGCTTGAAGAGCCGCTGCAGGGTGATGAGATTGGCGCGCAGGGCATCAGTTGCTTCGTCGCTGTCGATTACTCGGGGAAGGTCGAAGGGGTTAATTCGCGTATCGCTACTGAGGCTGAGGCGAATGTAACTGCCGCCGACTGCGTCAGCTAGCTTCTGATACTCGTTCTCAGGGTCGATGACAAGGATGTCGGTGCCAAGCATCATACTGCGCAGTGCTTCGAGCTTAACGGTAAAGGATTTACCAGCACCAGACTTTGCAAAGACGACCATATTCGCGTTCTCAAGGCTAAAGCGGTCGAAAATAACCAGCCCTTGGTTGTGCTGGTTGACGCCGTAGAGAATCCCCTCGCCGTCACTAAGGTCGGCACTGGTAAAGGGAAAGCTTGTGCTTACCGCGCCAGTGTTCATGTTGCGGCGGACTTGCAGCTGGTCGGTCATTTGGGGGATGGTACTGTTGAGGCCTTGCTCTTGTTGGTTACTGGCAGTTTTGCTGTAGACCATATTTTGGCCAAAGATTGTCTCGATGACGTGCTGGACAAAGCTCAGCTCCTCGAGGCTATCAGCATAGAGCGTGACGTAAAGCCCAAAACGGAAGAAGCGCTCCGCTCCAAGCTGTAGCTGGTCGCGCAATTCCTCGGCATCGGCCAGGGCAGCCTCGCGGGCTGGGTCACGCACCTTACCCTTCTCGGAGTTAAGCGCCATATCGGCCTCAAGTTGCGTCACCTTCTTGCGGAGGTTATTAAGGACGATCTCTGTCTCGACGGGGTAGATAAACATGCTAATATCAAGCACTTGGTCGATGTTGATCAGCCCTGATAGCCAGCCTGTGTAGAGTTCACGCGGGTAACCGTAGATGTAGAGTGTGCGGCCATATTTGGTGCCAATGCGGAAGTATGTGCTGTGGATCTCCAGACTGCTGGGAGCGATTAGGTCGCGCAGCGTCGTCATCCCCTTGATAAAGGCTTCCTCTACCTCTGCTTGCTCGCGCTCGCGCTGCTGGGCAGCAATGTCGATTGGATCGGGTCGTCGTGCCATTAATAATCTCCTTTGTGATATGCTGTCGAGGTTGGGACGGCTCCCTCACCCTTGCGGACGAAGGTGGAAGTCACGTTATTAAAGTCGCCCAGGGGCTCGCGCACTGCTGTGTCGGGGTTATACATGTTGTAATAGAGAGTGCCGAGCTCCTTAGTCTTGAGCTGCACCGCCCGCACACCAATCTGCATCAAGCCATTGAGGATAGTGTCAGCCCGGTTACGAATCTCCTCGCGGGCTCGCTCGTAAGTTTCTTTGCTGATTTTCGTCACGGTGTTGGTGTTCTTAGGAGCAAAGAGCTTCGTGAAGAACCCTTTACTCTGGTCGAGAATCGTCCCCTCCCCTGCTGGGTAATACGGGATGACGACGTAGAAGCTCTTGTCCATGATATTGGCGTTTTGCGAGAGGTCGTCGATGAAGTTGATATAGTCCTCCATTAGCACGCTTAGTAGCATGTTATCTTGGGTGCGCTGGATAGCAACGAGCTTATCCAAATAAGGGCCAATATCCACCCGCTGCGAGCGAATACAGATCTGCACCGGGAAGTATAGCGCATTGAGAAAGTTCTGGTAGCTATATTCTACCCCCTCGCGCTCACGGGCGCTCATGAGGTCGAAGTTGATCGACTCACAGGCGATGACGGCGCGAAAGCTGCCATCACCCATGATGATCATGTCATCACGCAGCTCCGAGAGGAGGAGGCTGTTCTGCGTGGTAGCGGGCTTGGGCGGAGCCTTTTTCTTGGTGTCTTGGGTGGGCTGATCATTCGTGCTACCCTGCACAGCTGGTGGCTGAGCCGGTGTTTGCACTGCGGGGTAGTTACTCTGCGGCGGAGCGGGATACTGCGGATAATTAGCTGGCACCTGGCCCGCTGGCGCAGTGCCCTGGCCTTGGCTATAGCCAAACTGGCTGGGTGGCCCAGCTGGTGGCTGTTGATTGTTGGGTGAATTTGGCGACACCACTCTCCTTCTTATTTCTTAGCGCAAAGGGATGACAATCTCATCGTCATCATCATCCTGACTAGCCTGCTCTTGATGTTGAATCCGGTTGGCTTCATTGGCAATGGCAGCAACGGACAAATCAGAGTTGCTGGCTAGTCTAATTATATCAGGCGAGACGGTGTTTGTGCTAGTGTTTGGCGGCAGATTGTTGCGTTGCTGGGCAAGTTGCTCCTCACGCAAGCGCTCCTCGCGCGTGGGGGTTGTCTTGGCGTAATAACTGGGGTCGAGCGGCTGAATAACTGACTGGTGAATGCTGGGGTATGGGTTGTGGCGCACCGCCATATCGATGACATTTTTATCATCAGCTAGTGCTGAGCGATCCCGGTAGGAC
>CAUPVK010000012.1:0-34101 GCA_963514895.1 uncultured Candidatus Saccharibacteria bacterium
CAGCGAAGGATGCAAAGCTTAGCTGCCAGCCAATATCTCCCCAGACATAGCTTGGCAATATGATTGCCATTGCAGCCCGTGGTGGCACCGATCCAACAACCAACTCAAGCCTCGCATTGGCCATCGAGAAGGCTCGGGCGGCCAACATGCCCAACGCCAACATTCAGCGAGCAATTGACCGCATCAATGATAAAAATGCTGCCGCACTCGAAGAAGCAGTCTATGAGGGCTACGGCCCAGGTGGTGTTGGCATTATTATCGAGACAGCAACCGATAACAAGAATCGCACCTACCCAGAGGTCCGCACCGCTCTCACCAAGAATGGTGGCACCATGGCAGATAGCGGCAGTGTGATGTTTCAGTTTGCACGCAAGGGCGTGATCCGCGTAGCAGCCAGCGGTGAAGAAGCGCTCCTTACTGTGCTTGATGCTGGTGCTGAAGATGCAACAGAAGAAGATGGCGGTCTCACCGTCTACACCGACAAAAAAGAGCTCGCCAAAGTTCGCGAAGCTTTGCTCGCAGCTGGCATGACTGTTGAAGATGCAGAGCTTCAGTATGTGCCCAACAACACCGTTGCTATTGAGGACGACGAAACCGCCCGCAAACTTACCAAAATTATCGATGCACTTGAAGCACTCGATGGTGTGACAAACGTTGCAACGAACGCTGCGTAATACCCACTAGGGTTACACGCGAATCACAACACTAAAACGACTCTCCATTATGAGGGTCGTTTTGCTAAGCACATCAACGTATATTTATTGGTAAAACCACATTTATCGAGTGACACACGCAAGAAGTATGTCTATCACTTTCACTTTTTCTTGTGTGGTTTTGCGCCCTTTGCGCGAGCCACGAGCGTATCAACAAGTGCACATACAAACCCCGTCGTTACAACCGCCGCATGAGACCCATCCAGCGCTGCCATAACCGTCTTGCTTGTCTCATCAGCTGGTGGTACGAGACTACTCAGCGCACCAAACAGTACATACGTCGCCACAACACCAAAGACAAGCGAGCCACCAATTCGCCACCAGCGCTGACTCACCACCGAGCCGCAACATACCAACACAACGGCTGGTAGCATAGTCAGCACAATCGTCACCACTGCAAGCAAAGCAGACCGGTCAATGCCTATGCCAACCCCAGCAGCATACGGCACGACATCTGCCGCCCACAGTTGTGTCATTACCATACCGACCGCCAGGCCTATGACTGGTAGCCCAAAATGCCGCTTCGCTACATATACCAAACCAGCCAAAACCACAGCTATGCCAACAAGCAATCCAAGCAACATCATGCCATCATTATACCATGTCACCGATTCAACATAAGCGTTATGAGAAGCGCCAGTACGTTTGGATAGTTATGCCCCAACGCGATCCTTTTTGTGCTGCCGTTTTGCATTGCGCTCAATATATTCAATGATCGGTTTAGCTACATTGCGCCGCGTAATTTTCTCTATCCCAAAGCCTGGGCTCGCATTGACCTCAAGCACTAGCGGCCCACGACTCGAGCGCATAAAGTCAACACCCGCTACTGTCAGACCCATTGCCTTAGCTGCCCGCAAACACATGCGACGCTCGGTATCCGTCAATCGAATCGGCGTTCCTTCGCCTCCCTTATGGAGGTTAGAGCGAAAGTCGTCATCTAGGCTCTGGCGTTTCATACTCGCCACTACACGACTCCCCACCACAAAGGCGCGGATGTCCACTCCAGCTGACTCACGAATAAATTCTTGCAACAGGATGTTTGTCCCATCCTCGTTGGTGAGGTACAACGCCTGAAGCACTGACTTTGCCGCCTTCTTCGTCTCTGCCAACACCACGCCATTGCCATGAGTTCCACGAGCGAGCTTGATGATAACTGGCGTACCACCAAGTTCGTTGAGGAGATCGTCTATATCAGCTGAGTTACGGCTAAACACTGTCTTAGGAATAGCTACTCCACCTCGAGCTAACAGCTGTGTCGAGCGCAGTTTATCGCGCGCCCGGGTAATCGCAATCGAGCGATTAACAAAAAGTGTGCGTGGGTACGCCATTTCTAACTGGCGTGCCACTGCTGTGCCGTAGCGAGTCATATTACTTGCAATACGGGGGATTATTGCATCGTACTGATCAAGTGCCTGCCCACCATACATCACCGTTGGGTGTTTTTCGTCGATCGTTACATAGCATTTGCGGTATTTTATGATTTTTACAATATGATCACGCTTTTCCGCCTCTTCTTTCAGCCGAAGGGTTGAATAATTAACATTACCATTGCTTAGTATTGCTATCTTCATGATGATTCTATTACTGTTGCCTTTTTGGGTTATTATCTTTATTAATATTTCCAATCTATCTCGTTTTGTTCGTTTAACTCAACATTAACGATAAAGCGCGACCGAAGTAACTTACGTCCTATCAAAAGTGGGTAACCCATAGCCGAGCGATCACTCAAGGTAATACTTGCCATGAAACGTATATTATCAAGGCTTATTTTTGTTTTGATAGTATAACGAACTTGTATATGACCATTCGAGCTGCGAACTTTTTGAGTGTAAAAATTACGAACTCGATAGGTTTCTGTTTTGCCAGATTTTGTTTGAATAAACTCTCCAGGAATAATATCAAAAACAAGTTCGTCGGTTGCACCCTTTTTTTCAATATGGATATTCACTGCATGAAGCGTAGATGAATAAGCTCCTGTGTCGATCTTCGCCACAACAGACTCTATGTTGAGTTCGGGCAGTATGGCAATTGCCCTTCTTCCTATAATTTTTCGAGGTTTACTGCGCCGACGTTTCATATTTTGGCGCAGCAAGAGTCGCAAACCATCATTAAATAGGGTGCTATTTACAGATGCATAAGCTCCTGTTACTATTTGTGATCCTTGGTTTACCTCAAGAATATACCATTTTTTTGTATGCTTATTTTGTATAATATCAACGCCAGCGAATTGAAGCTCAGACGCAGAAGCCGCACGCTTTGCTAAGCTCAGCAGCCTCTTCGGCGCAGCTTCAGCAGCAAGTAGCTCACCTCTGCCACCCATAGATATATTGTTGAGATGGGATGATTGATCGCTGATTCGTTTTAGAATAAATTTCGGTACCCCTCCATAAACTCCAACTCGGTAATCTCCATCATTCGGTATATAGGTTTGAAACAAATAATTCACATCTTTATTTTTTTCTTCCTCTAAAATCTGTCTCGCTTCATCAAAAGTCACGAGATAGTTATTCTGACCCTTTGTACCATACACATCTTTCATAATAAAACGCTCACCCAGGAGATCTATAGCGCGTGTCTCGAAAATAATTTCTTGGTTATGACAATACAGCGTCTGGGGAATACGATTCCCTGCTGCCCACTGCTTAAAAAGTGTGACTAGCTTCGAAGAACCCCTTCCATGTGCAAGCATATCAGCAAAAGGAACACCCTTTGCAAAGAGATAATGAGCTAACGCAACTGCCTCATCAGCTAAGCCGCTCCAAGACTTTAGATAAACAAACTGCGCATCACCAAGATCAAACCCCGTTCGAGCATCAATAACACTCGTCTTGTCGTAACTAACGTGATATATCAAATTTTCGAGCGCCACAGTCTTTACATCTGCCTCTGGAAAGTTACCAGACTTTACTAACCGTCGAGCAAAGCCACCATAGCGTGTACTTGTATCAGTACCTTCTCTCGAAAAAACAAATACAATTGTCGGACGGCTCATTGTGTTATTTTCTCCATATAATTCAATAGAGCGTCCATCTTATGCTCTATCTCTGCACCAATTTCTATTTGAGGCGTTTGGTTAACTTCGAGAATATAAGGCTGGCCAGTTTCTTTGTGGATCATCAGATCAACTCCAGCGAAGCTATCACGATTAAGTGCTTGAGCTGCCGCCAACACGGCTTCTTGTGCAGAAATCGATAAAGTATCTAATGCAACCATCTCACCTTTACCACCAGCAGATGTATTATTGAGGTGAGAATCACTTGTTGTATCCCGTGATCGTTTTAGAACAAATTTAATCTCCCCACCAAAGACCAAGCACCGATAGTCATGATCATTTGGTATATATTCTTGAATAAGAAATTGGGTTTTTTTGTGGCTATCTAGTATTTTTAGTAAATCTTGGTAAGTGTCAACCAAAAAATTATTTTTGCCACCATAGCCATCTGCTGCCTTAACAATAAGTGGATATAAAAAAGGAGGGTTCTTTCGAAAGACTTTTTTTATCTGACGGTGGCTACTAATAAAGGTGTCTGGCAAAGGAATTTTTTTATCTGCAAGACAAGTAACTTCACCCACCTTTGTCATTGGCATTATTTTAAGCAGCTCTTCACTAAAAAAAGGTACTTTATGTGTTTTCGCATACTGTGCAACAGCTAGAGCTTGCTGTTGTGCCTTATACCACAGTTCAAAATAAATACCGTCGAAGCTTGCTATGTCGCGATTTGTCAGTGTATCAATTATTGATAGCTGGTTATCTTTAACGCAAATATGTATATCAGATAGCGACCCTCTGGAAAGCCATAGCGGATACTGCTGCGATCGAGCTGAAAGACGATCAAAAAGCATCTCAATATAACCACGTTTGTGGTTACGATAGCTAAACATGACTAAAATATCTCTTTTTTCTTGTATCATTTTAGATATCACTAATTTAGCGGTGTTTCACACTCTATTTATACATTCTTTTAAAAAAGAGTCAATAGAGTTAATACACTTTTCCCTATCACAGCACGTTAGACCATCAGCGCTGTACAAGTGCCTTAGGAGTTAACTCTTCTGCTAGCAGTTTCTGTACTTATAGCCCAAATATCCCCTTCCGCCCTAACGTGTCATTAAACTCGCGGAGGATTTCCTTCTGGCGGCGGTTTAGTTTGGTTGGGGTGTCGACCACTACTGTCACGATATGAGGCCCACGCTTGTCACTTCGCATGTGTGGCACGCCATGGCCAGATAACTTGAAGTCAGTGCCCGATTGCGTACCAGCTGGCACCTTCATTGTAATCGTCCCATCGACCGTCTTAACGTCGAGCTCAGCACCAAGCGCTGCGTCTGCCATACCGATATGCTCCTCACTCAGGATCACATCACCTTCACGGCTAAACGTCTTGTGTGGATTGACTCGCACCTGCACATAGAGGTCGCCCTTGCTGCCACCACCTACAGCTTCGCCACGACCACGGAGACGAATCGTTGAGCCATTATCAATACCAGCGGGGATCTTGACGGTAATCGTTTGCTCGCGGCGTTGCACACCGCTACCCTGACAGACTGTACAGGCCTTCTCAGGAATCTGCCCACGGCCTTGGCATGTCTCACACGTTACCGCCTGCTGAATGGGGCCAAACATTGTGTTCATCGTCCGCACGCGCTGGCCAGTGCCTTTACAATCTGGACAACTCTTAAGGCTTGAGCCAGGTTCGACGGTGCTACCGTGGCAATGCTCACATTCGTCGTCAAGCGTTAGTGCAAGAGCGACTTCTTTGCCAAAGATCGCTTCTTCAAATTCGAGCGTCACGCTCGTCTCAACATCACGACCGCGTGACGGGCCTTGGCTTGCACTGCCGCCAGCAGCACCACCAAAGAACTGGCCAAAGATATCTCCCAGGCCACCATCACCAAAATCAAAGTGGATATTCTGCCCCTGGCCAAAGTCGCCAAAACCAGCGAATGGGTTACCGCCACCACTACCGCTGGCACCACCACCAACGCCCGCATGGCCAAATTGGTCATACCGCTGGCGCTTTTGCTTGTCCTTCAGGACCTCATACGCTTCATTAATTTCTTTGAATTTCTCTTCACTCCCACCCGCTTTATCTGGGTGGTACTTCACTGCCAATTTGCGGAATGCCCGCTTGATGTCATCATCGCTGGCGCTTTTGGCAACACCAAGCACCTCATAATAATCTCGCTTCGCCATATCTGTCTTAGTATAGCCAATTGGCACTCTAATTGCAAGAGTGCTAACAGATCATTCCTTATGTTTCGGCGATGATCGATATATAGTCGTGTTTCGTAACGATAAGGTGGTCGAGCAGCTGGATGCCAAGCAGCTTACCCGCCTCGGCCAAACGCTGCGTTGTCTCTCGGTCAGCCTGGCTTGCGATAAGCTGCCCACTAGGATGATTATGCGCCACAATAATCCCTGCTGCTCGGTCGGCAATTGCATCCGTAAAGACTTCTCGTGGGTGCACCAAGCTCGCAGTTAGTGTGCCAATGGTAATCGTGCGTTTAGCAATCAAGCGATGTGCTCCATCAAGCGTCAGGCAGACAAAATGCTCCTGCCGTTTGTCGCGAATATCGGTAAGTTGCTCTGCTGCTTTGCTCGGCTCATCAATGATAGGCTGGTCACTTTTGAGCAGATAGCGCCGTGCAAGCTCAAAGTTAGCGAGAATCACTGTCACCTTAGCCGCACCAAGGCCAGTTATCTTAGAGAGCTCCTCATGAGTTAGGTCACCTCCATGTGTGCGCAAGGCTTTAAGCACACAGCGCGCAATTTTGCCAACGTCAGCTTGCGCATTACCACTGCCAATAATTGCCATAAGGAGCTCGAGGTCACTCAGGCGAGCTGCTCCATCTCGCGCAAGTTTCTCTCGCGGGCGGTCACTTGGTCGTCTGTCGCGCATTCGCACTGGCATCATCTCCCTTCATGCTATATTTTTTATAGTATACCAGAACATTGTGCAAACACTAATTAGGTATTTTGGTTTTGTGACGCAAATGTAGCCCTCTACCCTCTCAATACTAGGTTCACTGTAGATTCAGGCTTGATTTTACAATATCTGTTTTATAACCAAACCACTGCCTTGCCATCGAGTGTGTGCACTATATGGCCAGTTTTATTATCGATAACGTGCGTTTTAGTGGAGCTATCAGCAGTACTTTTTTGCTCAATGGCGGTGTACTGATCGTTTGGCGATACAGTAATGTTCGTTGTATACGCCGGAGGTGTTGTCTGATGAATCACTTGTTTGGCTGGATAGGTGAGTATTGTTTGGCGCTGCAATATGTGCTGTTGATTAACACTTGTTATCTCCATACTATAGCCACTGCGGGTGTGTAAGAAGGCAGCTAATGATATGACGTCGTTTCCTTGTTGGTGAGTAATGAGTGATTTTTTGCTATTTTCTAGGTTGAGTGCAAAATACCCCTCCCCTGTTTTCATCATGATAATATTCTTGCCATCATATGATACATCGCCAAGCACTGCTGCCTGGCCAAGCGGCTGCATAGCGTGCTTGCCAGTCGGGTCAATAAGCAGTACATCATCACCCCGAGTCCGCACCACAACTGCCGCACCACGTGATACTGGGCGCCAATCATACACTGGTAATGGCTGCCCATTAAGGCCACGTATAGTGTGATGGCGCTGCGCTGCAATGTCATACACAATGAGATTGGTGATCTTTTCTTTGCTGTCCGCCTTTACAAAGAGATACCCTACCGTTCCATTATCCATCGCTCGCAGGCGAGACACCGTACCCTTACCAGGCAACGGTAATGGCGATACAGTACCAGTCTCTATATCAACCTGATGCAATTCACTGGTTTTCGCATCATTCATTGTGTGGACAACGATACGAGAGCCCACTACTGCATAGTCGATAATTCGCGTCGCTTGGTAAAGTGTCTTCTCATGCTTTGTTGCCAGATTCATCTGCACGATAGCATCTGTCGCTTGTGCGACGTAGAATTCTGTTTTTGTCTCTGCGAGATCGCGGTGCTTGAGATAATAGAGCTGTGCTGGTGGCGTATGAAAGTGATGATCAACTGCTGCGAGCTGCTGTGTATAGGCGCTAGCTAGCTGATCAATCGCCACGTGATACTGCGAGTTACTTCGTAAACGATGTCGGAACTGAATCGTCACAGTTGCGTTGTTTGTTGTAACAGTAAAGTCTGCGCGCGGCGAGATTCGTATTGCACGAGCTTCAACCGGCTTGACTGGCTGATTAAATTGCAACTGCACTGTCTGGTAGCCTGTATTCGGGTCATCTTCCAGCACTGCATGACGCAAGCGTGGGCCCTGTTGATAGCTCAGGACCGTGAGCATACTCAGTGTAATTAATAATCCAATCGCAACAAGCAAAAATCGCCATCGCTGACGCAGCCACCGCCAGCTTCTAGTATTCATAGGGCTCCTTTGGCTGGGTGGTTGACGTAACCGAACGCGGTATGATGACAATCGGCTGCTGACGATGTTGCTGTGGATGCGCGGCAAAATCACCCGTTACTGTTACCCAACTATTGGGCTGGTAGCGCTCACGCCACCCAGGTGCATAGACTGGCACGCCAACCGCCTGTGCATCGACTGCACAACACGTCACGACAAATCGCGATACATAAAAAATTTGCGAATCCGCTGTATCTGGCGTAACAAACCCTGTCAAGTTGACGGTCTTGCCACGATAAAATGCGCTGTCATGCGTTTGCGCGAGTAACCCTGCCCATTCTTTAATCGTGAGGTGCGAATAATCTCGCTGAGCAAAGATAGATACTTGCGATAGCTTGTCTCCAGATAGCCGAGTTACGGCCCCTTTATTGATACCACGCTGCGTGGCAGTTGTTGTCGTTAGTGCTGTCGGTGGGACAAGTAGCGCCATGCCTGCGACCATACATACCATCACACATGCAGCAACGCGACGCCACCAAGCAAGGTGTGTATGCCGATGGGTGCGTGATTGCGTAATAACACTCGCACTTGCCATCACAAGAGCCACCACTGCCATACTAGTCGTAAAGACGACATACCGCTGATGAATATAGAGTGTTAAACGACCAGTCGCAGCTAGCCACAGCGTCGCCACGGCAATGACAAAAAGGAGTATTATACCTTGTTGCTGTGCAACCCGGGACAAGAATAGCCTAAAACGCATAATTCACCACCAATCCCAATGTTATCGATGCCAGTCCAACGATTGCACTCACTTGGAGTAACACACCCGGCCGATATGTCGTGCGCAGCAAGCTCAGCATCTTGATATCGATCATTGGACCAAAGGTCAAGAAACTTACAAGCGCCCCGGTCATAAAGGTCTGGCGAAATGCCAAGGCGAAGAACGCATCAACATTAGAGCAGATTGAAACAATAAACGCCAGTGCCACCATTGCAATCACCGACCATACTGGTTGACTCCCCAGCGACACCAACACTTCGCGCGACACCAGCACTTGCACAAGACCCGCTAACCCTGCACCAACTACCAAGGCTGGCAGCATCGCCTGCACCTCACGTCGAAATATCGCAAGGCTTGCTACTCGCTTGCTCTGCTGCACATGATCTGCCTGGCACGAAGCAACAAACGTATTAGTCAATAACTCCTCCGCCGGGCGATGCGCATAGACCCAGCCAACAAGATTAGCAATAGCGAAGCCACCAAGCACTCGCGCCCAGAGAATAGTCATATCGCCAGCGAATGCTTGCTGCGTTGTGATGATCGTCACTGGGTTGAGGATTGGTGCAGCAAGCAAAAATACGAGAGATTCACTAGGTGTAAGCCCTTTTGCTAACAGGCCGCGAGCTAAGGGGACATTGCCACACTCACAGACTGGCAGCGCAATACCAAGGAGCGACAAACAAGCTCGACGCAATAATGGTTGCTGCGGCAGATAGGTAAGCAAGCGCTCGGCCGGCAGCCACACCTGCACTATAATTGCAATGCAGACCCCCAGTATGACAAATGGCAATGCCTCGATCATCACGCTCAAGCTCAGCGTTATCCAATCCTGCAACCGGTCGGGCAGCGACCACTGCCCTGTTTGTGCCGATACAAGGCGAAGTGCAGCCAACCCAACAAGCACTCCAGCCACTACCGCGACGCGGCGCCACCGCTTCGCCAACCAACGAGTCATTTTCATGCTTCTATTATACCGCGAAGGGTAGGGTCGGCAATACGACTATACGGTTTTTTCTTGCTCACGTTGCCAGCGACGACGAACATCGATAATAGACATCTGAGCCAACACGTCAGTAGGGATGCCCTGCATATAGGCAATGACACGTGCTGCATACTCAGGATACGGGTAGGCAGCGGCACGCCTTGGCCTGCGCCCCTCCTTAAGTCCATCAAGCACACCACGCATCCGCTTCCAAAATGAGTAATAATCAAGTTTGGCTTTGACCTGCCAATGCCGAGCATCCTCTATTACAAAGCCCTCGATTGGCACACCGTCATACAAATAGTCAAGCCCCTGCACCTGCTCATACCAGGCCGCAAACTCCTCCCACGTCTGGAGCGTCGCCGCAAGCCGCTTGGTTTCCATACCAAACATAGCCGCAAATCGCTCACGCTCAACTTGGTCAACAGCGGCAAATTTTTCCTGGCGATGCACTATGTCGAGCAAAACAATCCGGTCTTGTACATACTCAATGATGTGTGGATCCTCTGTCGGGAGCATTACTTCACAGACCAAACATACATTATGCTCGGCAAGATACTGACGAATCACATCAACATGCTTGCCATAGCTCTGCAAAAACAGATGGCGAAACCACTCGGCAAATTCACTCTCCGTTGTTGTTTTCGACGCAAAGACGAGGTCACCCAGTGTCGCATCATAGCCTACCAAGCCAAGATAACCATTCTCCTTCACCCAGGCGCGCACTGGAAAGACAAGTTGATCTTTGAGCGCAGCAAATTCAGTTTCTCGTCGCTCACCAATATTGAAGAACTTGTCATAGGCGCGAATTACAATCTCGTTCGTCAGTATATTCATGAATAGTCCACGAGCTCGCACTGTTTGCGCTGTCCATTTTTTGTCATAAAACACCTTTGGTTTAAAGTGAAATGAGCTAATATTACCCGGCAGTGACCGCTCACTAATCAGTTTATTGGTGCGTAGACTATGGATGAGCGGTGCATTTTCTGGATGGAGGAGACCTTCAGCCGATTGGTTGCTTATCTCAACGACCGACCAACCCTTCTCGGCAAGCTGCGCAACCCGTAGTGTGCCACCAAACTCCACTTTGCCCTCGAGATTAAAACATCGCTGATTATACTGCGCTGGATAATTCTGAGCGTTGCGATGGCCATGCACTTGATAGACATTATCAGGGGTATGGGCAACAAAAGCATCGTCAATAGCACCAACCTGCTCATAGCGTCCCACACCACGAATATACTGCTGGCTGGCAAGCAGCAAAGGACTCTCCGGTAGATTACTCATTCCCGCATGACTCACAAATACTTGTTTATCATTCCATGTGTAGTAGAGAAAATCTTGCATGGAGTTCATCAAGCGACTGACAATACGCTTGTCTATATTGGCACGCTCTAACTGCGCTCGAGTTCGGCCGTTAAACTCTCGTGCTCTTATCGGCTGGTGAGTAAGCCACTGCCAAATATAGCCATCGTGGTTGCCCTCAATAAACGTCACATTTGGCTTGTCGACAAAATTATCACACACATACTGCAACACTTCTGCATTCTCTGTGCCACGATCAAGTAGATCTCCTGTAAAGATATAATAATCGTGCTCGACATAGGGGTGCTGCTCAAAATATTCACGCAGTGGCGTATAGCATCCTTGGATATCACCAATGTGGTGAATATGCTCATACTGACTCAAATTAATCGGTTGCTGATATGACGTGATAATCTCTTTTACTTCCGCTGGCTGTATGACAGTGTATCGTTTTGGTATGGCACACGTGGAGAGGCGAGCGTGCATCTTCTCGAGAACTGCATCATCGACTACCTTATGTAGTGCACGCTGACGATTACGCTCCAGACAAACCTTGAGAGGCACATCCGCAAAATCTATAACGTACAGCTTATAGCGATACTTCTGTGCAAGCTGTGCATACTGCTGAAAGTACGAGCTCGTTGTATGCGTTGCATCAACCACAATGAACTCACCACGAGCCATCCGCATATCAAGCAACTCGTGCAACTGCTGCCACACCCGTCGATCATCCTGATATGGCATAACGATGCGTCCTGCATCGTTCATCACTGGGCTGCTATATGCTAGGCGCAGAGTATCGGGAGATAGTGTATATGGGCCAAGTCCAGCAGATTGCAAAAAGGTACTTTTACCAGACCCAGGAATTCCACGTGTAATAAAAAGATGTCGCATATTTTCTCCTTTCTGAGACGCTGTAGTTTCAAGATTTTCACTTAATCATATACGGCTAAGTGATATACTTCATATTTTTTATATTATATCATCATCTGTCAGAAATAGCTTCTGCCTCATTATGTTATACAGCGTTTTTTCTTTATTTATGAATGATAATCATTTTTAGTTCATTGCAAAATACCCCGCTGGGGTATTTTGCAATGAACGTAAAGCGATATTAATTCTATTAAATTACACCTTCTAGCTCAGACTCTTGTTATTCCATTTTGTTCTTACCCCAGTTCGCGCTACAATATAGCTATGTTCCATAAGGTGGAAGAAATAGATGCTCAAGTTTGTTCAAGTGTTGAAAATAATGCAACACATATAAAACTTCGCAGCTTTTTTTATACATGGCTCTGCCTTATTATTACTAGTCTACTAATCTGTTCGCTTTGGTATGGCCAACAATCACAAAAAACATCACACATCACACATATACCACCATCAACAACGCACACTTACACACTATCATCCTCTCGTGGTGCTGTTCGCTCACGCATCATCAAGCATCAATCGGCATTACACCAAACAATCATTACCTATCCACAAACAGGTATTGCCAATATAGACAAAACGGTTGCTACAATCATCGACAATGCTATTCCATCTCAACAAACACTTCCAACTACTATAGCAGCTCGCAGCAACACCATTACCTATCGCATTATTCACCAAGATGACACGACGATTTCTCTCGCTGTGTTTATCCGTACTACTATACCTCATACTCTGCCAACCAACACAGTCCACTACTGGACATTCGATAAAATGAGCGGCCAGCCAATTACATCGTCTGCTCTCGTTGATACATCAATCGCAGGGATAAATGAGATTGTTATTGCTCTGCGTAAACAGGTGCAGCAGCGCTACCCGCATGCAGAGCCAGCAAAAGTAGCGGAGATTATTACGCCAGAGTCTATTACAAACTTTTTGGTGTATGACCGAAAAACAATTGGCTTTCTCTTTGATAAACGCTCGCTTGGTATTGGCATAGATGGAATCATTAGCCTGAAATTGCCAATCAAGCAGCTCAGCCATTTTGTCCAAAACCCAACCACCAAGAAACTTTTTGACATTCCACCGTCAGCATTATCATCAACAACCGACTGTGTGCGTCATCGCTGTATTGCACTCACCTTTGACGACGGGCCTGGGCCATATACTCAGACACTGCTCGAGCACCTTGATCGCTATCATGCTAAGGCAACCTTCTTTGTGGTGGGGCGAAATGTTGCACCATATAGTATCGCGCTCCAGCAAGCAGTTCAACGCAAACACCAAGTAGGCAACCACACGTGGAATCATCCACTCCTCCCCAAGCGCGACGAAGCTGTCATCCGCCAAGAGATTGAGAGTACAAACAGTGCCGTTGCTGCAGCTACTGGCGTGACACCAACAATGGTTCGTCCACCATATGGTGGCATGAATGACAAGGTGCGTGCGCAGCTCCAGCAGCTTACTATGCCAGCCATTATGTGGTCAATCGATACACGCGATTGGGCCGACCACGATGCAGCAATTGTCTGTAGCCGTGCCGTTGCCAATGCTGCACCTGGTGCGATTATTCTCATGCACGATATCCACAAAACCAGCGTCGATGCCGTGCCGTGCATCCTCGATGCATTGCAAAAGCAAGGGTACAGATTTGTCACGGTCAAGAACCTATTTGGCCATCCGCTCAGCGCTGGCGAGTCATATTCTCAATATAGGCAGTAAAGTCCTATTACAAACCGCTCATGCTACCATTCCGCTGTGTAATCCTCTACACTAATGCTATGCAACAACCATTTCTTCCTACTAACACCTCTCTCTCTCTTCAAGTCCACTCGATCTGGAGCAGCAGCTTGACGTCCTGCAGCTTCCTGAGGCGAAACTGCTGATCGGCGACAATATCAAAGCCTCACCAGAGTCACAAGGAGCAGACAAAGCAGCCAATCAGCGCGCAGAATATCAACGAACTGTCTGCTCGCTCAATGTTATGGACTATCTATATTATGGCGGCGATGAAAATTATCACAAGCTGACCGCCGCGCAGAGCGACGCCAATCGCCTCACGCGCGAAGAATTTGAAGAATTTCATCGGTGGGTTGCGAGCAGCTTGTCTGGCGAGCATAGCGCCAATGTAATGCGCTACATTATGCTTATTCATGATTTAGGCAAGAACCAAACGCTCGCGAGTGCCGTTATGGGAGAGGATGCCGCCGATTCGGTCGATCATGACGAAGTGTTGCGCCGCTTGCTCAGGTCAGATTTCACTGCAAAGCGCGCAGAGCTATTACCAACATTCAGCCAATTAAGCGAAGCAGACCAAACGATCATTCGCGATGTCATCAACACAGAACTCAATCTTGGCCAATTTATCCAAGCCGAAGCACCGCCGGCAGCGCTGGCAAGCTTCGCCGAGAACACCGAGCCAGTGCGTTCGCTCTATATCATGCATACTCTGTTTGATATTGCTGGTGCACTGGGTCATGTTAATGCCGAGAGTTCTCTGCTCCTCACTTCTCCTCTGTACAACCAAATGGCAGCAGCCTGCGACGTCTTGACCGACAGCACCCTCTCAACCGACGACGCACGCTACGCTCACTACCTTGCTCGGCGAGCACAGCGCTTTGGCCTTGATAACGATGCCATTGAGCAACTCATCAACAGCCAAGCACACACCCACACTATACGCCTTGCGTGTATGCTACGCTACGATTCGCCAGACGAGTATCAGCAGCTTGCAGATACGCTGGATACGCTACCTGGCCCTGTACAAGCTATTCTCGCTCAAGAACTTAGCAATGATGGCATTCATCAGCGCGCGACTCTGCCTTACTACGGCCCAGCCTTGCTGAAGGGGCTTGAAAAACATCATAGCCTCGGCACGGCACTCACTTACTTTGCGCATGTCTTGCAAGAGGCACACATTGCCGACAAAGCAGCGCGCAAAGCAGGCGAGACAGGTGTCGTCACGGCAGACCTCAGTACTATCGCCCAAGCCGCCAACCAAGGCACGCTTGATCCACGCCACACTGAGCTGCGCTTTCGCCACAGCGGCGAGACGCTTGTGCCAGAATATCAGGACACACCCGAGCTTGCTATCGATTCACTCCCGGCGTTTGACTCTGAGAAGCTACGCGGCAAGCGGATCATCTACCTTGGGATGGGTGGTGGCTCGGATGGTATCCAGGCTGCTATGCTAAGCAAGCTTCATCAGCAGCACCATGCTGTGCAGCCTACAGCCATTGTGTCGGTGCGCAACTTCGCCGCCGATAACTACAAACAGCTTGCTCATACTGGCCGACAGATTAGTGACGCAACAGTAGAAATCACAGAGGAAACGACCAAAGTTGGCGACTGGCGCTTCCTCGAGGATATTATCGCCAAAGATGAAACAATCGCACCAGTTTATCTGCTTAATTCGATTGAGCCGGAGCAGATTGCCCACGACCTACAGCTCCTCATCCGCGAGACGGGAGCTGATGCGATTTGTGGCATTGATACTGGTGGTGATGTACTCTACCGCGCCAATACTGCCATCGACCCCACAACCTCATCACCTGATCAAGATTATGCTGTACTCGCTGCTCTCCATATGGTTAACGCCGCGGCAGAGGCAGACGGCACACCACTCAATGTCTTTACGGCTATCGTTGCACCTGGTGTGGATACCCCTCCATACGCCAATGATATGCTTGCCCGTAGCAATGCCCAGCGCTATATTCTCCAGCCAGACGATACTACCACCATTACTCAAACCTATGCTGCGTGGCGCATGGACGGCTCTGCGAGCGAAGAAGGGCTTTATGGCAAGACACCACTAGCGTGGATTGCCGCGCTAACAGGCAAGCACGGCTTGCAGCCACTCGCTCTCCCACGAGCTAATGCAACTTCAGCTTATAACCCCTGGCGTATCTTTATGAATATCCGCCCTTCGACCGCCAGTGTGGTAATGATGCACGCCGAGCGGTTATATCAAGCGGTAAATCATGATTAAATTAATGAGTAATAGAGGAGGCTCTTCGTATGAAATTAACATTCATGACATACAATATCTACAACGGCGCTGAGACGACGATCGATGACATTATTGCAGTTATCAACGAAGTAAACCCAGATATTCTGACTCTCAATGAAGCAAATGGCTTTGAGGATGATACAAGGAAGCGCCTGGCGTACGTTGCGGAACAAACCGCCATGCCCCATACTCACCTTGCGCTCTGCGGTGATGGCTCGTGGTACCATACCGCTTTGCTGTCAAAATATCCTATTTTAGACGCAACACTACTCTATCCATGTAGCCGATCGCTCCTTGTGAGCCGCGTTCAGGTAAATGACCAGATTTTCTCTATTGGTAGCCTTCATCTTTCACCGCGATGCGAAGCCGACCGACTGCAAGAGGTGCACCGGCTCGTCGAACATATAGGCGAGAATAGTACTCATACTGTCATTATGGGTGATTGTAATTCACTCTCGTTTTATGATACATATCCGCCTGATATGGTAGATTCTTTCGATGCAAATCTGACGCGCAAGTTTACTCGTGATGGCGTGCTTGTCCATGATGTGACTCGGTATATAGCGCAGGCTGGTCTTGTCGACACAGCAGCTGCTTTACAACAACACGTAACCCCGACGGCTCCAACACCACTGCCGCCACACCCCGATCACCCAACCAGCCGGCTTGACTATATCTTTGTCTCGAAGGATCTGCAGCCTGCATTAACCTCATACAATGTTATCAAAACACCACTATCGGACCGAGCGTCGGATCACTACCCGGTCGTCGTTGAGCTTACACTATAGTGTAAGCTCGCTTGTCTACTAGGGTTAGTCTCCCGGTATTTGAATTTTGCGACTCGAGTGCAATATAAGCTTTAATAAAATAAGACCGATTTTCATCGGTCTTTATTATGCATTGTGGCTCCGGAGACTGGGCTCGAACCAGCGACCTAATCGTTAACAGCGACCCGCTCTACCACTGAGCTACTCCGGATTACTCTGTAAGTATACCGGTTGAAGGGGTGGTTCGTCAAGAGTCACGCCGCAAAATAGGCATTTTATGCTATGGCTGGCTGCGGAATTGTTCGATCCGCTTAGTTAGCTCAGCGATATTGTTCCAACTACTACCGTCTGTCATGATGGCGAGGACGTATTTGCCGTTCGAGCCATAGACGATCGCTGCGTCGTGCAGGAGACCATTCAAGAACCCAACCTTATTTGCCACCGTGCCATTCGTGCCAGCAGGGATACCCTTGCGATACACATTAGCCTTAAGTGCAGAGAGGAACCGGTCGCGGTTGGCACTACTAAAGTTCTGCCCCGCATCAAGCATCACCATAAAGCGCGCAAGGTCATTTGCTGTGGTGTATGGCCCACCAGACTTGGCGAAGGTCGTATCTTTGAAGCCAATGTCATTGGCATCCTTTGTCACAACATCATAGCCAATAACTTTGAGGTAATTCTCTGCACATGGGTTATCGCTTTGGCTAATCATTTTGTTGAAGCAAACTTGGTTGTCCTCCCAGCGCCAGCCTGCCAGCTGCTCACGCCGAAGCACGCTATAGCCAACAAATAGTTTGTATGTACTGGCAGTGACAAATTGCTTATTGCCATTGTAGCTCGCATTGCGCTTCTTGCCATCAATTTCTAAGAATGAGACACCATACGTTCCGGGGTGGTCTTCAGCATAGTGTTTGAGAAGAGCGTTGAGCCCGTCTTCAGTCGAGCTATAATTGCGGTCATATTCTACCTTGGCTGGCACTGTCTTCGTTACTGCAGCTGGCTGTGGGCGTGTTTGATTAATAAACTCCGTGAGCTGCTGCGCAGTTGCGTCAATATCGAGCGTGCGCCCTGGTTTACCATCTGTGCGTGACGTTTCGGTGAGGTCATACGTGGCAACTTTCGTGGTACCTGGATCAATATTCACCTTTGGCGTGACATGCTTTGTGAGATAGCCGGAGGCCTGTGATGCACTAATGCTTGCTACTAATGTCTTGTCCTTTGGCTGAGTAACAACCCATTGAATAACTTCATTCGCTGGCAATGTCACTGTCTCGTCGTTTACCTTAAGGGCGACACCCTTGCCAATAACCTTCGTAATTTTTTGCTCAAGCGCCTTCGCTGCATCGGTTGTAATAGCCGGGGCGATGCCGCGCATTGGGATCTCAACGGTCGTGCCCTGTACAAGCCGGGGACTAATCGCACCAATACTATGCGATACCGCATCACGCTGACACTCACCACCGCGCCGCGCTTGATTAACTACCAGCTTGCCATGTTCGACCTTAAGGCTCGCATCGACTGGTGCACGCTTACAGACTGGCATGATCGTCTGAGTAATATATTGCTCGGTACGCGTCGTGGTTGTTAATTTTGGCGAGCTTGGCACATCTGGCTGCCACCAGAACGACGACAACGGCATAATTCGCCACAGCAAGGGATACTGCGCCTGCGTAAGCCGGTCGGTGTTGTCTACTGTAATAGCGAGTTGCTCAATCGTCGGTGAAGCGATGGTTGTGCCATCACCCACTAGCTTTACAGAGTGCTCTTGATACGCCTGGTTAAGCGTTTCTGTGGCTTCTGACATTGTCTGCCAGCCAAGCGACACACCGTCGATCCGCGCATTTGGTAGCAATCGATCACTTGGATACACCAGCTGGAACAGCACATTGAGCCCAAGAATAATACCAATGGTGATATATGTTTTGCGCCGTGTCCAGCGAATACGCAGCACCGGCACACGCCAATCAGCAAAACGAAGTTTCTCGGCAATAGTTGCCTTGCGGCGTCGGGGGTACGGACGCTGCGCGCGCGGAGGAGTGTACATCATGTAGATATTATATCATCTATGACGATTGGTCGCTTTGCAAAATTTCTAGTGCGCGCTGCAAAACCGCAATATCATCAGCGGTATTATCCTGCTGCTCAAGCGCGCTTATTTTAGCACGAATTACTTGCTCGACTGGCGCTACCACCACATCCGCAGCATTCTGAGTGGGCGGTACCACTTGCAAGCTACGCGCCGAGTTATCCTTTTTGACCAAAAATCCACGAACAATCAAGCCGTTGACATGCGCTGCCACCGTACTAACCGACTTGTAATCAAAGGCACGCATAATCTCGCGGTAGCTTGGACCATAGCCATTACTCTTGATAAATGTGTCTATAAATGTCAATAATTCACGTTGTTTTCGCGTTGGGCTTGTCATAATCCATCCTCCGTTATCGCTAGTGCTGCCAGCCCCCACCAGAGCATCGACACAGTGTCGTCAACAAAAACTGGTAAGAACAATCCTATCACAGTTAAGCCGATTCCGCCAGCAAAACTACCGAAAGCCAGCCAATATGACCGGCGATGCCATAATTTTACCAGTACACCAGTGGTTAATGCAACTAATAATAGTAATCCAACCCAGCCAATTTCGTGAGCAACGAACAAATAGTGGTTTTCAATAATTAAGCTCTGCCCATTGCCAAGAAGCGATGCCGAGCCAGTACTCCCTACGCCAGTGCCAAGCGGTTGCTGCAAGGCGCGCGTTAGGCCAGCTTGCAACGAAGTGATTCGGTCGCTGTCGGATGTTTGGGCCGGGCCATGCGTTGGGTCGTTATGCAAGATAACATTATCAATAAAGTGTGGATCCATAGCGTAGCCAATGCTACCAACAATCACCCCACAGCCAAGTACTGCGCCAGCACCCCACAGTACGACACGCCGAGATGCCTGCGACTGCCACACCCTGACAATCGCAACAATACCAACGCCAACTGCCACCGCGAGCAGCGCACTTCGCGAATAGCTCTGCCACACGGCAAGTGCCGCTAGCAGTGCCATACCACCAAGCACCCAACGCCACATATGCGAGATACGCCGCCATTGCAATGCGCCATATGCCACGATAAGTGTCAGGACAGTACTTGCATACGCCCCAAGTGGGTTTGGCCCACGCAGCGTGCTATTAATGCGGACATAGGCACTGTTGGAGTCGACTGTTTGGTAAGGCTCGATCGTCGTCGACCCATAGCCAAGCGACACCAATACATCACGCGGCAGGACAAGCTGCGCTGCTGCAAAGCCAATCACGATGACTGCACCCGCACCAAGCATACGCAGCAGCCAGCGCCGATACTGCGGATAATTACTCACAAACACATAGACTGCCGCACCAAGCGCCACAAAACGCAGATCAATCAACAAACCTGATAGCAATGCCAAACCAGACGTCGGCACAAGCAGCGCCACCACGCTGTGCCACAGCGCAAAGGCGAGCGCAAGCTGAATAATGCGATCACTCAGCCAACGCTGCCACTGTCGACGTAGCGTCACGTCGATAACAACAAGAAGCAAGACAACGAGAAGCAAGACTTCCTTCCATGCCTTGACAAAGAGCGCATAATCTGGCCAATGAGCACCCACCCATACCGTCAGCGGCGCATGGATAGCCAGTCCGAAAAATATCGTACACAAAAACCAAGCCGGTATCTTTTCTCGCAATAACCGCTTCATCTCTTTCTAGTGTAGCAAACTTTCGGTAAAAAGTGTTATAGTAACAGTTGTTATGCCGTCAAAAAATACGAAATTTTATAGTCTCATTCTCATCGGCCTCGATTTTGTTGTGCTGATGGCGGTGTTTTTCATCGCATACTATGTCCGCACGCAAATCGATCACCGTGATTTGCTCTATACTGTCTATGCCAGCGACTATTTGCTCGGCTTCGTCGTCATTGCGCCAGTGTGGATTATTCTCTATGCCTCGCTTGGGCTCTATAGTGCGAGCGTCTATAGCCGGCGACTCGTCGAATGGGGGCGACTGCTACTTGGGACATTCATGGGTATTCTGCTGGTGATCGGCTGGGAGTACGGCACACGAATGTATATCTTTCCAGCCCGCTTGGTAGCAATGTATGTCTTTCTTGGTTCGTTTTTGGCAATTGGCACGGTGCGCGAGTTGTTTCGCCTGACACGGAGTTGGCTCTTCCAGTACAACCATGGTGTGAACCGTGTGATGGTAATCGGGACATCGCTGGCAACGCGGGACATCGCTGAGTCGATCTCGACCACCTACAAGTCAGGTTTTCGCGTCGTGGCAATGGCTGGCCCCAAGCGCTTTGTGCCACCTGGGCTCGATGTTGTTCATTTTGCATCACTCGACCCCGCTCTGGCGCAGATCAAAGAGCTCAAGATTGACACCATCATCCAAACCAACCTCTACGAAAACGAAGAAAAGAATCAAAAAGTGCTTGGTGCCGCACAGGTTAACCATATCCAATACAACTTCATCCCTGGCGAGCCAGAATTTTATACTGGCAAAAACACTATTGATGTTTTTCTTGGCTACCCAATGATTACCGTCAGCCAAACACCACTCATTGGCTGGGGAGAAATCGCAAAGCGGATTTTCGACACAATTATTTCTGGCATATTGCTCATTATCCTTGCGCCGCTTTTTGTACTCCTCATCATTATGCAAAAGATCTTTAACCCTGGGCCAGCATTTTATATCTCAAAGCGCCTCAGTCGCTACTCCGAGCCAATCCAGCTCATCAAGTTCCGTAGTATGGGCGCACAGTATGGCAAGCAAGATGCAGCCGATGAGT
This sequence comes from uncultured Candidatus Saccharibacteria bacterium, assembly GCA_963514895.1. Lineage (GTDB taxonomy): Bacteria > Patescibacteriota > Saccharimonadia > Saccharimonadales > Saccharimonadaceae > Saccharimonas. The sequence goes on from CAUPVK010000012.1 coordinate 21,690, forward strand.
TCCGTGCAATGGGCCGCGACGACCTGGCTGAAGAGTATGAAAAAAATCGCAAGGTCGAACACGATCCACGCATCACTCGCTTTGGCAATTTTTTGCGGGCAACATCACTCGACGAATTACCCCAGATTTTCAACGTCTTTCGTGGTGATTTGAGCTTAGTTGGGCCGCGGCCAATTCTACCCCAAGAAGTGAAGTTTAGTTCAGCCCGTACGGCACTCTTGCACAGCGTGAAGTCAGGGGTGACGGGCTTATGGCAGGTATCTGGGCGCTCAAACCTGAGCTTCGATGAGCGGATCGAGCTTGAGCTATTTTATGCCCAAAACTGGAGCTTCTGGCTAGATATCAAGATTTTATTCAAGACGATCGGTGTAGTGCTACGCAAGACGGGTGCAAAATAACAAGGCACTATGTCATTGTGAGGCCCGTGTAAGAAAGTAACCTTGATAGGTATCCTCTTTTTAAGTCGCAAATGTACTACTGTATCATCTGGTCACGCACTACCTTGCGTAGCTTGGTTAGAAATAGCGTCTTGTCAAAACGCTGTGCAGTGCGACGCAAGACCGTCGGATCAAAGGTTCGTTTCTCGGCCTGCTCAATTGCCTTAGCAACGCTGATGCTCGTTTGTCGGTCAAACAACACACCCACTTCGGGTGACGTCACGATATCTGTCGTCCCACCACGCGCCAAACCAATCACTGGCGCACCAGCCGCTAGCGCTTCGACACTGACAATCCCAAAGTCCTCCTCTGCTGGATAGATAAAGCCACGCGCTGTTGTAATAGCCTTCTCATACTCGGCATCGCTCGCATCGCCGAAGCGATCGGTGCGGAACTCAACTGTTGGACCAGCCAGGTCAACGAGCCTACTGTGCGCGGGACCGTTACCAAAGACAATCAGCTTCTTGCCAAGCTTCGTTGCTGCCGCGACTGCCAAGTCGTACCGCTTGTATGGCAACTGCCGGCCAATCGTCACATAATGATCACCCCGCTTGGCAGCAGGCGTAAACCGGTTTATATCTACTGGTGGATGAATAACTATACTATTTCGATTGTAATATTTTCTAATGCGCTGTTGCGTCTCGGTAGAGTTTGCCAGGAAAACATCAACTTGCCGAGCCGCTTGAAGGTCTAGCTTGCGCTGGTGTGGCACCATGAGCGGCATAAGTGTGCGGATGAGCGGATTAAGATTACCATAGCCTGGGTCGCGCCGATACTCGTTGTAGTGGCTCCAGTAGTATCGTGGTGGTGTGTGACAATAGTTGATAATAACCTGATCGGGCCGCGTCTTTCTCACTTGATGACCATGCATATATGAACTGGTAAGGATGATATCAAACTCACGCAAATCAAGTCGCCGCATCGCTTTTACAGCCAGTGTTGGAAATAGCTTATAATACGTGCGCACCTTGCGCGGGATTTTTTGCAAAAACGACGGCCGAACATCAAGCTCAGCAAAGGCTGGCATTTTGTCCTCATTATACATTGCGGTATAGATCGGCGCATCCGGAAAAGCCTCGTGCATGGCCAACACGACATTCTCGGCACCACCCATTGTTGTCAAGAAGTCGCAGACAATGGCAATTTTGGGTTGTTTACTCATAGTATCAGTGTAGCGCAAAGGAGAGATTTTACCTATACCTTACTCTACCGTCACACTCTTAGCAAGATTGCGCGGCTGGTCGACGTCGTGCCCCCGCTCTACTGCCATATAGTAAGCAAAAAGCTGTGATATAACATTAAACAAAATTGGCGTGAGGTGCTGCAGCTTAGTTGCAACGCGCACCACTGTCTCGGCAGGTACGCGTTTATCCGTATCGGTAATAACAATCGCATGAGCACCACGTGCATTCATCTCGATCAAATTACTCTGCGATTTTTCGTATAGCCAGTTGTCCTGCAAATAACACACTTCGAAGAAATGATCGTCAATCAGGGCAATTGGCCCATGCTTGAGCTCACCTGCTGCATAGGCTTCAGCATGAATATAGCTTACTTCCTTAAGCTTAAGTGCACCCTCAAGTGCAGCTGGGTAGAGTGTATCGCGACCAATATAGAGCGCATGATTATAGTGAGCATAATTATGTGCGATATTTTTGACACTATCAGCTTGCTTAGCCAGCGTCTTTTCAATCTCAGCTGGTAGCATCTCAAGCTCGTTGATAAACTCACCCATCAGTTGTGGGTTTGTCCCCTTGGCCGCTGCGAGCATAAGGCCAAAGATCGTCATTGCTGCCACTTGCGAGGTAAAGGCCTTAGTGCTGGCCACACTGATCTCTGCCCCCACATGTACATATACTCCACCGTCAACTTCGCGTGCAATCGTACTCCCCACTGCATTGACGACACCAAGGCACGTTACACCACGCCGTTTGAGTTCCATTAGGCAGGCCAATGTATCGGCCGTCTCACCACTCTGGCTCACAATGAGCGCAACGGTATGCTCGGGGATGTTATATGCTCGGTAGCGTAGCTCACTAGCAATCTCTACACTCACTGTTACATCATCAGTCAGTTGCTCAATAAAATAACTAGCCTGCATCCCCGCAAAATACGCCGTGCCACAGCCCACAATCATCACATGCTTGATCTGTCGCAATTCAGCATCACTTAAGCCTATGCCGCCTAGCCGGGCATAGCGCTGTGCGGCAATCACTCGCCCAGCCAGCGTTGCTGCAAGGCTGGTCGGTTGCTCAAATATTTCTTTGAGGAGAAAGTGGTCATACCCCTGCTTTTGAATAGCTTGCAAATCCATCTCTAGTGTCTCTACTTGCACATCGACCACTTGCGAATCAGTTGTTTGGAGCTCGAGACCAGTGCGGGTGCAGCGCCCTACTTCGCCATCGTGCAGATAGACCACTTGGTTGGTATACCCCACCAAGGCCGATGCATCACTGGCAATGTACGTTTCGCCATCACCAAGCCCAACAATGAGCGGACTACCCTTGCGTGCCACAATAATCTCATCAGGATCACTTGCTTGGACCACTGCTAAGCCATACGTACCTACTACCATTTTGAGCGCGCCTCGCACTGCCGCCAAGAGATCTGGTGCTTGCTTGTGCAGGTAATCGATGAGCGCCGTCAATACCTCAGTATCAGTATCACTCTTAAATTCATACTCATGTGCTGCAAGCATCGTCTTGAGCGCCTGATAGTTCTCGATAATGCCATTATGTACAACGTAGATCTGCCCTACCTGATGTGGATGAGCGTTGCGTTTGCTAGGTGCCCCGTGGGTCGCCCAGCGAGTGTGACCAATGCCAACCGTATCAGTCGTCTTGTGGCGAGCTGTGAGCTCATTCAGCGCAGCCACCTTGCCTTTTGTTCGGAGTAACGTTGGCGCGGTATCCTTGTCGAGTGTAACAATACCAGCACTATCATATCCGCGATATTCAAGCCGCTTGAGCTCCGTCAGCAGTACACCCTGCGCTGGCCGCGTTCCGATATATCCAACTATTCCACACATAGATTTTTCCTTTCCTCTTGTATTATGGCGCTTTGGTCTTTGCCTTCTAGTGTACTCTCATTTTTAAACAATTTTGCAAGAATGTAAAAATTACAATGATTTTTCTCTGTTAGATTGTGTTGATGTTTTTACACCAATAGTACTTTACCTATAAAAGATAAAGAAAAATGACAAAAAAGCAAGAACGAATGCGGTGTTCATTCTCAGCAATAGTTAAGCCGACATACTCATACTTATAGACAAAGAATAATACGATATGTTCGACATTTTTTCGACGAAGGGGTATACTAGGTGATATGAGTAGAGAAACGATTTTAGTCACTGGTGGCGCTGGGTATATTGGCAGCCACACCATTATTGAGCTTATTGCGGCAGGATTTGGCGTCGTCGTTATTGACAACCTCGCCAATGCCAGCCGCGAAAGTCTGCGACGTGTCGAAACAATTACCGGCACAACCATCCCCTTTGTCGAGGCTGACGTACGTGACCGATCGGCACTCGATGCGATTTTTACCAAGCATGATATCAGTGCTGTGATTCACTTTGCTGGACTCAAGGCAGTTGGTGAGTCGGTTGAGAAACCGCTGGAATACTATGACTGCAATCTTAGCTCAACCCTCACCCTCTTAGCTGCAATGCGAGAACATGGGGTGCATCGACTTGTTTTCTCAAGCTCTGCGACGATCTATGGCACACCAGAGTCATTGCCACTCACTGAATCATCACGCACTGGCACCGGTATTACTAATCCATACGGCTGGACGAAATATATGATCGAACAGATCATTCGTGACTATTGCACGGCTCACCCCGACTTCCAAGCGACCATCTTGCGCTACTTTAATCCGATTGGTGCACATATATCAGGTATGATTGGCGAAGATCCAAATGGCATCCCTAATAATCTCTTGCCCTATGTTGCACAAGTTGCAGTTGGAAAATTGCAAAGCGTTGGTGTATTTGGTGATGACTACGACACGCCCGACGGTACTGGTGTACGCGACTACATTCACGTTGTCGACCTCGCCAAAGGGCATGTGGCCGCTCTATCGCACATGCAGCCTGGCGAGCATACCTATAACCTTGGTACTGGCCATGGCACTTCTGTCCTGGAAATCATTAGAGCCTTTAGTAAAGCGTGCAAACATGCCATTCCATATAAGATAAAACCACGCCGAGCTGGTGATATTGCAGCTTGCTATGCCGACTGTAGTAAGGCACAGCAAGAGCTTGGTTGGCAAGCAGAATTATCCATCGAACAAGCCTGTGAAGACTCCTGGCGTTGGCAGTCTCACAACCCAAACGGCTATAAGAATTAAAATCTAGATAATACCCCATGAGAGTATTATGCAATGAACAAAATATTTATTGTATTCAAAGTGAATATATTATTTGTTCATACAATAATTTTATTATTCAAGAATGTAGGCTTCTTGCTATATACTTTTGCGTCTCTGAGTAATAAATGTATACAAACTATTGTTGCCTGCAAAGTTAATTTATAGAAATAATAAACAGCCCATAGATATTGGGCTGCTTTGTTACTGCAAAAATAGCAAGGTCCGTCCGGTTTAGACACCTACTATTCTTGGCCAGTCGCTTTATTGATACGAGTTGAGGAATCTGGTTTACCTTCGCCAGCGTCGAAGCGCATTTCTATATTGTACTTTTTACACACTTCTGCTTCGGGAATAGCCTTTTCAGTGTCACGATCACCGCCGTTGGCAAAAATAAGTTGGTCGCCAGGATATTGGCCAGCAACCATTTCGAGTGATTTGATTTGTGTGGGATCTTCGTCGATTGATAGAATCACTTGGTCAACACCTTTGAGAGCACGCATGAGACGCAGGCGATTGCTTTCGTTGAGGATAATTTTGCCTTTTTTTAGCAATTGTTGCTTGTCGTTATTGACAATAACAATAAGTTTGTCGCCCATTGCGGCAGCTGCTTCGATCATATCGATATGCCCACCATGGAGCGGGTTAAAATAACCACTGACAATTACTACTCGCATTTATTACTATCTCCTTGCTGTTTATCGTTAGAAAGCTTCTGTTGCTATATTATACCATTACTCTTGTATATCTCGACACCATCCCCTATTTCACGCTATAATACAGCTATGACAAAACTGCTTATCACCGGTGGTGCGGGGTTCATTGGCTCGAACTTCGTGCATTATACCGTTCATCACAAGCCGGAATATGAAATCACTGTCGTCGATAAGATGACATATGCTGCGAACCCGCACAACCTCGACGGAGTGCGCGAGCAGATTACCTTCGTGCAGGGCGATATTTGCGATGCCGAACTGATGGATCGCTTGATTGCCGAGACGGATATCGTTGTCCACTTTGCGGCGGAGAGTCATAACGATAACTCACTGCGTGACCCAAAGCCTTTCCTCGACACCAATGTGTATGGCACGTACACTATTTTGCAAGCAGTGCGTAACCACAACAAGCGCCTCCATCACATTAGCACCGATGAAGTGTTTGGCGATCTAGCGCTTGACGATCCAAACCGCTTTACTGAGGAGACACCATACAACCCATCGAGCCCCTACTCGAGCACCAAGGCGTCGAGCGACATGCTGGTGCGAGCCTGGATTCGCAGCTTTGGTGTTAAGGCGACGATTAGCAACTGCTCCAACAACTACGGCCCCCGCCAGCACATCGAGAAATTTATCCCGCGGCAAATTACTAACATCCTGAGCGACATCAAACCAAAGCTCTATGGCACGGGCGAGCAAGTACGTGATTGGATCCATGTCGATGACCATAACTCAGCGGTGCATTTGATTCTCGAAAAAGGCACGCTGGGCGACACCTACATCATTGGCGCAGATAACGACCACGTCAATAACAAAGCGGTGATTGAGATGATCTGCGACTTAATGGGTAAAGGTAAGGACTGGTACGAGCATGTCAACGATCGCCCTGGCCACGACATGCGCTATGCGATGGACTCGAGCAAGCTGCGCCGCGAGCTTGGCTGGCAACCACAATATACCGACCAAGATGGCATGGCTAACGGCCTACGCCAAACCATTGAGTGGTACACTACCAACCGCGATTGGTGGCAAGCCCAAAAAGCCGCTGTAGAAGCAACCTACGCTAAGCAAGGACAATAAGCCAATGCCTGACGCCCCCAGTAAAACTCGCGTGAGCAGCAAAATCACCTACCAAAACCCCTGGATCACCATCCACGAAGACCAGACACGCGACCATGCAGGTAACCTGGGGGTATATGGCTATATGGAGTCGCGAAACTCGTGTATGGTCATCGCTGTCGACGAGCATGAGCGAATCTACCTGGTGCGCGGCTTCCGTTATCCATCGCAGAGCTTTGGCTGGGAATTGCCTGGTGGCGGTGGTGACGGCGAGGATCTGCTCACCGCCTCCAAGCGTGAACTGGAAGAAGAAACTGGTATTGTTGCCCAGTCGTGGGAGAAGCTCGGTGAAGCATATGTATGCAACGGCCTAATGACAGAGAAAATGGCGGTGTGCTTGGCACGAGACCTGTCTTTTGGTGGCAACAAAGAACAATCAGATGAAGTATTCAGCGATATGCGGTTCTTCACCAACGAGGAGATCGACCAGCTTATTACCCAAGGCGATATTAACGACTGCCAGACACTAGCTGGCCTCCATTATTATCATATATGGCGAAAGGAGAACGCATGAATTTCGACCCATCAAGCTACAACGACCTTACCGTGACTGAATCGCCGATTCCAGGGCTATTCGTCATTAAACTGCCTGTCCATGGTGACAACCGTGGGTGGTTCAAAGAAAATTACCAGAAGGAGAAGATGGAAGCGCTGGGGCTACCTGCCTTTACCATTGTACAAAACAATATCAGCTTTAATGACAAAGCCGGTGCAACACGTGGGCTACACGCCGAGCCCTGGAATAAGTTCATTAGTACCGCGAATGGCCGCGTGTTTGGTGCATGGTGTGATGTGCGCCAAGGCCCAACCTTCGGCCACACATTCTCTGTAGAAATTAATCCTGGCACAGCGGTATTCGTGCCCAAGGGCGTGGCAAATGGTTACCAGACACTAGACGATAATGTGGCATATACCTACCTGGTTGACGCCCATTGGTCGCCAGATGCGCAGTATACCTTTGTTAACCTCTTTGACCCAGCGCTCGATATTGCGTGGCCACTCGGCAAAGATCAGGCGATCATCTCACACAAAGATGCTGCGCACCCACTCCTGCGCGACGTACAGCCAATGGAATTATAAAAAGAAAGGAAGCGTGCATGACAGATTACACCTCTACCCTCATCATTGGTGCCAACGGGCAATTGGCCAAAGCAATGCAGCAGCAATACCCTAGTGCTCGGGCAGTTGGGCATAATGACCTCGATCTCTGCAGCGCAGCAGCTATTGCGAACTTCGACTGGTCTGGCATTAAGACAATCATCAACACTGCTGCTTATACCAATGTTGACGGCGCAGAAACATCGGAGGGTCGCGCAGCAGCCTGGCGCATCAATGCCCAAGCGGTGGGACAGCTTGCTCGTATCTGCTCTGAGCGAGACATTACCTTGGTTCATGTGTCGAGCGATTATGTTTTTGATGGTGAGACAGCACCACATACCGAAGATGAGCTATTTAGCCCCTTAAGTGTCTATGGTGCATCCAAAGCAGCAGGCGACATTGCCGCGAGCACCACGCCACGGCACTATATTGTCCGCACCAGCTGGGTGATCGGCGACGGTAAAAACTTCGTGACAACGATGCTTGGCTTGGCTGCAAAAAATATCGCACCAACAGTAGTAGCAGACCAAATCGGCCGCCTGAGCTTCACGCCAGAAATTGCACGGGCGATTGACTACTTAGTAGAGAACAAGGTGCCATACGGTACCTACAATGTAACAAATAGTGGTCCACTGGTAAGCTGGGCAGACATCACGCGGCAGATCTTTGCCCTGGCAGGGCGTGATGACTTACCAGTAACAGATACAACCACCGCCGAGTATTTTGCTAATAAGCCTAGCGTCGCACCACGACCACTCAATAGCGACCTCAGCCTTGAAAAATTACACGCGACTGGCTTTGCGAGCCAAGACTGGCAGGATGCACTACATGAATATGTTGTGAGAAGTATTCATTAATGACACCCTAGAATTTCTTCTACGATCCATTCTTATTAGACCAATGGAAATATAACACATTCGACCAATATATATTATTGATCTGATCTAAGGTCTGTGTATAACCCATGGAAATCTGCAGCTTAACAAAATCACTGTAGACTTGTGCGACTTCAGAGTCAGCATCATCACTTCTAATGCTTTCGTATAGATCGCGGTTTTCTGCAATCACACCCGCATCATCATCAGCTAACAGTGAATATATTTCGCCCGCCTCGAGCAAAAAATACTGCTGAGCGTTTTTTTCGTTGTGCAAGAAATTGAGTGTTTTAGTGACCACCTGAGGGTCAATACACTCTTCAATATTAGCAAAGAACATTTCAAGCCGGTCCACGCCACGTTTATAATCTGCAATGAGAGCAAGTGGCAAAGTCTTGCCCTCCTCTTCAAGACTGTTAAATATTGTCGAATCGACAATCTCTGTTTTGCTACTGAGCAGAATACGATATACGATTGGTATATCCGTATTATATTCAGATAGATCAACTATTCGAGCTTTGCTGATGTCTTCGTCGGTGTATGGTTTTCGATCAATTGAATATAGATATGCGCGATTCGCCATATATCTCCTTTTATCTTCCTGATGATATAACTCATAATACTCTCAAGTGAACACACAAGCAAATATCTCGTTTGTTCAACCGATTATCACAGACTGTTATCATCCACTCTATATTCATATCACATCATATTTGATACTATGGTACTATAACTATATCTGGTATGATAAGTATATAGTTAGAACAAAGGAGTTTTACGTATGAAAGGTATTATTTTGGCAGGTGGTTCGGGTTCGCGCCTGTGGCCGATTACTAAAGCAATTAGCAAACAGCTGATGCCCATCTACGATAAGCCGATGATCTATTATCCCCTCACTACGCTGATGCAAGCAGGGATTCGCGACATCCTCATCATCACTACCCCAGCTGATCAAGCAGGCTTCCAGCGCTTGCTTGGTGATGGTGCGCAGTGGGGTATCAATCTGCAATATGCCATTCAGCCCAGCCCCGATGGCTTGGCGCAGGCATTTATCATTGGTGAGGAATTTATTGGTAACGACAAGGTGGCACTCGTCTTGGGTGACAACATCTTCTACGGCGCAGCGCTTGATGACTCGCTGCGCGCCTGTACCGACCCAGATGGCGGTGTGGTTTTTGCTTACAAAGTATCTGACCCAGAGCGGTATGGCGTTGTAGCTTTTGATGATAACAATCATGCGGTATCGATTGAAGAAAAGCCCGCCCAACCTAAGTCGAACTTCGCAGTGGTAGGACTCTATTTCTACGACAATGATGTGGTAGAAATTGCGAAGAATGTCCAGCCAAGCGACCGTGGTGAGTTAGAAATTACCTCTGTGAATGCTGAGTATCTGCGTCGCGGCAAACTGAAGGTCCAGACACTAGACAACGGCGATGTATGGCTTGATACTGGGACGATTAGCAGCCTGACCGATGCTGAGGACTTTGTGCGCGTTGTACAGAATCGCACCGGCCAAGTCGTTGGCAGCCCCGAAAAGACTGCGCACATCAACGGTTGGATCACCGATGAGCAGCTTGCCGAGCTTGCTGCACCATTAAAAAAATCAGGCTACGGAAATTACCTCTCGGCGTAGTATAATAATACCAATATGAAAACGAATACTAAGACAGTGTGCGTGATCGTCCCAGCCTACAACGAAGCGACGGTCATCAAGGACGTGATCAAACAATCCAAGCGAGTCTTTGCCAAAGCCAAGGCAGCTGGCTATACGATCGACGTTGTGCTGGTAAATGATGGGTCGAAGGACGACACACTTACCCAAGCTAAAAAAGGTGGTGCCATTACGATCGATCATATCCTTAACTCTGGTGCGGGCGGCGCAACTTTAACTGGTCTATCGTATGCTCGACATCATGGATATGACATTGCCGCCACGATGGATGCCGATGGCCAGCACGCGCCAGAGGATGTGTTGGCAGGTATCGCGCAGATCGATGAGCGCCAGGCTGATCTACTCATTGGTAGTCGCCTCATCGACAGCACGGGCATGTCCAAGACAAAAGTGCTCGGCAATAAAGGCTTGAGTCTTATCACCAAATTCTTATTTGGCATTAATGTGACAGATTCACAGTCTGGCCTACGTATCTATTCGCGCCGCGCTATTGATGACCTTGATTGGAAGTCAACCGGTTACGAATTTTGCTCGGAGATGATCTGGCGTGCCAAGCAAGCGGGGATGACAATCGGTGAATATCCAATCAAGGCAATCTATACTGACTACTCCCGTGCTAAAGGTCAAAACAACTGGAATGCTATCAATATCGTCAAACGCTTATTCAAACAACGCTTAACGGAGCTCTTCGAATGAGATACTTTGCCCTTGTCTTGCTCAATGTGCCAATTATTCTCTTGGCGCTCGTCAATATCATCACCCAATATAAATTACGCAAGATCACTATCACTCGTCTGCGCCACCAGGTGGTGATGTGGCTGGTGGTGATGGCAGTGCTACTAAGCTGCTTCCCGCTGTATAATATTTCAATTGGCCACCCACCGTTTGATTCGTCGGAGTTGAGCTTGTTTGATATTGTCCAGACGACAGCGATCGTGTTACTCTTCTACATTGTCAACACGCAGCGCCAGCGGATCGACCAAAACGAACGTCGCGTGCGCGACCTCCATCAAGAACTATCGATTAAACTCTCGGCTCATGACAAAAAATAGATCACTCGATATCGTCATCCCCTACTGGGGCGAATTCACTCTCCTCAAAGAAGCGGTTGACTCTGTCTTGGCTCAGACGAGCGACAACTGGCACCTAACCATTCTTGATGACCACTACCCATCGACCGAAGCACGCGATTATTACACAAAACTCGCCGACCCACGCATCACCTATATCCGACACAAGAAAAACCTCGGCATTACCAATAACTTCAACTTTGCCGTCCAGCACGTAACGGCACCGCACTGTATGATTGTGGGGTGTGATGATCGGCTCTTGCCAGAGTGTGTAGCAGTGGCATTGCGGACAATTGGCGAGGCAGATTTTTATCAGCCAGGGGTGCAAGTGATTAATGATAAGGGACAGCTATATCTCCCATTGGTTGACCGTGTTAAGCGATTTTTGCAACCTCATAAATCAGGGCTTTACTCGGGCGAAAAGCTCGCAACGTCTCTGAGCCATGGCGACTGGCTCTACTTCCCATCGATTGTCTGGAAGACAGCGACGCTCAAGCGGTATTCCTTTGACGCGACGTATACTATACTAGAAGATCTTGTCTTGGTGTTTGATTTTATTCTTGACGGAGCGGTACTTGCTTTTGATCAGACTGAGACATTCCAATACCGACGCTTTGCCCAGTCGCTCTCAAGCAAAGAAAAGTCAAAGGACGGCGTGCGCTTTGCAGAAGAAAATGCAGTATATAATAGCTATGCTCAGCGCTTCGCATCGGTTGGCTGGCATAAAGCCGCTCGGGCGGCGCGACTCCATATTACGTCACGCATTCATCAGTTGTTGTCGTAGCTAATGCAATTTGACTATCCTCTAATCTCTATAAAATAGAGGTTATTTTGTGAGCAAATTAGTGTCTCTTTGCTCTTGTACCACTGTATGGTAGAGCTTGAGAATACATTCATTAGCAGCAATTCGCTTATTATTTTTCTCTATTAGCTCATTCCAGTTTCATTATAGATGAGATAATGGACGCGAAAACCGGTTTTCACTTTTATAAAACACTTTTTTATATTTTTATATCGAGAAATTTTAGAATAACACGCTGTTTTGAGTAATATACATGAT
>CAUPVK010000013.1:0-32513 GCA_963514895.1 uncultured Candidatus Saccharibacteria bacterium
TCTCTATACATCCATATATCCATATCGATTTCTCTCCTATTATATATAAATATATAAAGAGAAGAGAAAAAAGAACCCACGCTAACAGGGAAAAAACAGGGTAAAACAGGCGAATTTCGAAATTCGCCTGTTTGAAGGAAGAAAATAAGAGAAATAGAGGGGAGGATAGGCAAAGAAAACAGCAGCCAACACGGAGAGAATATCTCGGTTGGCTGCTGCTGTGTAAGGATGTGCAGAGAGTGCTAATCTTGCTTCTCGCTCAGTGGCACTGGCGACATGTAGAACCAGTTCTCTGGCTTGTCGTCATACTTGCCACTCAGGATATCCTTGGCATCGCGGATGGTGTCAGCGAGCTTGAAGTAGCTTCCGGGGTTGCCGGTAAATTGCTCGGCAACGTGAAATGGCTGGGCCAAGAAGCGCTGCAGGCGGCGGGCCCGGGCAACGATCTGCTTCTGGTCGTCGCTCAGCTCTTCCATACCCAGGATAGCGATGATATCCTGCAATTCCTTATATTGCTGCAAGACGCGCTGCACTTCGCGAGCCACCTGATAGTGCTCCTCGCCAACCACCTCTGGGTCAAGTGAGTTAGAGCTCGAGTCGAGCACGTCCACCGCTGGATAAATACCAATCTCTGTTAGGGCGCGGTTCATCACGATGGTCGCATCAAGGTGAGCAAAGGTAGTAGCAGGCGCTGGGTCGGTCAGGTCGTCGGCCGGCACATACACTGCCTGAACAGAGGTAATCGAGCCCTTCTTAGTACTGGTAATACGCTCTTGCAACGCACCCATCTCCTGCTGCAGGTTCGGCTGGTAGCCCACCGCACTTGGCAAACGGCCGAGCAGAGCAGACACCTCAGCACCAGCCTGCGTAAAGCGGAAGATATTGTCGACGAAGAGCAGCACATCTTTACCTTCATCACGGAAGGCTTCAGCCATTGCTAGGCCAGCGAGTGCCACCCGCAAACGTGCCCCCGGTGGTTCGTTCATCTGGCCAAAGACAAGTGATGTCTTATCTAACACGCCAGCGTCCTTCATCTCGTGGTAGAGGTCGTTGCCCTCACGGGTGCGCTCACCCACACCAGCAAAGACAGAGTTACCACTGTGGAACTTGGCGATGTTGTTGATCAGCTCCTGGATGAGCACGGTCTTACCCACGCCAGCACCAGCAAAGAGCCCAGCCTTACCACCCTTGGTAAGTGGCGCAATGAGGTCGATCACCTTGATACCAGTCTCGAGGATCTCGGTCTTGTTGGACTGCTCGGTGAGAGCAGGGGGCTCAGCATGGATGGGCGCACGCTGTGCATCATCGGCTACTGGCTCGCCATCGATCGGTTCTCCCACCACATTAAACATCCGCCCTTGCGTTGCTTCGCCTACAGGCACGCGGATCGGTGCACCAGTTGCAATCACTGACTGGCCACGCTTAAGGCCATCGGTCGATTGCAGGCTGATAGTCCGCACCGTTTGCTCGTCAAGGTGCTGCGCGACTTCAAGTGTCAGCGTCTGGCCATCGCGCTCGACGTGCAGGGCGTCGTAGATAGCTGGCAGCTCCACCTCGCGGTCGAACTCGACATCCACCACCACACCCATGATCTGGATGATTTTTCCTTGGTTTTTACTCATTCATTTCTCCTTTTACTACTTGTTGTTGAAACAGATTCTCTTGTCTTCGTTCATTGATATAACACACGATGTATGCGATCAATAGAGCAAAGACGACAAGAGCTGTCAGCTTGATACCATCATTGACGATTCGCATTATATCTTTGATCCAGGAGTAATCCCCACCGTGGAAATATGCCCAAGCACTAATTGCAGAAAGAAACAATGATTCAACGATTGAAAACAACATTGCAACAAATGTGATAACACCGACCACAAGAGTGTTTCTTTTCTTATTTCTATAGCTCGTATGCATACCAACCCAAATAGCAACCATGGTTATTGCCAACGGAGGAGTAACTGTAGGGAAAGAGATAGTAAACGAACCTGAACCATCGATACCACGAATAGAAGATTGAAAAGTCGCAGCAATCCACGTCAAAACACTCAAGATAGCACCGACGATCAGCAGTACCGACGATGTCTTAGCATACCACTGAGTCTCCGTTAGTTGAGCACTACGGCTTGGGAGCATGCCTCGGTATTGGTTTGTATCTATGGGAGGTGTTAGTTGATTCTCTTTCATCATATTCTTCCCTCCACTGACTCCACTTTCTTTACTTGCAGATTATTATGGCCATCTGGTGTCTCGGTACGATGCTTCTGTATATACCGCACAGTATCACGGGCTGCAACACCGCAGTAAGTTAGCAATATCACAATTGGCACATATGGCAAGAGACTACTGACGACTGGTAGCTCAGCACACGCCATAATAGGCTGAGCTGGCCAGGCAAGGCGAGCAACATCACTGGCCTGCGCCTCCACGCCATGCACGGCAAAGGATACAAGAAAGCCCGCAACATACGAGCCAAGGCCAGCACAAATCACGACTAATAGGCCTGTGGTGACACTTACAAAACTCGGGTTGTGCCGCTGGCCATACCGCCAATACCACAGCCCACCAAGAGCAAACGGCAACATCAGCGCAAGGCCAAAGAGCAGCCCTTCACTATGGCTAGCAGACAGCATCAGAATACCGCCCACAAGAAGCAACACCACACACACAAGCGCATACATGACAAGTGCAGCTATCACGACACGCCCGTAGTGTTTCATCCCATTGCCTCCACACCAGCGCTGATCTCGGTCAGCTCTTGCGTGATGGCACCTTGGCGCTGTTTGTTCATCTCGAGCGTTAGATCATCGACAAGGCTAGTAGCGTTATCGGTGGCATTCTTCATGGCAAGCATGCGCTGGCTGTGCTCGCTCGCCCGAGCATCGAGCAAGGCTTGGTAGAGCCGGGCACTCACCATGCGCGCGGCGATGGTGTCGAGTACTGCTTGCGGGCTTGGCTCGAAGAGTGCTTCATCATCTGGGATTACCTCATCGTCATCCACCGCATCGAGCTGCTCGGCATCAAGGCCAGCGGGCAAGAGGTGGATCGTGTCAGGGTGCTGCGTCATACTGCTATAAAAGCGGGTAAATACAACGTCGACCGCATCGACCTGCTTGCTCACAAACATATCGTGTGCAGTATCGAGAATTGCCTGGAAAGCTGGCCCAGTTGGGCGATCTGGCACATCCTCATACACCCCAACCACCTGCGTATCTTTAAGACGAGCAACGAACTGTGCTGCCTTGCGCCCCACCGCAATGGTAGTGTTGTCAATCCCGGCTGCATCGTCATCGCGCAGGAGCTGGACATAGCGCTTCAGGACATTGCTGTTGTAGGCACCAGCCAGTCCTTTATCGGCGGCAATGACAATGATCAAGCGGCGTTTGACCGCGCGCTGAGCAAACAGGGGGTGATCGTCGGTCGCACCCTGGCGCGAAAGGTAGCGCAAGAGGCCACGTGCTGCCGTGGTATATGGCGCAGTGGTGCGACTTGCATCTTGGGCGCGGCGCATCTTGCTCGCTGCCACCATTTGCATTGCCTTGGTGATCTGCTTGGTACTCTTAACCGAGCGAATCCGTGCTTTGAGCTGTTGCGTATTGGGCATAGCGACCTCCGTTGCTTACTCCGCAAATTCCTTGGCAATTTCGCCCGCGGTTGATTCTATCAAGTGGCTGAGTTTCTCATCAGCGCCAAACTTCTGGTCGCCCTTGTTGAGGGTGCGCATTTGTTCCTTAGCCTCGGCCCAGAGACGGCTCAGCAGAGCATCTTGCGCGGCTTTGATCTTCGTGGCTGGCACGGTGTCGAAGTAGCCTTGGCTCACCGCCACAATGCTCACCACCTGCTCCCAGACACTCATTGGCTGGTACTGTGGCTGCTTGAGGAGCTCTGTCAGGCGCTGGCCACGGCCAATCTGTGCCTTAGTCTCGGCATCTAGGTCACTTCCAAATTGGGCAAAGCTCGCGAGCTCGCGGAACTGGCTGAGGCCAAGCTTGAGGTTACCGCTAACACTCTTGAGCGCCTTAGTCTGGGCGGCACCACCAACACGCGACACCGAGAGACCTGCACTAATGGCCGGGCGAATACCTTGGTAGAAGAGATCTGTCTCCATAAAGATCTGCCCGTCGGTGATGGAAATCACGTTGGTGGGGATGTAGGCGGAGATATCACCCGCCTGAGTCTCAATGATTGGCAGGGCAGTGAGCGAACCCGCCCCTAGCTCATCACTTAGCTTGGCGCTGCGCTCGAGTAGGCGGCTATGCAAATAGAACACATCACCCGGGAAGGCCTCGCGCCCTGGTGGGCGACGCAGCAGCAGACTCATCTGGCGGTAGGCGACGGCGTGCTTGGTGAGGTCGTCGTAGATCATCAAAGCATGACCACCATTGTCGCGGAAGTACTCACCCATGGCAGTACCAGCGTATGGCGCGAGATAGAGCAGGGAAGCTGGGTCGCTTGGGCTCGTCGCTACCACGATAGTTTGGTCCATCACACCTTCTTCTTTGAGGCGCTCAACCAGGCGAGCAATCTTACTCAGCTTCTGCCCAACGGCGACGTAGACATTCACCACGCCAGTTTTTTGGCGCGCTTGGTTGATCATCGTGTCAAGTGCGATTGCCGTCTTACCGGTTTGGCGATCACCAATGATGAGCTCGCGCTGGCCACGACCAATCGGGAACATCGCATCGATGCTCATAATGCCAGTCATCAGTGGCTCGTGCACGCTCTTGCGGCCCATCACACCGATCGCCTCGCGCTCCACCAAGCCACGCTGCGTAGTGGTGATGGCTGGGCCACCATCAAGCGGCTCACCGAGCGGGTTCACCACGCGGCCAAGCAACTCCTCGCCGACCGGCACACTCAGGACCTCGCCCTTGAGCTTAACGCGGTCGCCAGCAGCTACACCTTGGTCGCTGCCGAGTAGCACAGCACCAATTTCATCTTCCATCAGGTTGAGAGCAAATGCCTCAACGACACCTGTTTTGGTCTCGATCTCGAGCACCTCACTATAGCCAGCGTGGCGCAAGCCATGTACCCAGGCCACACCATCACCCACTCGGGTCACGATACCGACCTGCTCTAGCCCTTCAGAGGCTTCCAGGCCTGCGATCGCTTGCCGCAAGCTCTCGGACAACTCTGTAACTGTTGTTTCAGCCATGTATAATTCCTCTTATTTCGTGCCCGCAAGGGCGGTTAGTTTGTGTTGGATAGTGCCATCGTAGTGCTGGCCTGGCAGAGCAATCTTCACGCCACCGATCACCGACGGATCGACAACCTGGCGGAGCTGTACTGACGTAACTGGCGCAGTGCCACTCTGCTCAGCAAGTGCTGTGACCTCTGTCTTGAGCTGTTTCTGCAAGACAGCCGACAGTGCATGTGCCGTCGTGACCTCAGCGACAACGATACCACGCTCAGCTAGCGCTTCCTCAATCGTTGCTGCCACCACATCGACATCACGCGTTGCACGGGTGTCAATAAGATAGGCGGCAACTTGCTGCAGTAAGGCAGACACCTCAGCACCAGCAGCAATCTGCTCAGCGACATACGCAGCGAGGCGGCGGCGCGAAAAACCGGCCGCCATCAGCGCTGCTCCTTATCAAGCTTGGTCAGATGCTTCTCGATCAGCTGGCGGTCTTTCGACGCGTCGACAGTCTCGGCCGTCACTGCACGCGTTGCCTCAATAACCATGTCGACCATCTCCCGGCGCAGCGCCCGCTTGGCCTCAGCTAGCTCCGTCTGTGTCTGGGTGCGAGCCGATTCCAAGATGCGCTCGGCCTGCGTGTGAGCGTCGTCCTTGGCATCGCTTACCATGCTCGCTGCCTCAGCTTTGGCAGCGGTCACAATTTCTTGCGACTCGTGGCGGGCTTTCTTGAGCATTGCAGCAGTGCGCTCCTCGGTCTCGTCAGCTGCCTTTTGCGCTTTCTCAGCTGCTTTGAGGCCATCGCGAATCTTCGCATCGCGCTGATCGAGCATGTCGAGCAGCGGTGGATAGACCCACTTCTTCAAGACCAAGAGCAGCACCACAAATGCCACCATTTGCAGGACAAACAGCTGCCAATCAAGACCAAGCGACGAGAATAAATCGCCACCACCCGCCTCTGTCGATGCAAAATAGTGCAGGGTATTCACGAGTGCGAACTCCTTACATCACCTTGCCGACGATCGCGGCCACAAAACCAATGATAGCCAAAGCATCGATAAACGAGATACCAAGGATCATCATGGTGCGTAGGTCGTTAATCTTCTCTGGGTTGCGACCAGCTGCCTTCATGGCGTTGGCACCAATCCAACCACACCCGATCGCAGCAAACGCTGCTGGGATAGCATACGCCAAGGTAAATGCGATGTCTTTCATAATTATTTCTCCTTATTTAGTTATTACCAATGTTATTTTGCTCCTTCGGTCACGAGGTTCGCGTCTGAAGAAGTCGAAGTGCTTGAGTGCGTATCTTTTTCCTCATCACCGCCGTGATGCGTGAGCCCGAGTGAAATAAACACGGTTGAAAGCATAAAGAAGATATAGGCCTGAATGCCACCAATGAATAGCTCAAAGAGATAGAAGGGCTGCAATACCGCTGGCATTGCTACCTGGGTGAGGTAAGCGATCATCGCAATCAAAATCTCACCCGCCAGCACATTACCAAACAGACGGAAGGACAGGCTCAGCAAGCGCGAGAACTCTGCCACAATCTCGAGAATCCCGACAAAGGACATGATCGGATCACGCAGTGGATTAACAAAATACCGCTTGAGATTGCCCACAAAGCCGAGCTCGCGTGCTGCGTATACCTGCGCCATAACAATCGTAACGGCTGCGAGGGCAAAGGTCATATTAAGATCGGCATTTTGGCCCCGGAATAGTGGTGTATGGCCAACCATCACTGGCCCGACAACTGGTAATAACCCGAGCCAATATTGCGCGGCAATAAAGAAAAACATTGTAATAACAAGGGGGGCAACGCGCCGCGTCCATTTCTTGCTGGGGATGACCTGCCCAACGGTACTATACAGCCCCTCAAAGCACCAGACAGTCAAGCGAGTTGCAAAATTCGCCTTCTTCTTGCCCAGCACCGCAGCCCGTGTGCGAAACATCAGCCAAGCCAAGACGATGAGACCCAGCAGACCAACGAGATTGGCATTAGTAATTGGCCAGCCAGCGATCGAAAACACCTCGTCTGCCTTGACTGAGATGTGTGGCACTGCCGCAAAAAACATCATGTGCGATGACCTCCCTTAATTTGGTGCGTAATGAGCCCAGCTGCAAGGATAATGCCGACCACGAGGCCAGCAAACATCAGCCACGGCTTAGTTGCAAACTGCCGGTCTGCCCAGACTCCGAGCAAAAACAACCCAACAGTTGGCACCGCCATTCGCCAGGTCGTCCCTAGTGCAGCGCGCCACAGCACACTAACCACTTGGCTACCGTGCGAGCGGGCATTCTCACGAGACTCCGTACTCATATGGCCCTATTGTACCAGGAGACCTCACAGACGTAAAGAGGAAAGCGACAGTTGGGTATGAATCTTAAGGCACTGGCTTCTCCCGATATGCTGGCCCCTTTCTTCACATCTTGAACCGATGGAAAGCGCGCATAGATCGTGATGATTTGGTATGGAGTTACTGCTCTTTTCTATATTCCATTAACTTTTATAACCATTCCTTGAGAGGATGCATGTGAGACAACTGGCGTCGCGTCGCAAAGCCGCGTATACTAGAGCTATGCCACGCCGCAACAAAACACCCAAACACCAGCCTTACCGCCCACCGCGCAGCGAAGCAGCTAAGAAGCGCTACCCGAGCCGAGCCGCCGCCTTGCGCGCCATCGCCGAGCTCCGCAAATACCAGCTGGATGTGCAGTTGCGTGCGTATCAATCACCACACGATGGTGGCTGGTATTTGACGAGCCAGCAGAGTACAGAAGACTAACATCCCGGTAATTCACACACCTCTCTATTCTCATATTTTTCGCAAGAAGCCTTCATAGGAAGTCGATCCTTCTCTGGAGAACATCCACCCCGTACCAAAAAATCACAAATATCATTATAGCGACACGCTTTTATATTCCACCCAGATGAAATAGCAAGAGGCAAGCTTATGCCAAGGAAGAGGATATACACCTCATACTCAGTACGCTTGCCAACCCCACCTCCACCCGTGCTATACTAGCAAGAGCGAAAGGGGAATACGTATGAGTACAACACCATCAGTTACACTATATAGCGCGGAGTGGTGCGCCTATTGCAAGACAGAGAAGCAATATCTCGACAAGCTGGGTGTACACTACACCGTCAAAGACATCGAGAAGACACCTGGCGCTCAGGATGAACTCACTGCCAAAACAGGTGGCAAAGCCCAGGGCATTCCAGTCACAGACATTGCTGGTGAAATCGTCTACGGCTTCGACCGAGCTCGGATTGATGAGCTCCTCCAAACAAAGGGGTTGCTGCCAGAGGCATAGCCCGGCCATTCATCATTATTCATCAACTCACTGCTTGGGAAGGGTAGTGAGTTTTGATATTGCTGCTCTTTTATACACAAAGAGAGCGAAACTGCATACGTAGTATACATATGTTGTTCAGGCTTTTTTATTTGACTCAATAGAGTACGATTGTGCAATTACATATATTGCTGATTCATTATTTATAACAGAGGTGCTATACTAATCATGAGCTACAAATAACACTCATTTTGTGTTAATACCCAAGCTATATTGACTAACTATTGAAGTCCTCACCCAAATCACTCTTTTGCACAGTACAAGCTTCTCGCACTGCAGCCAGCAGGCGAGTTGCAGACATCCTGCGCCTCACATAGTGCGAGATTCTGAGTACACACAGCCTCAGTCTACTGTCCCTGCTAGTAGAACTTCACATGACGCTGGGCATTTGTATTCTTGTTGGCACGAGGTGTAGGGTTGGTGATGGTGGTATCATCACCTAGCTGGCCGTTGGAGTTATTGCCCACGGTGAAGACTTTGCGATTGTTGGTATAGACCACCGTTGTGCCATAGCCCGAGCGCACATACGATGCTAAGTTGCCCTGCGTACCAAGCACGAGCATCTGCTGCGGGGTGGGGTAGATGCCATTGGTGCCACCACCAATATGCCCAATACCTAGCTGGCCTGTCACATTGCTGCCCGCCCCAAAGACACGGCCATCGCTGGTGACAACAAAGGTGTTAGCATTCTTGGGGTTAAGCCCATTGGAGGTTGTCCACGACGAAACTGCCTTAGCCCCCGGGGGAAGGATGAACTTGACTGGGGTTGGGTTATATACGTGGCGTTTGTAAGCATCTAGATTGGATGTATCGACATAGACGCCATTGCCCAGCGCACCGTTATTGAGGCCAAAGGTCTTGACCTCGCCGTTAGCATAGACCATGGTGGTAAAGTACTGGTCTGTTGTGATGTCTACTACTCCAGACGGCGCGACACGCTCGAGTGTTGGATTATATGGCAAGAATGTTCTGTCTGCATAGTACTCACACGAATTCATCCTCGTCTCGCCACCAGTCGCGATATTGACTTCAGCAACACATAGGCCTCGGCCACCAATGTCGGTGCTATTGCTAAGGTAGACATGGCTCCACGCACCTGCTGGGTAGCGAAAGTCAAAGCGCTTGCCATTAGACCACCAAGCGCACCACCGCATACGCGTCTCTTCATTATTATGGCCAGTTGCCTCGACACAGCGGTTTTGGCCTCCACCTGGGTTTGACTCGACTTGCAGGGCGTTATTCGTCCGGTCGAAGTGCCACTTTTGGTTTGCAGCAGCACCCGAGCACTTTTCTGTCCTGAGGTTTGCCCCCACCGCCGCCAAGCAACGGTCTGACACCCCCGCACGCAGCCGGAAGGTCGGCACACCAGCTTGGCCATAGTTTGTCTTGCCCGCCGAGTAGACTGCCCCTGCACTATCGCGAATATAGACCGTATCGCCGTCAAAGGCGAGCTGCACCGCCTTGGTCTTGCCAGGCTTGCCAAAGTCACCCAAGCGGACGGGTGCTCGCCGCTCATTGATATCGCCCTGAGCGAGCTGGCCAAACTCATTATTGCCCCAGCCATAGACCGCACCGCTCTCACCAATCGCATAGGCCGTCTTGCTGTCGACTGCCCAGGAGTGAGCATCGGCCCGAATCTTCTCAGGGAAGGGCATCTTGGTTGGCATCTTTATTGTCGGAGCGGTCGAATTAATACCGGCAACACCTTTGTCGTTGGAGCCAGCTACATAGACGTTCCCCTGAGATGTTACGACAAAGGTGACAATCCCCAGTGGTGATACGAAAGTCGCAACATTGTCATTGCCAGGCAGTACAAACTGGACGGGGTTTGTTACCCATGCAATAATTTGGCTCGGGTTGCCAATCTGCCCAAAGTTATGCAGCCCCGCACCCCATACCTCGCCATTTTCTGTGAGGGCAAATACGTTGCGGCCGTGGGAGAGGAAGTTGGTGTAGGTACGCACAACACGCTTATTAGCAGGAATATTAAATTGCTTGAGCGTGAGTGTGTCGGTAGTCGAACCAACTCCCAGCTGGCCAAAGCCATTGAAGCCTGCTGAGCGCGGCCGCCCAAACTCATCGATAACAGTAAAGAATGCACCATTGAGTGTAAATCCACCACCAGCCGCATAACCAAACGAGACGCTATCGAGCAGTGCGCTCAGGCCCGCTTGACCCGCCAGGCGATACTCGTAGCTCTTCCACACTGCGCCATCCGTCGTGCGGATAAGCTCCGTCCGGCCCACCGCTGTAATGCGCTGAATACTCCCTTCGCGGCGCTCTGGCTCACCCACCTCAAATGTCGTGCGCACATTGCCATCCTGCTGAACATACTGGGTGCGACCAGCGACTACTGTGCCTTTGCAATCAGTATTAGGCCGCAATTTTGCAGCATCTGACCACTGCGCGAGGTCGTTATTGAGCTCAAGACATTTACTGGCAAGAACAACGCCACTTTCTGCTGCCTCACGGGCTAAGCGCCGGTAGTGCTGGGCGTAGAGCCCCTCGCGAATCGCCGTCGATGCAGACGCCGCCACGAGGAGTAGCATCATTGCCACCACCGATGCCACGATCACTGTTGGCAGAGCAAACCCCGCGCTTGATCTATTTTTGTTCACTAGCATTGCTTCTACAATAGCGTAGATTGCAACCGTAAGCAATATGCTGGTACAAAATTATGCACAGTATAGTATACGTATGATAGATTCTCATGTCTGAAGCTTACATAATTCTAAAGCACACTCCACCAACGTGAAGTAGTAGGTAGAAGGGTGCAGAGCAGATAAGTAGAGACTTGTTGTAATGCTCACGTTCACCACTACGAGAGGTGAGTCTACCAAACGTGCGAGCTCTCATGATACTGAAAGACATGTACTTGAGAAAGGGGGCAAGCGATTGATATTCTACGATGAGACTGCCTCTTACTGCGCCCCAATCTGCACCACCTCACCACCCAACTTTTGCCGAAAGTAGTTGTCGTGGCTAACATAGAGGATAGCGCCAGTATAGCGCTCTAGCGCCGCCTCAAGCTCTTCAATACTGGGCAGGTCAAGGTGGTTGGTAGGCTCATCGAGAATGAGCAGCTGTGGCTCATTGGCTAGCATGCTAATAATCTGAAAGCGCGCCTTCTGCCCACCACTGAGGCGAGCGAGTGGCACATCACCATCCGTCTCAGCAAAGAGGTAGTCGCTCATCAATTGGCGGAGCTTGGTCTGACCAATTGGCAACCCACGGTCGAGGTGCATCTGCTCAATCGCCTGAGCCAGCGTGAGGTTAAGATATGTCGGGGCGATCTCCTGCTCATACACGCCAATTCGAATATGGCTATCGAGCTGCAGCGAGCCACTATAGACAATAGGCGTATCGCTACCTCTGTCTTGCACCAGATTTTGCGCGGCGAGTAGTTCTCTAATAAGTGTCGTCTTGCCCGCGCCATTGCGGCCACGCAGCTCCACAGCTTCACCCTCACGTAGATCGATATTCACCCCCTCAAACAAGATCCGTTCGCCATAGCCCAGCGCCAAATCTCGCACCGCCACTAGCGTGCGCTGGCTTCGCATTGCACCATCGCGCATACTGAGGCGAATCGTTCGCGCCTTAAACTTCTGGTAGCGATCAGCCATCTTATACTCCAGTTGTGCCACGTTGTCGCGATCAATCCAAAACGTTGGTTTCTCAATCTGCTCAAGCTCCTCAAGCTCGGCCATAGCCTGCTGCTCACGCTGCTTAAACTGCTTGATAGTACCGGGGTCGCGCGCTCGCTCCTTCATCCGGCGAAATTGCACCACCTTATCCTTCACATTAGCAATCCGCCGCTCGACCTGCTCGTACTCATGCATCGCGTTGCCCGTCGCCGAGGCATTTTGACGGAGGTAGGCATCGTAGTTGCCCCGGTAGCTGAGGGCTGTGCCATCTTTTATCTCAACGATCCGGTCCATCTCTGCCAGCACATCTCGGTCGTGGGTAATGACGAGCATTGCTTGCTTCGCGCCCTTAAGCCAGTCAATAAACTGCTTCTTAGCGACATAATCCATATGGTTCGTTGGCTCATCGATCAGTGCAAGGTCGGCTTGGGCGTGCATAATCTTCACCACCTCCACCAGGCGCTTCTGTCCACCACTCAAACTCGCCAGATGTCGCTCACCATAGCCTGCCATTTGGAAGTTCTTTAGCTCCTCCGCCACTAGCTCCTCAATCTGGTAGAAGCCTTTCTGACCAAAGCGTTCCAGCGCCGCGGTGTATGCCTCGATTTTATGCATATCATCGCCCATCGTCTCGGGGTAAGTTGTGATGATATGGCGCAGGCGCGCATATTCTGGCAGGCCACGCAAGATATATTCGAGCACCGTGATATCGCCGCTGTCGTGGTGCTCTTGGGCCGTTGCCACCACCACACTGCCACGTTTGAAAATAATCGAGCCACTATAGTCATCATCTACCCCTGTTAGCATACCAAACAGCGTCGACTTGCCAACACCGTTGCGCCCCACCAGGCCTACCTTCTCGCCATCATTCACACTAAACTTCACATCCGTCATCAGCGTCTTCGCCCCAAACGACTTCTCGGTAATGGCAATATCGGCAATCATAGGGGATATTATAGCATGGCGAATTATATCCTTTGCGGGCAGGGGAGTGAGTTGAGCACTCCGCATTATTATTCTGTTATTTTTACGACACTCTTTCCATACATTTAGCGGTATAATGGTCTGCAGACACGCTAGAAAAGAAACAATAGGAAGGACTGTTAGTTTTGTCATACATGGAAAATTCTCGGCAACATTCAGCAAACACACGAGAGGGTGCTGACGCATATACTCAGAAACCACTTTTTACACTTGAGGCAAAGAGCAACCCAAGCCCAACCTCCGAAGATATGCACACCAAGCTCATATCCCAGTTCAACACACCACACCACCAGCGCGATAGACTGCTAGACACAACCAATGTCATTCTCGACCAGCAAGGCCCAGAGAACCCTGCCGTAGAGTTTCCTCCTCTCACGATGAGCTATATCAACGAGCATCTCGACCCACTATGTAATTACGGTTACGACAACGCGAGTTGGCTCTTGCAAGATTGCCGCATTATTATTAAGTCAGGCGGAGGTCTCGCAGACGTCCAGCAGTATTTTCGCTATCTTGGTATCGATACCGCTCCCAACGACTACGCGTAGCATAAACTATTCCTTAGAGGGCACTACTACCTGCTAGACGATAATCTCTTGGCTTGCTCGAGCCCAAATTTATCACCTTCGTATCCACATACCACCTCATCTGCTACAATAGAAGAGACATATGAGCAAACCCAATTCTACCAAGCCACCAGTACCAGCTATTGTCAATCGCCGCGCGCGGTTTGATTATGAACTGAGCGACGACATGGTGGTTGGCATGAACCTAACCGGCCTAGAGGTCCGCGCCGCCCGTGAGGGCCACGTGCAACTCAAGGGGGCATATGTAACGATTCGCAATAGCGAGCTGTGGCTCAATAACGCCAGCTTCTCGCTGCGGCACAACGAGCAGGGCCAACCAAATGCCCGGACAGTCAGCACCAGCGCACGTAAGCTTCTGGCGAAGCGGCGGCAGATCGAGCAACTCGCTGATCGCAAGAAGGACGGCTATACCATCGTCCCCACGAAGCTCCTCACCAGTGGCCGTTACATTAAGCTCGTCATTGCCCTCGGTAAGGGTAAGAAACGCTACGACAAGCGCGAAACCATCAAACGCCGCGATGTAGAGCGAGAGCAGCGACGGGCAGTGCGGCAGTATCGCTAGTAGAATCTTGAGAGAGCCTTAGGCTAGGCTCTTTAAAACCTCGATACTCGGATTATTACAATCGTGCACACTAAAGAGAAAACAGAACTCACTACATGGTCGGTAGTGAGTTTTTAATAGACATTATCTACTCTTCTTCGAGCGCATTATGGCTGGCAATGAGCGACTCATACAGCGCTATAACTTTCTTTGCCATCGTCACAGAATCAAACTGGTGCGCTACCCTCAGTGAACCACGAGACAATTGCTCGAGCTTATCAGAGTGAGTAAAGAGATCGTTGAAGACTTTGGCAAAGTCCTCACCCTCAATCCCATCGGTCAAAATTGCATTTTTCTTCGTCAAGCCCTCGGTCATGCGCTCATCACAATAAACAATCGGTAGGCCGCTTGACGCCGCCTCGAGGAAGGTCATTGGTTGGTTGTCAAAGTGGTATGATGCGAGTGAGAAGACATCGGCTTGCTTGAGCAGCGCCGCTACTGTATCGCTGGGTTGCATACCCGCAAAGATCACCCGCTCTGCCACGCCAAGCCGCTCGGCACAGGCGCGCAGCTCTGCCTCGTACGGGCCACCACCAACTAGCACGAGCTTCACGTTCTCATCTGGAATATGCGGCAGAGCTTCGACCAACGCCTGCTGGCGCTTCTCAGGACTCAAGCGCGCCACCGAAATAATAAATTTATCGTTTGGACCTTTCGTAATAGGCGAATCCGCCGCCGAAGCATCGTGATAACGCTGAGTGTTGATACCATTCGGGAAGACATGGCACGGCGTCGTGAGGCCACCATCCTCTACCAATATCTTGGCCAGGTGCTGCGATGGCGATATGCAAGCATCGCACTGGTTGGCAAACGCCGCAGTAAGACGCCACCCCTGACGAGATAACATCTCGCGGATTGCACTCTTACCCATACCATGGAGCTGCTCGCGCGAGGTAATTGGCAAGATCGGCTTCGTCCGGAAGACAACAGGGAAGGCGACCGAGAGTGCAATCACCCCAGCCGTTACCATAAACGGATAGTCGTCGATCAGCTCGCTATAGAGCGTGTGGATCGTCGTGACATGGGGGATGCGCTGCCGCCTAGCCACACTGTGGGCCAGCACACCCATATAGAATTGCATTTGGCTGTGGACGATGTCGAACTGGTAGTCGTCCAACTTCTTGGCCAGACCAGGGTAGATGACAGCCGTCTCGCGCTTATCAAAGACGTAGTTCTTCGATGATGGCAGGCGAATGACGTGATCGTCGTGATCGTCATAGCCTTCGCACTTTGGCGCAACAATGTACACCTCATGGCCCAGCGCCTCAAGCGCCTGCCTCAAATTAACCGTGGACGTCGCCACGCCATGGACTGATGGCAAATAGTCATCAATAAAGATTCCGATTTTCATACTTATGCCATTATACAGCAACGGAGAATAACTGACAAATCTACAGTTTTATGTATAAAATATGGTACACTAGTGTCATATGCGAATTTGTTTTGTATTAGACTTTCCCGTTAGCAATATGGGAGGCGTGGTCACGTCTACAATAAGCCAGATACAAGCCCTAAACCAAGCAGGGCACACAGTGTATATATTAGGTAGCCAAAAAATCGATGGTGCAATTAATCTTCCTCTTAAGCCATCTTTAACCCTTAGAATACCAGGTACTCCATTCACGTTACCGTGTTACTATAATTCAACTAAACGTCGAAAAAGAATCCAAGAGTTATTACTTACTAATGATATTGACTGTGTCTGGCTGCAGTCAGAATTTACATTAGCCTGTATCACACAGGATGTTGCCCGCAGTATTAATATCCCCGTCCTATTTACAGTACACTCTATCTTCTGGCAAATTAAAAAAGTACCCTTATCAAGAGTAGTAGCTTTATTTATGCGTTATATCATACGCATGTATTGTCGCCGACGCGTATCACTGCATCGAAAAACAACTGGCACTTTAATTGAGCGAACTCTAAAATCTCTCACACTATCTGTTGCCGCCTCTGCAGACGCAGTTGTCTCACCATCACGACATCAATATCGCACATTATACGCACTTAACAGCAGCCTTCCTCTTTATCACATTCCTAACCCTTTTTTCCCCCAGGCTACTACAGCACCCCACACCATTGACTCCTTACCTCCAGATAATAAGCTTCGTATTACATGGATAGGGAGATGCACTCCAGAAAAACGCCCTTTAGAGTTTTTGACGGCGCTTGCACAGTGCCCATCAAAGCATATGCATTGCACAATGATTGGTGATGGTGCTCTCCTGAATGACATGCGCAAACAATATGGTCAGCTACCTCATGTTGACATTGTTGGATTACGCGATAATGACGCAGTAATTTCAGCTATCGATGGGTCGCATATTGTTGCACTCTCTTCATATCACTTTGATAATCAGCCAATGGTTATCGCAGAAGCTATTTGTCGTTATCGACCAGTACTCTATTGCGATGAACGACTTACTTCTGAAGGTTTACAGAAAGCCGGTATTCTTACAGGTGACCCATCCCCTGAAGCTATTGCTCAGAGCATTAAAAAACTTATTAATCACCCCACACAACTGATTACGCTATCTCATGCCGCAGTAGAAGCAAAAAAGATATTCACACCAAAATACTATGCGTCAACTGCAACCAGCTTGATCGAGGATCTATGTCAAAAACCATAGCCTCGAGATGATCAGTGGTTTTGTTTGCTGACACTCGCATCAATAATATCCGAAATTCCTTCGATATGTATGAGATGTCCGCATTGCGGCACCTGGACAATGTGAGCTGAATTCCCCCACTTTCGGAGATATCGGGCTGCCCGTAAACCAGCTACCCGATCTGTGTCACCATACATAATTACTGTCTGACTAGCTAGCTGTTCAGAAAGTGGGGAAAGAAAAGGATTACTGCGCATGTTTGCAGGCATAAGTACCATTTCAGCATATCGGTGATTTGCTTGAGCTCCTTCGATAGCTATACATTCAGCTACGTAGTAACGGTAATCAGGCCTCCGCCATTGTGCAAGCAAAAAACGGATTCTTACACTCAGTAAAAAGTGATTTGTATAGTATATCTGCCGAGCAATAGTATCTGGCACACGCGAAAAAAAACGATCAGCAATACTGAGCGCAGGATGAATAAGAGGAATCGGTGCCGCAAGGATAATGCTTGTCGTTGGCGGTAATGTATATCTTTGTGCATAAGCTAACACCACACTAGCCCCAAATGAATCACCCAGAAGCAGTGTAGGCTGATGTTTTGGACATACTTCTTGCAACACCTCATGAAGCCACCGAGCGAGACTACTCATATCCTCAACAGGGATGGGAGTAGAGCCACCATGTCCAGGCAAATCAATTACTATTGTCTGAAAGTTTTTTTGCCGATACGCATCAGCCAATAGCAACATAGAGTAGCTTGTCCCAGTCAAGCCGTGTATTATAACACATACTCGATTGCCGTTTTTCGGCTGTGCCTCTCGATATGCAACTATATTGTTGCTATCGGTTAATTCTAAGAATCGTTGAGAGAAGTATGATTCGATATGTTGAAATGTATTTGTCATACTCATTGTGTTTTTTCAATTTGCGATATATCATCGATTAATTTCCTATATATCGTTCGATACTGGATAATTGTGTGTTCGTGTGAGTGATAACGCATAACCCATTGTTGTGCATGATGGCTCATTCTTTGGCGCAACTTGCCATCATCCAATAGAATGTTTATCTTGGCAGCAAGATCTTGGCTATCAGGATAAGAAAAACTAAAGCCATTTCTATCGCCATCAAGCAACTCAGGTAAGGCCACCTGATCTGCTACAACTACTGGCGTCTTACATAGCATTGCTTCGAGTGCTGCAATGCATTGCAATTCTGCGGGACTTGCTATCGCAAAAATGTCAGCCTGTTGTAACAATATACGCTTCTCACTATCGGTCACATAGCCAGTAAAAATACAGCTATCGTCTAATCCTAGCTGGGCGACCTGATCCTTGAGAGACTCCATTTCCAAACCCTTGCCGACTATCACAAGCTGGGTATCTCTTCTGTCGAGAGCGTGCATTGCATCAATAAGCAAGTCAACTCTTTTTTCACCATCAAGTCTCCCAACATAAATTACCGTCTTTTTTTTACTATCTAATCCAAATCGCTTAATAACCTTTGTTCTAACGCTTTCTTTATCTGGCTTACCAATTTTAATATCAACACCATTTGATATAGGAAGGGTAGGGACGGTAATACCCGATACGTAGTCCAATGCTGTTTGTGTTGGCGCTGTTACAAAATTCGTTCGATTAAGTTGTCTTACTGTGTATTTCTCAGCTCGTTGGCCAATCCATCGCGCAAGTCGTTTATGCTTCATATTCATCTCAAGATTCAAAGCAATTGAATGGCCTGTTGCTATAACCGGAATATGGTACCGCTGTGCTTGGCGTAATACTGACGCATGCAACCAAGTAGACGGTATAAGCAGATGAATAATATCTGGATGATACTGATAGAAATAACGCCTCACTATATGATTTGGAAATAATGTCAATCGATTATTCTCTTTATTGACAAATGACTTTAACGCAGGAAGTCTAATTACTGTTGCGCCATTAATATCATCAATCTCTTGATAGGTACGGCAAAATAACCCCTTGGGTGACCCCGTCATGACTGTCACTTCGTCCCCTTTTGCAATCAACCCCCCTATAAGGGTATCTACTGCTGTCTGGATTCCTCCAATACCAGGACGATACACTTCCGTCACAACAAGAATCTTCATATACCGATAGTCACACCGCTTAGCATAATATGTTGATATTCAGGTCTAAAGAGCGGAACATCAATCTAGTTGACTCAACTGCTAGATAAAATCTCATCCGTCACGCCTAACCTTACCGTATATTATAACAGATACTTTCAAATAAGCTCATTATTAATTTACAGGAAACAATGGTCGAGGTTATTTTCTCGCTAACAAATTGGACAAACCGAGTATTACACTCTATCGTTTCAAATATGAAGAATATATTAAGTAATCTATCAAGCGCCATCATTACAGCTCTAAACCACACCACTCATTATCAAGACATCTGTACTCAGAGTTAGCAACAAACTAGACTATCTTGCACTTGTACGAAATTATGTAGCTCGTGATATAGTAGCATGATACTATCTGGTATACTATCCTTATGAATCTCTACTCCTGGAACGTCAACGGCATTCGTGCGGTGATAAACAAGGGCGAATTTGCCCGCTTTATGGCGGCGCACACCCCCGATATCCTGTGCCTGCAGGAGACAAAAGCGCAGCGCCAGCAGGTGGAGCTTGACCTGCCGGGCTACCACGAGCACTTTTATAGCGCGGCCAAGAAGGGCTATAGCGGCACGGCAGTCTTTAGCAAAACTGCGCCACTACAGTGGCGCGATGGCCTGCCAGCTGAGTTGGTAGAGCAGTTCCAGCTGGCGGCAGATAGTTACGGCAGCCCAAACGATGAAGGCCGCGTCATTACAGCGGAGTTTGCCAGCTTTTGGCTGGTGACGTGCTACACACCCAATAGCAAGGGGGACTTAAGCCGGCTGACCCTGCGCGCCCAGGCCTGGGACCCCTGCATGCTGGCGTACCTACAGGGGCTGGAGGCTGGCCATTACGGCCCGGCTAAGCCCGTGCTCTACTGCGGGGATATGAACGTCGCCCACGAGCCAATAGACCTTGCCAACCCACGCGCCAACCGGGGCAAACACGGCTTTACAGACGAAGAGCGCGCTGGCTTCCAGCATTACCTAGATGCCGGCTTTGTCGATACATTCCGCGCCGCTCACCCCGGCCAAACCGATGCCTACACCTGGTGGACACACTGGGCCAACGCCCGCGCCCGCAACGTGGGCTGGCGGATCGACTACTGGCTAGCCTCGGCGGCAATCGCCCCACGCATCACCAGCGCCCACATCCACGCCAGCCAAATGGGCAGCGACCACTGTCCGGTTAGTATTACGCTGGATGAGCCAATAGTGTAAGACTAGGGGGCGCGATAAACACGCGAACCTTGACACACCCCTCATATATTGATATATATTAGCTTCTCGCAATCCGACGAGAGGCGAGTCTGAAAAGGAGGGGAGGTGATTCTCCATGCTCGATGGCATCAGCTTCCTTGGTGGAAGTGGATCCTAGCTGGTCAGCAGAGGGTGCGCAAGCACACGTTTGCGCACCCTCTGCGCTCTAACCCCCTGTCTCTTTCTTGCCCAACCTAGTCGTCAGCGCTACTCTTACTAGAGTATGGAGAGCTCCTAGGTTGGGCTTTTTCTTTTTTACGTTTTTTCGCTCACCACAGGCTATGCTCCTTATCCACCCCAGTTATAGGCCGCTCAATCCATTCCACTACTCAGCAGCAAGGGAGATACTACCGGGCAGAGATACATAGCACACACTCTCACTTCGCGGTATAATAGCTCCATGCTGAGTATTTTCTCCCTGTATTATCTCCGCCCGCTAGAGCAAGGCAGCTGCGCATGAACACCCCTTACTGGCAGCAGCAAACGCCGGCCAAACCGCTCTACCCAGACATCGCCTGGAATAAACCACAGCAGCGGACGCAGGCAGGCAAACTGGGTATTATTGGCGGCAACCGGCTGAGCTTTCGCGCTATCGAGCATAGCTATACCACTGCACTTGCTACAGGGGTAGGCCAGGCACGCGTGGTGTTGCCAGATGCCCTACGTGGCACTATTCCTGCCAGCGTGACGGATACGATTTTTGCCGCAAGCAACAGTAGCGGTAGCCTGGGCAACGAAGCCTGGCCAGAGCTGCAAGCCTTGGGCAATTGGGCCGATACGCTTCTTCTCATCGGCGACGCTGGCCGCAACAGCCAGACCGCCATCGTCTACGAAAAGCTCGTGAGCCACACCACCACACCACTCATCATCAGCCGCGACGCGGTCGACTTGCTTATGCCAAGCGCCCCGCAGCTCGCTAGCCAGTCAAATATCCTCATTGTCGCATCATTCTCGCAAGTCCAAAAGTTCCTCCGCGCCCTGTACTACCCCAAGATCCTCACCTTCCGCATGCCACTCCTCCAGCTAGTCGAGACGCTACACAAGTTTACCGTCACCTATCCACTGACCCTCGCCACCTTCCACGCCGATACCATCCTCATCGCTCAGCACGGCATTGTCACATCAACACCATGGTCACAGCTAATGGCACTTTGGCAAGGCACTGTGCCAACGCGCATCGCCGCCTATACCACGTGGAACCCAGCGACACCCCTCCAGGCAGCAACAGCTAGCTTGCTAGATGGGAAAGAATAGGTATCAGGTATCGGCTCCGGAGCTTTTGTTATAGTTATTTGTATTTTTCTTTTTTATCTCTTTGGCGAGTGAGGAGAAGTATAAGAAGGGTCGCTCAAGCCCTAGAGCACGAGCAACATTTCTATGATCTGCTTTTTGCTTGAATGACAAACGACAGATATATTCAAGCACAATAAATACACCCGTGAGACCATCTCAAGTAGTGGGATTTTTCCTATCAAACCAATGTCGGAAGGGAAGAGCGAGAAAAGAGATTCGCACGCGATGTGCAGGGCTATTATTATGTTGTTCGTTTTTTGTGTTCAGATCATACGAAGCACAAATCGTGAACAAATGTTTGCGTCACATGAGTCCACGACCTCTGTTATTCTGCTGGACAAAAAAGTAGCACAAGCATAAAACACCGCCAAATACTATACCAAACTATCTTATTGCATGGTGTGCTATACTTGCATGAATATCGATATTATATACCTTATTTATAGAACGAAAATAGCACTATTCTACTGGAAATCAAGTACTCATATCATGTTTTGCGATAATATTTAGCTTCTCGGCAATGGCAGATCGCCTATTTTCTCTTGCACTATAGAGTAAAAAGCAGCTGAGTATTATATTTGTTCGCCCTAGTTTGTGTACTGCGTCAACTATGATACATGAGTAATGAGCGTGTTCAGTGCATCCTCATACTGCCCTCTTTGTTTTGTGTGTTGCTACGCAGCCTCATCAGTTGCCTTATTCAGCAAGCAGAAGCCACCGCCCCAGCCTGTATAAAGGTCCATACCGCGTAGAAGGTATCTCTATCTCCTAGCTAGGAGCATAGTTGGATAGAGTAGGGGAAGTGTGGATAGAATACCTTGAGGAGATCTTGGATACCGTCATCATCAGCTGAACTATATCTACAGAAGCTAGTTACGCGGCCTGTATTAAGCCTCTATTGTGGAGGTGAACCGATCAAACTACTCGTGCTACCATCCAGAAGGCACGATGTAAAACACTGCCTTTCTCTATTCTTCTAGCAAAATATATCCTGCCACTGACTAGCATAGAGCACTACCAGCACAGACAGATCAGACAGAATGCACTCACATATGCGTGGCTAGCCTTCTCTTGCGGCCTAGGAGTGGCTGAGAGGAAGAGACGGAGAAGCTTAGTACTTCTCACCGGAGTAAATCGTAACCCACTCCACAATCCCATAGATGAGACCAATCAAAAAGAAAAGAGGACACAACGCAGCTTATATCGGGCCAATGATTTACTTTCAAAAACCAAACAAATAAAAAATCACCCGTCCATGCAAAACGGGTGATTTTTGGTTATCCGCAAACGATTATTTATTTGCGGTGGCGGCTTACGTAGTAAGCGGCACCTGCAGCAGTGAGACTACCAATACCAGCCAGCGGCAGGAGGGTACCGCCCAAGCCGGTGTGTGGCAACTCAACTACTGAAGGAGGAGTTTGCTCACACTTCGACATGTCGGTGGTGTAGTCATTGCTTACTTCGTTGCGGCGAACTTCGACGATCTTCTTGTCAGAGATGCGGCAGACTTTGACCTTGTCGCAGTCAGCGGTGTTCTTTGAGTGCTTCTTCTCGTCGAATTCTTTTTCCTTGATGGTGACAATAGCACCAGTCTTCAGCTCACAGACCTTCATCTTGTCGCAGTCTTTGACGTTCTTTGAGTGCTTCGTAGCGTCAAATTCGCTTTCCTTGATGGTAATGATGGTGCTACTGCTCAGCTCACATACCTGGATGCTTGGCTGAGGTGTTACCTTGATAACAACCTGGCAGTCCTGGCTGGTCTTTTCAACGTTGGTGCTACCACCTTCGTTGCCAACTACGGCCATCTTAACGGTGTATGTGCCTTCTTTGGCGTAAGTGTGGCGAACGGTTGCGCCGCCGGTGGCAGTCTTGCCGTCACCAAAGTCGTACTTGTACGTAGCGACCTTTGCACCTTCCTTGGCAGTTGCCTTGGCGGTGAATTGGTACTCGTTGCGCGAAACCTGGGTAGCTTGCAGTGCGTCGCAGGTCAGGCTTGGCTTAGCTGGTGGAGGAGTTGGGGTGCCCCAGGTAGGGTTACCACAGTCCTTGATAACACCGGCAATAAACTTACCGTTGTTGTCGAACCATGCGTAGATGTTAAAGGTTGTCTTGCCCAAGATGAAGCTGTCGCCCGTTGGGTACTGGTAGTATGTGTGGCCACCAGCAGCGCGTTGACCTTCTGGCTTCTTTTGGTTGGTGCCAGCCTTGGCCTGCAGGGTGCGAGCACTTGTGGCAACAACTCGGCCACCAACGATAATGTTACCGTTGGCATCAACCGTACCTTCTTGCATGTTGGCACCGTTGATCATCTGCTCGGTAATACCGAACTGGCTGTACAGCTGACGGATCTCTGTACGCTTTGTGTAAGTGCTGCGCAGGGTCTGCACGTCCTTTGTGCCGCACTCTACAACATTAAAGTTGCTACAACCTGCTGAAATCGCTGCCGATGCTGGCTGCGCTACCCACAGGCCACCGATTGCTGCGCCAGCGACTACGCCAAGTGCAACAAACGATTTTGCTAGTTTGTTCATTTGTTTTCCTCCTCGTCATTATTAGACGTTATGTGTTGAGATTATCATGTCCTTTATTTTTTGTCAACATTACTTTTTCATATATTATGCTTATGCTTAAATCCATATTTTGTGGCTGCTGTTCTACCACAAAATTATGATTATAGCCACTGTTATATCGTGGTTGCGTGCAAGCGATGTTCGATGGTGTTGTACTTATCAAACATACATCGCACGCTCAGTGCTTTCGCCTGTTGCGCAGCTATGTGATGTTACTCGGCTTTTTTGCCATATTTTCTCTTGATCGTTCATGGCTGGTTATCTAGTAGCTTAGGGTGGGCGAGCGGTCGTATTGAATGAATAGAATGACCGGCTTAGGTATATCTCCGTAGAGCCCTGCACGAGAGGCTAGCCAAGTACGGCGCAATCTGCTATACTGACAGAAGTTGCAGAATAGGGCTGCAATTGGTCTTACACACGCCGCGGTGGTGGAATTGGTAGACACGTCAGACTCAAAATCTGATGTCCACTCGGACGTGCCGGTTCAAGTCCGGCCCGCGGTACCAGTGTTTATTCAACTGTTTTCCGAAAAATAAGCTGCAGTGTCGGCTTATTTTTTTGATTAATAACTTCTTGCTCTCCGATTATGCCAGGCTTGAGAGATTAGGTATGTGCAGGCAACCTCATCCAAGACGGATTTTGAAACGCAAGCGATATATTGGTATATCAAAGCTAATATTGTATACTGGAAGTAGTTATGCAGCCACAAGATCCGTCACGCACAACATCACGAGGGCACTCATCGTCGCAGAGCCGCGATGCACGGCTTAGTGAGGTGCGTGGGCAAATCGATGCGCTATACAATACCTCGAATGGTAGCGACAGTGTAAACCGCCCAACCATGCAGCCCATCATTGGCAGTACACCGACTCGCCAGCCAGCGCCCAGCACGAGCGCCAAGGCGGCAACCTTCTCAGTTCCAAACCTCGCCAGCAGGCCAGCCAGCCATGCACCAGTGGTGCGGCATGCAGTAGGCGGCGTCCAGCACAGCCAGACGGCTTACCGCCCAGGCGCGCAAGCGTGGCGTCAGAGTCAAGCGGCTGCAGCGTCAAATACCCACTCAGCACCTGCCGCTCGCGAGCGCGACATCTCATCTATCACGCCGCGCAGCCGCCCACAGGCGCACTACATTGGCACATCGGCGCAATCCCAACCCTCACCAACCCGCACAGCCGCTTCATCAACAGCTCACGCGCAGCAACAGCCCTCATCTCAAGACAACCATACCGAGCAGCCAGCAGCAAACACACATCAGCCGCAGCAACCAGACAGCCAGCGCCCTGCCGGTGCACCGCGCCAGCCCACCGCCAACCAAAAGGCCGCCTGGCAGCAATATCACAGCGCCTGGCAAAACTACTATCAGCAATATTATGAGCGCTACTACCTCGGCCAAGTCAAGAAGGCTGAGGAGCGCCTCGCCGAGCAAGCCAAAGCTCACGACGCCGATACACCTAACGCCACCGCAGCCACCACTGATGAGCCAGAAGAGCTCACTCAAAGCCAAGCAATGGGCGACCTGCGCTCGCGCTTACTGAGCTCGATCCGCAACGGCGCGAACAAAGTCCGCCATAGCCGCCACTTCATCCCCGCGGTAGCTGGTATTTCCGTTATGGTGTTATTCTTGGCCTTGCAATACAACCGGGTCTTTTTCTCATACGTTGCTGCCTACACCTCACCAGGCGACCTCGATGCTCAGAGCTATATCATTAGCCCATACGACTCGACCAACGTTGGCCCAGACCCCAAGCTTATCATTCCTAAGATCGCGGTAGACGTACCCATCGTGTGGGATGCCAACGCTGCCAGCCAA
This sequence comes from uncultured Candidatus Saccharibacteria bacterium, assembly GCA_963514895.1. Taxonomy (GTDB): domain Bacteria; phylum Patescibacteriota; class Saccharimonadia; order Saccharimonadales; family Saccharimonadaceae; genus Saccharimonas. Next base: position 25,982 of record CAUPVK010000013.1, read on the forward strand.
GCCTCACTCAATGCCGCTATGGATAAGGGCGTGGTGTGGTTCAACATCCCTGGTGCCAATGCGAAGCCTGGTGAGGTAGGGAACTTCGTCGTCTCAGGCCACTCGAGCAACGACTGGCTCGATAATGGCAAGTATAAGTTTATTTTCGCGCGGCTCGAGCAAATGCAAAAGGGTGACAATATCTACGTCAATTACAACGGCAAGCGCTACACCTATACTGTCACTGGCTCACAAGTCGTCAAGCCGACCGATGTGCACGCGCTGCAAACCAACGCCACCAAGCCAACTATGACGCTCATCACCTGTGTGCCACTTGGTACCGACCTCAACCGCCTGCTCGTCACAGCCGAGCAAGTCAGTCCCGATCCATCCTCTGCCAAAAAAGAAGCATCTCAAACCACTACCAACAGTGGCAGCAACAGCAAGAGCGCCATGCCAGGTAACTCACCAACCTTCGTCCAACGGGTCGGCAACCTGTTTTCGGGGCGGTAAGCTGGCTTTATAAACCAGTGTGATATCTACGCTTGAGGCGCGATATCTCTCACTGGTCGCTCTGGTGGTTTGTATAGCAATATAAAGATAAAGACAGAGAAAAGTGCGCTATCGTAAAGAGACATGCGAATATGAGAGTGCATTGCCAAACTATTTCGCCGCTTAGCAACGAGAAAAGTATGTAGAAATAACAACGATTACTGACTAGTGGCTCTGCTAGCGACCTCTGTTATTTTGATGAATATCTCGTGAATCTCGCGACTATTGCTTCTTGGAGCTTTCCTCGACACTTGACGGAGTGCTCATATATTGATATATATATTAACTTTTTGCTCAAAGTCTGTCTTGGAGCGAAGAGTCGCTCCTGACTTTGGGCTCACTTTCTTAGAGAGGAGGTGAGAATAGTGGGAACGCTTATCGCAATGGGCGTCAGTGGCTTAACAAGCATCTGCCTAGTATTTGGCTATTGGATTCTTGCCGAGGAGAGGCCGAGTACACTGAGATAGTATAAGGCAGCAAATTTTATTGCTGGAGTCGTCTTATTCATCATTGTGTACTTCTTCAGTCCTCGTGATGAGAGTGACCCGGTGACAGCTTTTTGCTTAATACTCCTCATAGGATGCATGACAGTTGTTGCAGGGTCGATGGTCTTCACCACTGGGCATAACGACAACCACGACCGCCAGGGCTCCTAGCCCACCAACATAGTTCACCAAACCGTATCTCAATCTGATCGTAGTGCCCTTAAGCGCACTCTCGGGTTGAGCAATTAATCCGAGTTCAGTTTGAGCATGGTTGGTGGGCTATGCTTTTGATTTTGTTAATTACTTTGCTGATTATACACCATTCAACAACAAGAAGTTTATCGCTGATGTTATCAAGGGTTGTGGCAACGCTTAGTTGTCGTTCACGATTTTCGTCTGACGCAGTGCCACGCCATCCTTCGTCTTGACGAAGCTGTAGAGATAGCGCTGGTTTTGTGAGAGGACAACAGGGAGATCGAGCGCCGAGGTAGTGATGCGCTGCTGGTTAGCACCATCAAAGTCGTAGAGGTGTACACCGCCGTGTGTGAAGGTGAAGTGGTAGCCATCAATCCAGTTGATATCGCGCGTCAGTGGCTGGGGGAGCTTGATGGTGGAGGACTTGAGTAGCTCGAGGTCGTATGTCATGAGGCTCGCATCGTTATACACACAGGCGAAGCGGTGTCCACCACGCGAGAAATCGACATGGCTAATGCCACCTGGCATACTGAGGCTAGCGACAGACTTGAGGCTGCTTGCCGTACGCGAATCGCTCGCGGCATGCGAGGTACTGCTGAGAATCTCAGCCGTCTCACCATAGGCGATCACGTAGTATACTTTGTCGTAATATTTCTCGATACGGAAGTGCAGTGGAGCTACACCATCATCGGCATAGCTACGGACGGTGCGAGGCTTGGTGGTGCCAATAGTGAGGTAGCCAGCAGTGCGCTGCTTGCTGGTGTGGTCGAGCTTGGTTGTGTAGGTGATGGTCGTGTCGCTGTAGAGCGCAAACTCAGCCACGTTACTGACGAGTGGGCCTGTGATAGTCATGTCGCCGAGGCTTGCTTGACGCAGGTCTCCCTCATCAGTAAGGACAAAGAGTTTGCGACTGTCGCCCTGCGAGAATTTGGCAGCAGCAACGTCCACACCAAGCTGCCGCGTGACATTCTCGAGCTTGTGGCTCCCCTGGGTATCGAGAACAAGCCACTCGGTTTTGTCGCCATTGTAAGTGTGCTTGATCGTCACATAACGGTTATCCTTGTCCCACGAGTCGAGGGTGAAGGTTTGGTGTTCGGCATTGTCTGGCGCGGTATAGTGCGCACTGTCGAGTGTGATATTCGTCGTCTGCGGTTTATCGCTACTGAGGTCGGCCAGGGTAATGGTGGGCTTGTGTGCAGCAGGAGTGAAGGCGAGATAACGATTATTACCTGAAGCAATAGCGCTTGACGCACCACTAGCAGTTGCGACATTCTTATGGCTTGGATTACTGGAGATGAGCCGAGCATAGTCGAGCCACAGCACACTGCCAGGCTTCACATCCACCGTCTTGTGCCAGTCACGGTAACCCTCACGCTGAACAGTAACGTTGCGTTGACCAGCCGAGAGAGTAAGCTTGCTAGGCGTCTCGTTGCTGAGGCGGGTTTGGTCTACCGTCACTTGGGCGCCATCAGGGTGGGTGTCAAACTGCACCAGGCCACCCTGCATAACCTTACCACTCGACCAATTGAGCCGGTATCCCTGTATTGCATAAGCGAAAATCACGACAGTGAAGAGAACGGTCAGCACCATCATGCTATAAATCAATGTCAGATGGACGCGTTGGCGTCGCTTTCGTTGTTGCGTATCCATGACAACATTATACCATGACTGGAGGGAAGTAGGATGTGTTGCCTATCTAGCTCAACCTTGCAGCAGACTCATGTATTTTATTTCGTCCCAAGGATTTTATACAAAACAGCCCCCACCTCTTGCAAAATCCCTTATGCTTAGAGTATTATACGATCAAAGAGGGAACAAGGGGGATATACTTATTATGCGTCATACGACGGCCACACGTGGTAGACAAGTGTCTAAGCAGGCAGCTGGGCAGGCTGCCGTTCGTCAAGATATACAGAGATCAAGGCAGCATCGCACGAGCAAATCAGAGCGACAGCCTGTGCTATATGGGCCTGAGCTAAAGATCATTCATACCCCGCGCGCTCGCTCTACAGCGGCCAAGACAACTCAGAAGCATATCTCAGAAATCATCCCGGCAACCAAGGCGGTGCAGACAACTCAGGCGGCCACAGCGACGCCGCAATCACTCGTAAAGAACCAGCCACGAGCATCTACGAAGGCCACTCAAACCACTCCGCCGCGTCCCGCGCACCAGCTGGCCACGCTCCACGCGGCCGCGCCGCAGAAAACAACGGCACCACATCGCGCCGCAGCACCAACTGCGCACATCACCAAACATCATCGGCCAGTGGCGGTGCAGCCCATCACATCATATCGACCCGGCTCACCGCGCCAGCTACGGAAGCGACAACCCGTGACGATCTCGCCACTCTCGGTTCAGCCAACAAGACCCTCATCGTCCCATGCGCAAACCCCACACCGCACTGCTCAGCATACGTCCACCCAGCCTGGCGCGCCACGCAGTATGGATTTTGTATTCGTACCATCAGAGGTAGAACCACCCAGTGCCGCTAAGCGCTATAACACGCCACCATCGTCACAACTAGCACGTGTGCTTGCCACCGAGCAAGTCGAGCAGACGCAAACCCAGGCCACGCAGCCAGTTATACCAATTAGCCTACCCACACTCAATCTCGCCGAGCTTGCCGCCCAACCACTGGTAGCACAGCCTTCTGGGATACCTCAAGGTGAGGTGTGGTGGCCACCAGCTGAGCCAGAACTCACTACGACGGAGAATATCCCTGTTGGCACACTGCCACGCAGCGTTCTTACTCAGCAGAGTAAGAAGTCGGCAGCTGTACCCAGATCTAAACGCCGCAAGCTTTTCACTAGTAAACGCCGCACCAACAAACCCACAACCAGCGTTGCACCACCACCGACTCGGCAGCCAGCGGCGCGCCACTGGGGTCGGCATCTCAGCGTTGCTGGGGCGATGGTGGCACTGCTTGCCTTTGGCGGCTATCTGACATACCACAACATGCCTGCCATTGCTACTCGTATGGCCGCCGCTCAGGCTGGCATTAATGCATCGTTCCCGTCATATCAGCCGAGTGGCTATAGCTTGGCGGGCGGCATATCGCAGCAGCGGGGAAGTGTCTTAATGAAGTTCGCCGCCAACGCTGGCCCAGGCACCTTTACTCTCACGCAGAGCCGGTCAGATTGGGATTCCAGCGCTGTCCTGGCCAACTACGTTTTGCCCAGCTTTGGCCGCAACTTCGCCACTACCACCAGCCATGGCCTCACTATATATAGCACCCACAATGCCGCCGCGTGGGTCAATGGCGGCATCCTCTACACTATCAAGGGCAACGCACCCCTGTCGAGCGAGCAGGTGGAGCGGATTGCAGCGAGTATGTGAATCTCATTTTGAGAACACCATTTTCTTGCACCCCATCGCTCCCTCCTCAGGAACGCTATAAGGGTCGATACTTCCCAAGTATCGACCTCTTGCTGCTAGGGCTGCAAACAGATTATTGCAATCTGTTTTTACACTCCATCAGATGAAGCGATGGGGAAGGCGCAAGATACCGCCAAAATCATGCTGTTCTTTGTCATGCAGTTCATCTGCTATACTTATCCATATGAGTAACGACACATCATCTGATACACCATCTTCGCATGCCACTACCATTCGCACCCGCTTTGCACCAAGCCCCACAGGGTACATCCATGTGGGTAATGTGCGCGCAGCGCTCTTTCCGTGGCTGCTCACGCGCCAGCAGGGTGGAAAATTCGTCTTGCGCATTGAGGATACCGACCGCGCTCGCTTTGTACCTGGGGCGGAAGATCTGATTCTCGATACACTCGACTGGCTTGGGCTAGACTGGGACGAAGGCCCACGCGTTGGCGGTGAGGCTGGGCCGTACCATCAGTCGGAGCGCCTCGCCATCTACCACCGCTGGGCCCAAAAGCTCATCGACAAAGGCCTCGCCTATGCCGATCCCTATACCCCAGAGGAAGTCCAAGGCTTTCGCGAGGAAGCTCGGGCTGCCAAAAAGGCCTTTTTATACCGCGACTATCGCCCAACCAATCCACCAGAGTGGGATGGCACCCAGCCATTGCGCTTTAAGGTAGCCGAGCCCCAACGCTACACCTGGCACGATCCCGTGATGGGTGAGCTCTCTGCTGGGCCAGAAGCGCTCGATGACTTCATCCTCATCAAGGCCGATGGCTACCCAACGTACAACTTCGCTCACATTGTCGACGATGCCGAGATGGGCATTACCCACGTCATCCGCGGACTAGAGTATATCTCCAGCATTCCACGCTACCTCAGCTTATACGATGCGCTAGAGCTTGAGCCACCAGTATTGGCCTGCCTGCCACACATCATGGCACCCGATGGCAAGAAAAAACTTGGCAAGCGTGATGGTGCCAAGAGCGTCACCGACTACCGCACCGATGGTATTTTGCCCGAGGCAATGCTCAACTTCCTCGCCTCGCTGGGCTGGAATGATGGCACCGAGCAAGAGATCTTTAGCAAGGAGGAACTGATCGAGAAATTCCGCCTCGAGCGCGTCCAGCGCAGTGGTGCCCGCTTCGACGAAAAGCGCCTCCTGTGGATGAACGGCCAATGGATCCGCCGCTTATCGCTCGATGACCTCTACGGGCGGGTCGAGCACTACTGGCCAGCTAGCGCTGTTAGCACCGACGAATCGTACAAAAAACAAGTGCTTGCTCTGGTGCAAGACCGTCTCAAGACCTTGGCCGAGCTGCCAATGCTGAGCCGCTACTTCTTCGAAGAGCCCACCATCAACGAAGAGCTCATTACCACCAACAAACCTCTGCGCAAGCTGACGGACGAACAGCGCCGAGAGCTCCTCACCACAGCCCACGCCGCTCTGGCTCAGCAGCACACATGGACGCCAAGCGCTATCCAAGACACTCTCAACCAGCTCCTCGAGACCACTGGCCATAAGCCGGGCGTGCTCTTTAGCCTCATCCGCATTGCCACCACCTGGGCACCCTTTAGCCCCCAGCTGAATGACACGCTGGCGCTGCTCGGCAAGGAGCGGACGCTCGCACGGATTGAGCAGTATCTTGGGTAATAACGCGCTCCGCATCACAAAAAACCGGCTCTCCCAGCCGGTTTTTACTTGAACAAATAATTGCGTCATGAGCAAAAAATAATAGCAATAACAGGGGTAGGGGGCTGCCCGCGAATACACAATGGTACTCAAGCGGGCAGCCCGGTGGATAGAAGGGCCATGCCTATGCTACTACACAGGCCGGCGTGAGACTTGACGTAGGTCAAGCCTTTTTTGGTTCCTTGCGATCGGTAGCACAAGTCGAGTCACTATCTGCCTCCAGCATCGCCTGAGACAGCGAGCCCCAGGCGATGA
>CAUPVK010000014.1:0-27233 GCA_963514895.1 uncultured Candidatus Saccharibacteria bacterium
GCGCTTATCCACAAATCTGTGGAAAAGCTCAACCAGTATCAGGGGTCAGTAGTTTTCCCCATACCGCACGATGTGGATAAGAATAAGCGAGATTGCTGGGCATTTTGCTCTGACTTAGACGCGCCTATAGTGGACATATCTTACTATTTTATACGTACAAAATGAGAAAATACGCTGATTTTATGGCATTATAAGCAAAATAGCTTGACGCCGCTCTCATATATTGATATATATATTAGCTTTTCAGCTCAGAGGCTTCCTCAAAGAGCGAAAAGCAGCTCTTTGGCCTCTGGATCCGAAAGGAGATTGTCATGACACGGTACAAGGTTGAGGTTACAATGACCGACGGCAACGTTTACATCCTTACCAGGACCGTGAAGAACCCTAACGAGGCCGGGGGGCTAGTAGAGCGGGCGGCAAAACAAGGCGAATTTCTCGCCGCCAGCGATATAAATGGCCCAGCTTATGTCAACGCTAGATATGTAGTAGCACTGTGCTACTACGAGACAGAGGGCTAAATAGCCCACCACACAGCCCACCATATCGCCACGCCTGATTGAGTACTCTAGAGTATTCTCGGGCCTGGAAGCCCGATTTGGCCGTGGCAGTTGGTGGGCTGTGTTTTTTGTATAACATTTTAACAAGCTATGATCTCATACCCAGGCATGTATGCTACGAGCTCTCCCTCTACTTCTGCAGAGAATCGATCAAGAACGTAACAAGAAAAAGGGCTATCATTACAATAAGGAATAAAAGCCATAGTACGATCCACCCAACCACAACAGCGCTGCACACAATACTCGCTATACCCCACGCACGCGATGCGCCTGCTTCACGCAGCTTGTCGTAAGAGTTGATGCCAAGGACAATACCAGCAATACTGGCAACAACGGCGGCAGAAAAAGCAGCACGATTCATATTAGTAGATTCATCCAAAGTAGTGCTCGCAATTAGCATGAGAATGCTAATGATGCCGCTGCACACACCACCTACACCAAGCGCCGTACCCAGGGCTGCGTACTGACGAGCCAAGGCGGGTGATGCTGTGGGCTGCCGTGGCTGTGGCTGAGACTGGGGCGGAATCGGCTGTTGCGACATAGGAGGTGTGTTCTTAAGAATGTTACTGGCATTAAGCCCCTACCCCTGATGCTCAAGCAGCCAGTTGTTGGCTGCTACCCAGGTCTCGAGGGTGCCAGTATCGAGGTAGTGCCCCTTGGTGGGGACGACGGCCATGTGGCCACCAGCAGCGAGGTAGTCGTTGAAGGGGTCGGTGATGTAGTACTCGCCCGCGACGTCGTCGCGGTCAGCGTGGGCAGCAATGCGCTGCAGGAGGTCGTAGCTGAGGACGTATTTGCTGACATTGATCATCTCGCTGGGCGCCTTACCCGGCGCTGGCTTCTCTACCACACCACGCAGGCGGTCATCATCGGCAACATCCAGCACGCCGTAGCGGCTGAGCTGGTCGGGCGGCATGTGTACGCCCAGAATAGCCGAGCGGTCCTCCCCTGCTGCCTCAATGAGGCGTGCCACCTCTGATGTGCCATCGGCATTATACACACAGTCATCACCCATCAGCACGACCACTGGCTCACCAGGGTCGAGCTGCGGCACCACGAGGCTGACCGGGATGGCTGTGCCGTACTTACCATAGCTCGATTGCACCATGTAGTGCAGATTCACCTTCGGTGGAGCGATGAGCGGCAAGAGATCTGCTTTGCCATTGCGGCGCAGGTAGTTGTTGAGATCGACGTTAGAGCGGTAGAAGTCGCGAATCTGCGTACTCTGCTCGCTCACCACGAAGTAGATATCGCGGATGCCCGCCGCGATGCAGTCTTGCACGGCGTAGTCTACTACTGGGCGGTTACCCAGCGGCAGCATGCATTTTTCGATCGTCTTGGTGACGGGCAGGCGCCGTGTCCCCCAGCCTGCTACGGGGATGATTGCTTTGGTGCATTGCATACTCGATGTCTCCTTGTATGATATTAGTTGCTTGAGCTAACGTATGACAAATAGGCCAATCTCCCGAGCGCCAATTGATGGAGCGCGGTGTGAGCTGGCCGGTGTGGTCGATCTGCACACAGCGAATGGGTGGATCTGGCTCGGGCGCAAAGGCGACGGCAACGGGCTTATCGTCGATCAGGTAGATTGTTTGGCCGGGGTTTGCAGCGGCGGCACGGCGCAGCCACTGGGCTTTATCTTGCAAGGTAGTGATGATCACCTGCCCGCCCTGCTGAGCCACGAGCGCACGCACTGCTGGGCACAGACGAGCTTTGCAATGCGGGGTGATGGGATCACCATAGGTCAGTATCTGCACCGTGCCATAGTGGCTCAGCGCGCGCAGCATCGATGCGACGCCCGGGTATTGGAGATGGCCATCGGCAAGAGCCGTCTGCTCGAGCTGCTCTATAACAGATGCCGCATCCAGGCCCAGCGCTGCAAGCTGCGCTGCCAAGACGTAGGTCGGGGCGGTGGGGTTCGTCTTGGGCCGGAGCATGTAGCGAGGCTGCGCCGCCAAAAATTCCTTGGCAGTCACCTGCGCTGGGTAGAGCTGTGCTAGTGTTTCCGCTATCTCACGCAGCCACTGCGTAGTGTTGATAATCGTCCGGTCAAGGTCAACGTAGATATGGTAATGGCTCGATGGGTATTCCATAATTATTACAGTATAGCCAGTCCTTGATATTTATGCAAAGTATATCCGCATCAGCTGGCGCGCCACGACGTCAGGGTCGTGCCGGATGAAGCTGCGCGTGCTAGCCAATGGGTCGCTAGCCTGGGCACCATCCCACGCATCCTGCGCCAAGACTGGTGCAGCGCGGTAGCGGTAGTGCTGGCGATGCATCTCGTCCATGTCGTACTCTACCATCAGCTCGCCATCGTGGGCGTACTTGTCCATCAGCTCAGGGCTGGGACGCGTGTTGTTGAAGACGACATAGTCGAGGAACTGGCTGCCTGCTAGGCGCTCAATTTCACTCGCGAAGTCACTCACCGAGAAGCCGTCCGTTGGGCCAGGTTTGGTGACGAGGTTGCAGACAAAGACACAGCGTGCCGTGGTGGCAGCAAGTGCCTCTTGGATCTCGCGAATGACCAAGACGGGTGCCAAGCTACCATAGAGGTTGCCGGGAGCCACGACGACCATATCGGCGGTGCGAATTGCCTCCACCGCGGCGGGGTTAGCCTGAGCTTCTGGCTCAAGCCAGATCTTGGGCCGACGCGCCAGCGCCTGCTGTGAGATGACATATTCTCCCTTGATGGGCTGACCGTCCTCGCCCTCCGCGCAGAGCGTCACATTGCTGAGTGTAGCAGGCACAACGCACCCATCGATATTAAGCACCTGGCTGGCTAGTGCCACCGCCTCGGCAAAGCTGCCGGTCATTTTCTCAAGGGCTGTGAGGAAGAGATTACCAAAGGCGTGCCCCTTGAAGCTCCCCTCATCAAAGCGATAATTAAAGAGGTCGCGCACCTTGGGGCTATTGCTCAGCGCCACGAGGCACTGGCGCACATCACCAGGCGGCAAGACGCCGAGCTCATCGCGCAGTTGACCCGTCGAGCCGCCATCATCTGCCATATTGACGAGTGCTGTGACCTGCGAGGCATACTGTCTCAGGCCTGTCAGGAGCGTAAAGCTCCCCGTCCCGCCGCCGATGACGACGACGCGTGCTCCACCATTGCTCTGTGCCATGTATTATTCCTCCCGATTATTATGACTACGTGAACGACTGCGTGATGCGACTGCTGGTCGGCGCGGCGGTGTAATCACCCCACTCGAACGTGCCGCTGACCCTGGTGTAGATGGTGGCATTTGGGGTGTTTGGGGCGGCGTTGGCGGAGTAGGTTTGGGCGGCACTACCGGCGTAGAGCGAACAGAGCGCGGCGATGATGATGTAGCTTGTGCCTGTGCAGTAGCTGGCTTAGCACTCGGCTTCTTGCGCGCTGGTACAGACGGCAGTGGCTCAATGGGCTGCTCTGCCTGTTTCTTCTGCTGTTGCAACACGCGAGCAAACCATAGCGCACTGGGACGCGGTGTCCGCTTGTACGTCTTGTAGTCGACCGCAAAGAGGCCAAAGCGCGGCCAAAACCCTTTATCCCACTCGAAGTTATCGAGGAAGCTCCAGTGCATATAGCCTAGCAGCTCTACTCCACTACCAAGGGCGCGCTGCATAGCAAGGATAGACTGAGTGAGCCATTGCTTGCGGAACTGGTCGCGCTCGTCGGCCACACCGTTCTCTGTCACGAGCAAAGGCAGCTTGTAGCGGCTCCAGAGACGCTCCAGTGCAAGCTCGAGATGATCGGGCTGCATTGTCCAGCCGAGATCATTTGGCGTCGTCTCAGGGTTGTGTATGCGGTAGCCATAGATACGATTACTAAAGTAATAATTAACGGCAATGTAATCACTCTGCCGCACCACCTTGCGCAGGAAATAATCGTCCTGGAAGAACTGCACCACCCGCGCTGTCGCTCGGCTAAGCCAGGCGTCGTCGCCCGGGTAGGTGTAGGCCGAATTCTTGGCCACCGCCACCTTAAAGCGCCGGCTCTTAGCGTGGAGGACTTTGGCTACTTGGTTGTGTGCGTAGGCAAGGTTGCTTAGCACGCGGTAGGTTTGCCACTTGCTGCGGACGTTGGGTGGCCAGGTGCCATTGTAGTAGCTCTCGGTCACGTAGACGCAGGGCTCATTAATGGTAACGACATAGCGCACCGTTGCACCAATCTCATCCATCAGCTTATCAACAAAGCGCACGAAGTACTTCACATTATCGCGCTTCGCAAAGCCTCCACGGGCAGCAAACCATACCGGCAGCGTGAAGTGAAACAGCGTCACGACTGGCTCCAGCCCAGCATCGGCCAACGCGGCGAGGTACGCCTTGTAGTATTTGATCGCCTCGGCATTCCACGCGCCCTCTTCTGGCTCGATGCGCGACCACTCCACACTAAAGCGCCACGAGGTGAGGCCCATCTTCTTGGCCAGAGCAAAGTCTTGTGCGTAAAGCTCGGCGTGGTTGGCAGCTTTGCCCGAGATATAATTGTTTGGATCTTTGGCGGCACTGGCAATGTGCGGCCAGTTGGGCAAGTCGCCATATTGATATTGGCTCTGAGCAGCGAGGGTCTTGGCCTGAGCTTTTTCCCACTCCGACCACTGGTTGTGCATACCACCCTCGACCTGATGCGCGCTCGTCGCAGCGCCCCAGAGGAAATGTTTTGGAAATTGCACCGTAGATTGTTGCTTAGCCATAATGCTTATTGTACCATCAGCAGAGGATTAAGAAAAATAGAATTATTGGGTGGATGCATCGTCTCTCTTTCTCTGCGCTCGCTCCACCTTCCCATCACTTCATCCGATGGAGTGTGAAAACAGATTGCAATAATCTGTTTTCAGCCCTAGCAGCAAGAGGTCGATATCCAGTGAATATCGACCCTTATCTCCAGATATTTTCTTGTCCAATAGCATGATACTAGCTAGACACAGAGAATACCGCTCCCCTACTCCGGCAATTGCTCATTCTCGCGCAAGATTTTCTTGCCGCGCATTTCGTATTTGACGCCAGTCAGGTCGCTCGTGACATAGTCGTCGTTGAGGAGATTGACAAAAACGGCCGCATCCTTGGCATCCATGATAATGATACTCCCTGCCGCGTCGTCCGTCATCAGGCCCAGACCCATTTCGTCAGCGTGGTCGATGAGTTGGTCTTGTGTCACTTGGGCGGGATCGAGCTTTTGCAGTTTAGTCACCAGCGCTGGCGTGTCGCGCACCAGGCGATCGAGCGTCAGCCCCTCAGGCAAGGTAAGCTTAAACTGCTGAGTGATGGCAGCAATCTTCTCCTCCGCCACAGCGTGCTTTTTGGCATCGTAGCCAAAGAGCCGGACAAATTTACTCTCGCTAAAGGCAAAGATATCGTTGCCGACGATTAATACTTGATTATCCGGTGTGATGCGCAGGCCAGCATCAGCCACAAATGGCTGGAACGACCCACCACTGTACATCCAGGCGGTTGCTCCCTTGAGCACCTGCGACTGAGGTAGCAGCTTGGCCACAAAGAATGGCTCGCTATCTGTACCCATCCGAAAGCGCGCAATAATGCCCTTAACCTTCTTAAACTCATGGTCACCCTCGTTGAAGGTCTCGAGATCTGCCTCGCTGTAAGTGATCTGCTCGATCACTTCCTGAGCGTGCACTACCCGGTCGAGCGTGGTGCGCTCGAGGACGTTTTCCTCCGCCTTGGCCGCCTCAAAGTCCCGCACCATCAGGCCAGTCGCTGCACCCGTCTGCACTGCTGTGATCATATCGTAGAGGAAGAGCACCTTGAGCTGCGCCTTGAGCTCAGCTGCATAGTTGGTGGCATACACCGTATAACCCTTGGTAAAGAGGAAGAGATCCACCTCTAACTGGTCTTTGTCACGATCGGCTTGGTTGGCCCAGAGGAAGATGTCGGTAGCATCGGTAGACGTGTCAGCAGCGGGCTGAGTGGTAGTATTTGTTGGCTGAGTCTCGGCATGAGCAGCAGCTACATCTACATCACTCTGCGGCGCAGCAGCTGACTCTGGTGGCGTTACTGAGGTGGTATCGGTGGTGGGGGTTTGTGTGTTTGGTTCGTTATGCATGGTTTCTAGTGTACTATATTTGGGGTGTAAAGCCTATTGCTACATCCGGTAGTGTTACCGCTCGTCGCTTGCTGGCCCATGCCCCAGCGTCTCCAGTGTGCGGTTAACCACTTTTTGGGCAAAGCGCTGCATGTCATCATCGCTCCTAAGGTCGAGCCCCTCACCTTGGTCGATGAGAAAGCTGTGTGGCGGGAGATCTGAGACCATAGGGATTGGTTCGCCATAGCCTTGACCCGCCATAAACCCCATAGAGTAGCGCAGGTCATTTGACTCATGCTCATTGAGGGCAAGTACCCCGCGGCGCAAGAATGCTGGGTGTGCCAAGCAAAATGCCGCTGTGTCGATACCCAGATATTCCCCTGGCTGCACTACCGGTATCTGGTATTCAGCGTAATGGGAAAAGCTATTATTTTGTGTCGATTCCACCATCGTGAGGCCAAGCGAATACCCCTCAGTACGCAGTGCCTCGATCGCTGCATAGAGCGCCCCGCCACGCCGCATAATCCGCTTGGATGAGACTTGGCTAGCCATTGATGTATTAACGTACATCATTGCCTGCTTCCCGTGAGTATCCTGGCGGACTTGGTAGTCCACCATATGCTCGGGCTCACCGTGTAGGTAAGCGCCAATATCTACCTCATCACCAGCAAAATCTAGCTGAGATTCCACAATTGGTCGCCGCCCCACTAGCTGGTCAAGAGCAATACGCCCCACTGCCTGGCGCAAATGCTGGCGGCCCTCTTCCCAGCCGTAGCGCGCTAGCTCGATCGCCTCATCCATCGTACTCGTGCCCGACCACTGCCACTCATCTATCTTCAGGCTCGCTGCTCTGAGGCCAGATTGCTCTTGCTGCTCGGGTGCATGCTGCATCGCATCGATCATCTCGCTCACACTATCCAGCTGGCGAAAGTGTATCGTACGGGCACCGCGCTGCTCCTCAAAACGACGCATCTAGTGCTTCCCTTGCTGCTTACCACCCACGTCGGGGTGCTGCCTCAGCCAATTACACAGGGTGAATCGCCCAGGAACAAAACCGTGGCAGGCTTCGAATTGCTTGGCGTAATCCTGAACGTCATGGTCGTTCAACTGCGAAAAGTGGTCTTTCACAAACTCTATTCGGTCATGTACTTCCGTCTTGATGTGGTCATTATCATTATCCGCTGTTTCCCATTGTGTGATGCACCCACGGTCGCGCTGCCAACGCCGATCCTCTACATTGGCTGCAGCAACTATATCTGACACAAAGATCTTTTTTGTCGTCCAAATTTCGGGGTCTCTAAAGACCCGTCCTGCTGCGCTGGATATTGTTGGCGTTTGTAATACATCCGTTAACTCACGCGAATGCATCGATTCCAAGTCCCAACACACTCGGGCAAATAGACTGGTCTCGTAGTCGCTCGTGTCTAATTTATTAAAATTATAACTGTCTGGTAAGAAACGATGTATAGAACGATCAAGAGAGCTCTCAAGCCATCGTGTATTCGTTCTATCGACGGTAATTTCTTTATTCTCCGGTGGTGTAAACCACTCACTATCACTTCTCTTTTCAGTATCTTTTGGCTGACTTTCTCGAGACGACTTACTGTGAGGTTTATCAAGCTCTTTGCCTTTCGTAGCTTCACGAGTCTTGTAGTCAAGTGCCTCCTGCACTTTCGGCATCAACCGCTTGGCATTCTCAGCTAGCTTCTCGCGGTCATGCTCCTTCATACCCTTATAGAGGAGCATCTGGCCCAGCCAATCCTTACCGACGCCTTGCTCAGCCAGACGCACGCCATACAAGCTAGCACGCTGGCTAATGATAGCGCGGATACCAAGCTCACCCAGTGCCTGGCGGTGCGCTCGCACCGTAGCCAGCCACTCTTTGGGGCTAGGTACCTCACCAGCCGAGATGTCGAGTGGTGAGCGGTTTATCTCCGTGCCAAGTATCAGCGCTTCCTCCAGATATTCATCGGTGTCCATTGGGATGAAGGCAAAGCGGTCGATGGTGGCTGCATCGATCGGTGCCCGGCCCACATACTCACTCGTCGCTCCGCGGCCAATCGTGTTGGCACTGGCAATGAAACGCGCCGTCTCGTGGCGTGGCACTCTGCTATCTGGAAACTCACCATGGCCATTGGCAAGCGCACTGTTGAGGATAGTCAAAATACTTGCGCTACCATTATCGATCTCGTCAAACATAAAGACACCACCATTCTCATACACCTCACGGTAGGCTGTACTATGGTAGTTACCGGTTGCATCGCGATAGCCCATGAGGTCGGACTTGGATGTCGTTGGCCCGAGCGATATAGAGCGAAATGGCAAGCCGAGGCTATTTGCTGCTTGCTCACCGGCAGTCGACTTACCACTCCCCGCCTCGCCATGCAGCCAGATGGGTACATCCGCCTGCAAGGCTGCGCGCACGAGAGGTGTGTGGTAGTGCGACGGTTTGGCTCTGTCGACAAACTGCTGCAATGCAGGGTATTCCTGCTGCCGTGTTGTACGATCTAGCGCGAGGATCGTCCGCAGTGCATTTACAACTTCCTCGCTTGTCCCTTGGTGTAGTTGCTCGACAACCTGGCGTGCTTCGCTCAAGTCTGCAGTCACCCCCTGGTGTACTGCTTTGATATCGCGCAGTGTTTTGCCGCTCATCAGGTTGCTAAGCGACTGGAGCGAAATCTCACCACTCCCCGCAGTATCTGCAGCGGGTTGCTCAACGCTGCCTGTTAAGGCTCTCTCTCTCTCTCTGGATTTGCCATATTTTCTCCTTATTGTCTAGATTACTTTATTGTAAGAGATATCTAGGAGATTTGTCAATTAGTAAACTATGGGATCTACTGAGAGGTTTACAACGCTACTATAAAAAATGAACGTATTATAAGAACGTTCATTTTTGTTTACTATAATCACCGAGAAGCATGAAACGACCCCAGACTTTGGGATAGCAATGCGCTACTGCACCGCATCCTCACCAAAATGCTTTTGCAGCCGCATTTTTATTGAGCCTTCGTGCCGACCAAGAGTGCGGCTGAGCTGGCGGATACTCACGCCTTGGACAAAGCCTTGCTTGAGTGTCTCATCATCGGCCTTTGTCCATGGTTTGTAGGCGTTGGGGTGAGTCTGGCGCATTGTGGCGATCTTGGCCGCCCAGCTAGTGCTGCCAGTTTTGCCCGTTGGCTTCTTCTGCGGCGCGGTGGCACGCTGAGCAGCCTGTTCGCGCAGATGGGCAAAGCGCTCGGCATCTTGGGCAGCCCGGGTGCGCAGCTGCGTATCAATGATATACGCTTCGTCACTCATGGTAAGTGCCATGCGGTTGATACCGGTGAGATATATAGCATCGAGACTCTTAACGCGGCTCAGTGCCACATAGCCCATGCCCGGGACGAAGGCTTTGCGTAGGTCGATGCGTGCGCTATCGAGCGTCATTCCCTGGCTCTTGTGTACAGTAATCGCCCAAGCCAGGCGCAGTGGCAGCTGCGAGATACTAGCTCGCTTGCGCGTACCATCGCGCAGCTCCCAGGTGTCGGGCTGCATCGTCACCACACGGCCATTACGAAACTCCACCACCGGGTAGTCTGTGCCTGGCTCGAAGCCTGTTACCTGGCCAATGCTCCCATTGGCAAAGCGCCGCGCTTGGTCGTTCTTGATAGCCATCACCAGTGCACCCCGCTTGAGCACTAGCACTTCTGGCGCAAGAATACTCCGCTGGAGCGTATCAACATAATTTTGCCCACCAGTGCTGCTGCGCTGATATAATACTTCATCGCCAGGCAGCTCAGCGAGGCGGGCTTGGTTGATCCGATCGACATCGATATTGACGGTATGGAGCTCGGTTAGGTCGCTCTCGTGAGGTGGCTCTACTTCTGTGCGGGCCAGTAATTGCTCGGCATGACGCCGACGCAGGTCACCAGCTCGCATAGCCGTTAGGATATCTAGCAGGGCATCACCCTCTTGCTGGCGGTATTGCTGGTCGAGGTAGAGAATGGCTGGGTCGAGCTGTCGCCAAGCTTGCGACTGCACCACAAAGCTCCCCTGCCGCCCGCCATCACGATTAACAGGCGGCAGCTGGAAGAAGTCTCCGCTCATCACTACCTGCAATCCGCCAAATGGCTGATTCGGCACCTCACGCACGCGGCGGCACACTTCGTCGATCATATCAAGGCGGTAGTCGTGCAACATACTAATCTCATCGATGATCAGCACATCTGTCTTAGCAATAATATCGCACCGCGTCTTCGACAGGTGATCAAAAAAATTGTTCGGCAAGCTATCGTGGATGCCAATCCCCGCCCATGCGTGGATGGTGCTACCACCCAGGTGTGTCGCCGCAAGCCCCGTCGTGGCAGTGACGGACACATACTTGCCATCCGCCTTACACTGGCGGATGAACTGCCCCAACACATATGTCTTGCCCGTGCCCGCTGGTCCTGTCAGCAGTGCACTCTGACCACTACGCAAAATCTCCTGTGCAAGTGTCTGATCCATAGACTCTAGTATACAAGGTTGTGGGGTGAGAGGCAAAGAGAGAGTTATTTGGTCAAACCAAACATCTGCATAACACGCTTACCAAGCAATGCAAGTCGACTTTTCGGCTTCGTAGCAGCCTCTTGTGCTACAACAAACTTTTCTAGCTCCATCATGATTTGCTCTGCATCTTTGCTCGATGGGTCAATCTCAGCAACTGTAGGATACGATGGTCCAGCTTCAGTAGGATCACTATGTTTCAGCTCAACAAACCGTATATTGTCGCCTGCCACCAGCGCTCCCATTGCATAGTTGTCATCCCAGGCAAAATCTGCAAATGTTGGATCTGGAGCTTTCTCTCCATCAGCAACAACCGATGCCTTAATAAGCATCATATATCCATCAGCTACTGGCTCTTTGCCAATTGTCCCCTGGTATTCTCCATAGGTAGGAAGCGCAACGACTGAACTATATATACCTTTAGAGTCATAGGCTACATAATCATGTGGCGTGTAGCAATGCGGGGTAATTGTTACCGATTTGCATATTTCTGTTCGTGGGAAAATCTCGGTATCAAAGTGTACGCCCGTCACAACTCTTAGTTGGTCCATCCATGCGATATCATGATCCATATATTCTTCTACTGTATCTGGATGATCTAAAGCCAACGTAAGTCTATGCGCTAGCTCTGCTCTATATTTTTTCTCTTTTTCGTCCAACGGATTTTTGTCAATCCCCCGACATCGCTTCATCATTGACGACTGTTCACTTAGTGGCATATATCCCTACCTCTTGCTCTATTCAATTTGTTAATGTCATATAGAGTACTCTCTCTCTCTCTCTGATTTTGTCAATGATAAATGACATATTATTGCTGTTTTAGTAAAGGGCGCATCACTGAATATTTAAACCATGCAAAACGAGTACGATTAGTTTTGCAATTACCTGTCTTTCTCTACCGATCCCACACAAACCCCTCGCCAAAGTGCCCCCAGCGGGCGGTTGGCTCGTAGATGGGCTGGGTGAGCTGGAGCGTAGTAATGATGCCATGCGGGCTGAGGTCGTAGCCTGAGATAGGCTGCTCTACCCCATCGATGATGGCCGTCGCCTCGACGGGCTGGTCGTGGCCAATTGCATACGCCAGGCGCACCAGCACCTCCTGTGCGTGGTGCTGTCGCAGATAATCCACTGCAATGCGCCGCGCCATGTATGCCGCCGAGCGGTCCACCTTGGTGGCATCCTTGCCGCTAAAGGCCCCACCACCAATCGGCACGCGTGGCCCATAATTATCGACGATGAGCTTGCGTCCCGTCAGGCCAGCGTCAGCCGCAAAGCCACCAATCTGCCAGTCCCCTGCTGGGTTGCAGTGTAGCACTGGCACATCATATTGCTTATCCTTAAAAAATGTGTTCACATACGTCTGCTGCTGAAGCCACTCCTTGACTACCTCTGTTAATTCGTCTTTTGGTGCGTGTTGGAAGCTTGCAACAATTGCCGTTATCTGCCCACCACGTAGTGTTACTTGCGTTTTGCCATCGTAGGGCCAACGTTGATACAAAAATTGGTTCAATCGCCGCGCCAGCACTGTTTCTAGTGGGAGCAGCTCAGGCGTTTCGTTGCAAGCATAGCCGATCATCACGCCTTGGTCACCTGCCCCACCATCATCCACACCGCGAGCAATCTCTGGGCTCTGCTGAGCAATATGCTCAATTATCTCTACCTCATTCCCCGCCAAACGCTGCACAATCGGTGCCACTGCCACCGTCACTTGCGACGTCACTTCGCCTGTCACAAACACCACGCCATGGCCGCCGCACACTTCCACCGCTACGCGTGCCTGTGGGTCGCGGGCTAGATAAGCATCAAGGATGGCGTCGCTCATTTGGTCGCACAGCTTGTCGGGGTGGCCTGGGCTTACGCTCTCGGCGGTGCGGAATTGTGCTGATGCTATAGTAGTTGCTGTCATAAAAAACTCCCTTCTCTTATCCTGCACTACCAGGCGAGAAAGGAGCTGCCTTCTTACGCGTCTCATATCTTCCCTGCGCACAGGCTGGAATTAGCACCTTACTCGCTTCCCGAGCAGGTTGCTGGCGAGTCATCGGGCCAGTCCCTCGTCGCACTCTGGATATTAGTGATATTGGTAATAGTATAGCATAAGGCGGCGTCTGCATGTGCTATATCTGCAACAGATATCTTGACACTACCGCAACCTCTTCTTACAATAAATAGACATTCATATCAACTTACAAGCACCTACCTAAGGAATATCATGGCGTTACTATCAATACCTCACGAGCACCCTCTCTTTAATCCTCCCAGTCTGCCAAAGCACCCTGCATATTTAGACAAAACCGAAATACGCTGGGTTGACTGCCCACAAGAAGAGCTTGATAAACTAAGTTTGCCAGTCATCAAGAGTTATTTGGCCGATGGTAAGATTCCCCTGAAATATGCCGAACGCACATTTCTGGATAGTGGGAGAAAGCTTGCGCTAGGCTCAGCTGCTCTTGGTCTCTGTGTTGCAGCAGGTGTCATGTATAATTTTGACATGCCAGAAAGTAATCTCACAGAAGCAGCTGTCAGCCTTGGTATTGGCGTAGCTGCAAGTGGTATTCATGCCAACATTGTCATGGCTAGCAATATACTAGCTGATGAGTTTGAGATCTATGGCCCACTTTCTCGTTGGCATGCCCACCAACAAACAAAGCATGTCAAACAACTCAGCGGGGATCGGCACCAAGCCGCGACCGCCACTACCTACGAGCTTAGGAGTCTCATTGCTGAACAGAACCGGAAGCTCGACCCACTCTATCATCTTGAGGATAGCACGACAACGCTTGCACCTATTCTTGATCAAGTTGTTCCCGAGAAGTCTGATGTTATCGCTGCGTTTGAGAAGGATGCGCGTGCATCATACGATGACGGGCTGCTCGAGTCGGTTGGTGACGCACTTCGCGATGATATTACACGAGCTTTTGAGCCTGTACTGGCTAGCGTTTATGCCAAAAATACCTACCTCGTCGATGCAGCACAACGCGACAAGAAAGATGCTGCTGCCCAAGCTACCGCTCAAGCAGCAGCCAGCTCTAAGTTAGAGGAAGAACGAGCTATTCAACTGCTTGGCTACGATCCAAGGCTATTCAACGAGCTTGAGCCTGATACGTAGGGTATAAATCTTTTTTATAAACAGCAAGCACCCCACAGCCAGATTTTCCATAACTAAAAAACCGGTCGCTATGACCGGCTTCTTGCTACTTATTTTTCCTCTAGCCGCTCCCCAGCTCGTGCTCGGTTGGCCCATTGGTCGGCGAGCTCGTTTTGCTCATGACCGTTGTGGCCGCGCACCCAGATGAGCTTCGGCCGCACAGTAGTATAAAGCGCATAGGCTTCTTGGACGAGCTCAAGATTCTTGATCGGCCCACTACTCTTGCGCCAACCCTTGGCTGCCCAGCCAGGTGCCCACTTGGTGAGGACATTAACCCAAAATTCGCTATCCGTGTGGATCTCACACTCCTCAGCCCCAGCCAACTTCATAGCTGCGATGAGGGCCACCCCCTCCATGCGAATGTTCGTCGTATTGCCTGGCTCGCTGCCCAGCGCCACGGGCTTGCCCTGCTCGATGACGGCATAGCCGCCCGGGCCAGGGTTGGGGCTGGCACTGCCATCAGTGTAGAAAATGCGCGGAGTAGCTACCATGCTAGTTACCGCGGTCCACGCGCTGGAACTCCATCCAGTCTGATGGCCGATACCACTTCGTGTCATTGTTATAGCGCTCGTCAAACTTCGCCTGGTGCCGCGCCAAGAAGTAATGCCTGCCACCATCATGCTCGGCTTCGTAGCGAATGTACATCTGGTCTGGATAATTCTTGGGTGCACCGCTGTAGAGCATCACATCCACTGTGTTGCCCGGGTTAAGCGTGTGCGACTCGTTACGCATATTCCCTAGATACTCCCAGCTCACTACCTTCACCTGCCGGTCGGACTCATTCTTGATGCGTGCCCATACATCTATTTTCGACGCACTCTCATTCCGCACATCAACACGCTCGACGCGCACTACCGGAAAATTACTCATCTGCTTGTCTCCTTGTTTATGGGGTTATCGAGGTAATTATACCATATGGTGCGTGGAGTACTTGCCAAATACAGCATTATGTTGACGCTGCGCACCATCACTACCCCTGTTACGATCAAGAGCTCTGTCCTTACCTACGCTATATATAGTGTGCCCATATCTAGTGTCTGCAGGGATGTGGAAAAGTCGTGGAGATTTTTTACTGGCACTAGACCACTGTGGGGTGGTCATTTTTTGCTTTTACACTGCCATATAACTATCCAAACCACTATGTATTTCACCCCGGATGATGATAGGAAGTGAAAAACAAGGTAGCACCCTCCATGCAAAGCAACCATCTCATAAGCCTCGCAACACGTATTTGTATACCGAGACGCCACTATCTTATTAGGTGACTACACAGCACGCTAAGCTGTATATTCTACCGATAATACCTATACCCCTACTGTCTATATACCACTAACCTATTTATAATCTGTTCTCACAAACATCTTTCTTTGTCATAACGAGCCATACGTTGCTACAATAGTGGTATATAATTGCTATACGAATTATCTGGTAAGGTTATTATGAAACTCCAGCGCCTGCTCGCCATTCTATCGCTCCTCTGCGAGCGAGGCAACATTTGTGGTATATACTTGAGAGACAATACATTAATCGGTATATCACAAGGAGGTACCTCATGATCGATCATTTCGGCATCATCGTTAAAGACATTGAAGCAAGCAAGGCTTTTTATGCGGCGGTATTGGCACCACTGGGCTATGCCAAGACAATTGACGAATCATATGGCGTAGGCTTTAGCAGTCCAGACCGGACACAACATACCGGGATGCTTTGGCTTGGGCAAGGCGAGCCATCATCGCCACTGCACTTTGCCTTTGCTGCACCGTCGCGGGCAGCAGTTGATGCATTCTATGCAGCTGGCCTAGCAGCAGGAGCACAGGACAATGGCGCACCAGGCGTGCGGGCGATCTATCATCCAGACTATTATGGTGCTTTCCTCATCGACCCAAACGGGCATAACATTGAGGCAGTGTGTCATGCTGCTGCATAGGGGCGCCCCTACTCTATCAGTGGGTAGTGGGGTATTTATGCGAAGATCATTTTCTCGATAAATAGTAGCTAAGCACGGCAGTTTGATCTCTCCGCGAGGAGCGATGCTTCGGCTACTGCCAAAAGCAAAGAAGCTCGTATAAATGACCGAGCTTCTTATGTTTCCACAGGCTTGTATATAGCGTAGCTACACCCCTTGCGAGGCATGAGCTTATGGCAGGAGTATTGCTACGTCACCACGCTTTTTATGCTTGTTCATAGTTTTTTGCAGTGTCTTCGTATCAAAGGTCATATCTGCCTTAGCCTGCTTGTCAAGGAGCAGGTACTGGGCCATTGCCATAGCAGCGAGCTCACCAATACGCCGTGCGAGCACTACCGCTGAGCTGTGCCGCTCGTCAGCTACACCTCTCTCTGTAGCATCATCCGGCCGAATAAGTGCGAGGACATTTTTACCACCCCTTCACCTTCACCTTCAGCCACACAGCTCGCTTGTCATACCAGGCAACGCAGTAGCTGCAAAATCACATGTTGGCACAATGCGCCGATTGACAAAATCCATATAACTGCCCTGCGTCGTATGGACGGTATCCACCACTAGGCGCTGCTTGGGCCCTTCACCTTCTAGACGTATGTCAGTTGCTAGGCTAACTGGTGCAGTATGTGCACCGTCGTAGCGCTTGATCGATGGTGGAATAACAGAATCAGTATGAATCTGTACGTAATTCGGTATTGAACTTTTTTCAAATAATTTCATAATGTTTCTTATCATATATGATATATTGATAATTTGCAGGTCATGTTACCTCTGTTCTCGCTAATACCCCATAGGCCATCCCCTATATGGACTCATAGGTGGATTTAATAGAATTACACTCAGGCAAGATACCGCCAGCATTTCACTGCCAGTACCGCATAGAGATATATACTATAGCCTACTGCATATATGGGTAAGGGGGGTATATTTTACACAATAAATTGACAATCAGCCCACATTCTTTAGCATATCGAGACCCCTTATGTTCTCTTCCCTGCCACTTTATTTGGTAAGTATAGGGTGTGTATTACTAGCCGGCTTTTGTCTAGTAATACAGTGTCCATATCGACTATTAACAGCTCGAAGGGAGTTATTGAATGCAGGTTATAAAAAACTGAGCGTAAGTCTACTGCCGATACCGTTGCACAAACCGGCGCAGGATCTTGACTGGTTCGGTGACGGTTTGCTGGCGGGCGTTGGCAATGAGAGTATCGGCTTCGTCCGGAGCACAGTAGCCAGCATGGCGGTAGATATCGATGCGCAGAGCTAGGCTCTCCGGGTCGAGCTCGGGATGGAACTGCGTGGCATACACATTGCGCCCCACTCGCAGCATCTGCACGCACCTGCGCGAGCGCGCTAAGACAGTACAAGCAGCCGGTGGCTCAAGCACCCCTTCTTTGTGCCCAACGAAGCCGTCGAAGGTAGTAGGTAAGTCAGCGAGGAGTGGGTCATCCCTAGCTGCTGGCGTGAGGGTGATTGGCACAGCACCAATCGCCTCACCATACGCAAAGCTAGGCGTACCACCCAGTGCCGACACCAGCGCGCCAACCCCCAGGCAGGCACCAAGAAATGGCATATCATGGGTAATAATCTCGCGCAGCAGTGGCATCATCATGGCTTCGAACTGGCGCTGCTCGGCAGGCTTCTCGGCCGGAGCATAGGCAAAGTTGGCCGGGCCACCACCCATCAGCACACCACTATAGGCAGCAAGCGACTGCGCGGGGCGCTGCCCTGCCTCGATGCGCACTCGCTCGAGGTCGGTTGGTGCAAGGCCACCAAAATGCAAAAATGCCTGATATTCGTTATCCGACGCCTCATCCTCAGGGCGCGACTGCAGTAGTACAAATGGTTTCGTCATACTCCTTAGTGTAGCATGGCATGGCGGTAGCTAATACCCCCTGCAGACATGTGCTATGGGGCATGGGGGTATTACTGTGCAGTATCACCTGGATAGACATAATCCTTGAAGAAGTCTGCGTCAAAGTCGCTATCGACCCACAGCTCCAGCCAGCCAAGGAAGTCCTGGCGCTCGCAGCATGGGCCAGCCCCTACGTCGCAGAAGTTCCACACTTCGCCAGCCCATTTGCCAGAGGTGATAAGCTGGTAGGTATCGCCACAGCCTTGGTCCAGTAGCAGCACACCTTCATTACCCAGCCGCTCCTTAAATGCTTCGTCCGTGAGCAATGCCTCATCCTCTTCTTCCTCCCAGAGCCAGTAGTCGTCGATCGTCACACTGCGCGAGAGGTCTTTCACCTCGGTATCAGCCAGTCGTTTGAGGCCATAGATAACGATGCCACCGGGCCGCCGAATATCTTGACAGCCATCGCCCACCTGCTGGAGGAAGAGTCGATAGGCATCGGGCAGGCGCGTGTTGCAGGCGGTCTCAAAGGCAGTGATGTCTGCTTCGCTGAGCGTTGGACCCATCACGACGCCCTTTTCGGCTAGCTTGGCTTTGAGGCGCGCGATGATGGCGGGATAGTCGGCGGGGTTATAGATGGGCATAATTTCTCCTTATATTTTTTCTCATCGTACCATGTATAGTGCTGCCTCGCAAATGCGTGCTCACACCAAAAGAGCTGCTCCAATGTGCAGAGCAGCTCTCGTAGCCATCAAGAGATGAAGGGTTATTTATCCATCTTGCCTTTTACGTAGCCCTTAGTCTCGTGAGCTTTGTTTTCGATGTCGTTCGCCTTGTCTTTCACAGTGTCGACGGCGTTTTGCGCAGCATCTTTGGCCTTCTCGGCTACTTCTTCGGCTTTGTCTTTTGCGTCACTGGCTGCTGCTTTGACTTTTGCTTGTGCGTCATCGGCTTTGGCTTTGATATCATCGGTAAGTCCCATGTGAGATCCTCCATGGTTAGTGTTGGTACTGTCTTATTATAGCAATGTTGGGCGATAATAGCGAGCCACCTACTAGCGAAAAGGGAGCTGCTATAGCCGTGTATCTCTATTCTATGGATAATACCCCTGTTATCTATATCTTTATTGATAAAGCACAGAGATTCGCTATCGTGGTGATCTATTTACTCGCCGTGTCGCTTGGGCTGCTCAGATATTCCTCCGCATCGCGAATGAGGAAGAGGCTGACGTCGTCGCGGGTTTTGCCAGCCTTATGGAAGGGTGTGCTGATAACATGGATGAGGATGATCATATACACCAAAACGAAGCTGATCAGCCCCACAACCGTCAGGCTGGCGACAAATGGGTCGATGTTGGTAATGAGCAAGAGGCCAAGCAACGCCACCACAATAGAGCGCGCCAAGATAGATGCCGAGGGAATAAAGCGAATCCGCTGGATGTAATCGACCCGATGGCGGTGGCGGAGCAGCACTGTCTGCTGCTGCTTGAGTTTGACGATGAAGTTGGGCGGTACATTACCCTGCTCCATCGTGGCAAAATACGGCGTTAAGCCCCGGATGTCCTGCCGAGCATCGTAGGCCGAGTGGCGCACATCGCTCGAAAACCCTTGGGCTACAGTGTGTAGCTGGTGCCGAAAGCCATCGATATCAAACACCGGATAGCTCTGATGAATCGCCGCGGCGTCATCATACATATCCTCCAGTAGCGCTGCAAACTCCGCTGGGATCCGCTCCGACTCTTTGTAGTCTGCGATCGTAGCCGAGAGCAAAAAACCAATCACAAAGGTCACGCTGGATATGACGCTATTATGCAATGAGCTCTGCTCAATCGGCTCCCACCCCAGGCGGTGCAGGACGAACTTCACGCTCACCACCACCGTCGCCACTGCCAGTGCCTGCCAAAAAATCCGCAGGAGTTTACCCTGCTGCTTGATGTGTTTTATCTGCTTGATAGGTCGATTCATAATTTTTCTATTATACCGTATGAAGCGCAGAAGGCAATTATTTTACCCTGTTGTGTATGCAATATCGACTAGGCTTAGCTATACCGCTGGATAAGAAATATGATATACCCACGCCCCTATTGCCCTTATAGGCTACCCCCATGGCGCGGAGCAAGCTCCTCCACCGAGGCAACATCGCGTAGCCACGGGAAATGCCGCAGCAGCACCGCTGATTGCACAAGTTCTTGCCAGGAGATTGCTCGAGTGGTAATCCGCTCGCCTGCATCGCAGCGCGGTGGCATGTGGCGCACGGGTTGCCGGGCTAGTATGAGATGTTCAAACCATTCCATTTTTGTTTCGGGCTGCACCACCTCCAACAGCTGCCAGTCGGCAAACTCCCAGCCTGTCTCCTCGCGCAGCTCGCGCTGCGCCGCCGCGATGATGGTTGTATCCTCAGGGTCGACCCGCCCTGCTGGCAGGTGGCCACGCCGCACAATGCCGCCTGGCTGCTCTTCATCGTTTACGAGCACCTTGCCTGCATCATCGACCGCAATGATGAATACTGTATCGGGTCGGCGTACCATTTCGAAGGTCGCCACCGAGCCATCATACAGCCGCTGCGGCCACTGGTAGACGCGAAATATCTCACCCGCAAAGACACACTGTGCCTCGGGCGGAATCAGCCGAGCATGGGGTGGAATGGTACGTTGTGTCATAATGGTATTGTAGCATTGTTCACGTTTCCACGCATTTTTCACTACACATCATCTTCCAAAAAATTCGCTCCCACCCTGCATATCTGCTACAATAATCCTTATGCATAATGATATCGAAACAATCCTCTTTACCAAAGATGACATTGCGCGTGCTGTGGCGCGCCTGGGCCAGCAGCTGAGCCAGGAATATGCCGATAAAAACCCGCTGGTGGTGGGTATTTTGCGCGGGGCAGCGCCTTTTATGATCGACCTGGTGCGGGCGATGGATTGCATGCTGGAAATCGACTTTATGGACGTCTCGAGCTATGGCGATGAGCTTACCTCCACCGGCAACGTGCGCATCCTCAAAGACCTCGATACGGACGTGGCTGGCCGACATGTGCTACTGGTAGAAGACATTGTGGATACGGGCCACACTGCCCAGGCGCTGTTTGATTTATTTGCAAAGCGCCAGACAGCCAGCACTAAGCTCTGCACCCTGCTAGATAAACCCGAGCGCCGCACGGTGGATGTGCAGGCAGACTACATCGGCATCCCTACCCCCAATGAATTCGTGGTGGGCTACGGCCTCGACTACCGCCAGCACTACCGCAACCTGCCGTATATTGGCGTGCTGAAGCCTGAGGTGTATCAGTAAGAGTGCTCTTCGTTATATTGGGCGGCCGCTGCGATCGATGCCTGTCGTGTCGACCTTGCCCTGCCAGTCTTCAGGCATAAGAAGCTGTGCATCAGGGTGCTGCGCAGTCGGTGGCAGATCTGCTAGCTGCTCGGCATCAACCACAAGCGCATACTTCATCCCAAGCATTGCTGTGCGGACAATGGCGTCGGTCGTTGCAGCAGATACCTCTGTCGGTCGGAAGCGCTCTGCCTGCAAATCGTAAGAAGCGCCATAAGCATCTTGCTCGGCCTTGTCTGGATTGTAGCGCCCAAACGCAAAACCAAGTGTATAGGCAAAATCCTCTGGTAATATTAGGTATGAATCCTTAGATTCAAAGCCAATCTCAGCCCGCAAATCCTTATGATGCGGCTGATTCCCTACCCCGATATCTGCCACATAGACATCACCCGCACTTCGGTGTAGACCATACCACACACCAAGGCGTGCCTTACCCGCATCATCGTTTGTTCGCAAATTGCGCAGATGTATCTGCACGTTGGGTTCTTCAGGTGATGGGTGTGCTGATGTTTGGAATTTCTCTATCATCGGGATAGATTATATCACAAGTTGGTGATCTATGCGAACAAGTGAGCATTTATAGATAAAACAAAAAGGCGTGTTTCCCAAACACGCCACAGATGCATACCGCCAGGTAGTGTTCCATAGAGGGAACCTCTCACACTACTTCACTCATTGGTAAGATAAGCTGACGATATGACTGACTCCTTCGTCTAGTATAAGCTATATGCTGCTTTCACACAAGGTGCTCACTATCACCATAACTGTACCAGCGCCGCGCACCAACGTTATAGGCAGTAATAAATTCGCCATTAATAATGCGAAGCTTAGTAATACTCAGCTTATGCAGTGCCTCCTTTTGCGGTGGGAGTCGATGTTGAATAGGCTTTGTATATGTCTGATGAATCAACCGCGCAATGTAATCAATCATCCGCAGGCCGTAGTGCGTCTGCGGATCAACTGGCACAATCTCTATCTTGTGGCGATAGCGAGCCATTGGAAACTGATGCTCATCGCTTAGCCGGTCTTGCAGATATTTTTCTATCTTGCGAGCAGCTACTGCCTTCATTGTCTTGTTGCTTACGACAATGCGCACATCGTCATTATATTGCAAAACCCACTGTCTAATGAGTCGCAGCAAAATCCGCTGCCGCAGCTTGTGACGTACACGTCGATTGCGCCGAAAAACTGGCGTTCGCACCGTCTTATCAACGACCGTGTACGCAATCCGGTGGTCGGCCTGCGCCGATAAACTCGTAACGATCTGCCGCTGAGCGCGCTGCTTTTCGTGAAATGGGACACGGTTTTCATACCACGGCTTATGCGATGGTTGTTGGCGTCGATGCATTGCAGATGCGTTCACCCGCCGGATCAAATTCTTCATCCGTTTGAGTGCTTTCTCATCATCAATCATCAGCGCTGCCATGACGAAGTACGGCTCATGGGAGCTAAAGCCTAGTGTACCAGATTCGTCAATACAGATTGTTTTCATCTATTCTAAGATTCCTTTCCCATTATATAACCTCGCAAGGCAGACGGGATTATCTTTTTACTTATCGTGTGATGATTTCTTCGGCTCGTATCGCTCCAGATGCACAGCAAGCCTACTCTGCTCCAGTGTACGTATTGTCACTTCTGTACCGGTGCTGTCGCTTTCTGTCGTCAGGACTGGATCGTCGCGATTTGTCTCTTTGACAATATACGAGACACTGCCGCCTTTCATCTGATCCCATCGTGCATGATTAAGCTGCGTGGAGTCAGTTGGGTCAAATAATGTATAGCTCACACTGTGCTCTGGTGTAACGGTTGACCCCTTTGGGCAATGAAGCGTTGCCTTATCGGCTTCATACCCGGTAAAGGAAGGTGGGTTATCTTTATACGAAACATTCTCCCAGCCAACGAGACCACCGTCGTGTGTTGTGCATTGCCTTTCTATCGTCACACCCACATCTTTTTCCAAGCTTGCACAGCCAGCCGCGCCTCCTGTGGCAACCGCTAGTGCCGCCACTGAGCCAACAATCTTCGCTGATCGGCTGCGCCAGTTGGTCTCTGTCTGTAGTCCTTCGTTTCTGCTCATAGGTTGATCCTTATACTTACCTTGTGATACTAGATATAATAGTATAGCCCTGCTCTATGGGCAAGCATAGCTACAATAGGTGCTATCTTAGATCAAGGATATTGCACCAAATTTAAAACGGCTTTTACACTACTCCACAGAAAACCAAACACCCCGCATCAGTGTGATGCGGGGCATAGTGAGCAGAAACGTGGTACAAAGCTACATACGCGGCTTAGTTATCAAACGTCCCAACGATGTTGACGTGGTTTCGTATGCCATCGCCTTGTGCTTCGTTGGTGACTGTGAATGAGCCATAGGTTGCACTGTGTGGGTACTGTGGCGAGGCCCAGTTGGTCTCGGGGATACCCTCGATGGTGCGATCGGTCGCCCGCAGGGTAAGCACGCCAGTGCTTTGCGGCTTGTTTGTGGCACGGCGTGTTGCGTGGAACCACTCTGGTGTTTGCTGCGCCTTGGCATAGCCATGCCACCAGCGCTGGCCAGGCTGAGCAATCTTGGCGCCGCGGCGTGGCGTACTCCACTGCCAGCTTGATGCCCAGATGGCTTTGTTATTCTTGTCGTACACGACGATATTGCGATCGCCCTGGAAGGCCAGGCGTGCACCCTTGCCCTGAGTATTAGATGCCCACTGAGCCGTACCAGTGTGGCTGTAGAGCACTAAGTTACCGTCCTTTTGGAAGGTAAGGATGAGTTCGCGGCCACCCGTCGTCTTGCCACTACTCAGGCAGAAATTCCCTGGTGCAAAGTTAACCGTCTTACTCCCCCAGACGAAGCGCCCACTGTTGGCAAATGCTTCGTTAGACGCCCAGTCGTACACCTCTGTGCCGGCCACCACCCAGCCGTGCTGCTGGCGGAAGCTGTTGGTTGCGTCGGCGCTGTGGTCCTCTGGGTAGCCCTCGGGCATCTTCCAGTAGGCATATGCATTGGCCGCCTTGACTTGGCCTACCACTGTGCTGCACGCTGCACGCGCTGCACTCAGCTCTTGGTCGGTCGCATGGGCTGGTGCACCACCCAGACACACCATGGCTGCGGCCACTGCCACGCCTGCCAGCGAATAGTTAATTAACTTCGTCATACACCCTCCTTTGTGTTAGGTTGTTGTGCCTCTAGTATACCCCACCGCCTTCTGTTGTAATAGCCTAAAATGTCGCCTCTTACGAGCCCATCTCTGTAGCAGTGTAAAAACCACATCGTACTGTGGAAATCGTGTGGATAACTGCCCACACTGCGAGAATATACAGTGTTCTCTCGCCCTGGCAAAAATATGCATTATGCAGCGAGTCTTGCAAGATTATGGGCCTAACCCCTTGCAAAAAACTAACCATAAGCGTTATAATCATGCTCATAACGTTTTTAGACAAAAACAGGGGGGACAAAACGGTGATAAAAAAAGCAATTATTGTGCTTGCGGCACTTGGTAGTGTTGTGTTGCTTGCACTTCTCTATCATGGCACAACGCATGCCGACCAATGGGGTATGGTGTGGCACGATGAGTTTACTGGCTCGGCTGTGTCTGGCGAGTGGGATATACTCAAGCAAAATACTGATAATCTGCGCAATACGCACCTCGCCTACAGCCCAAACAATCTCAAGGTCGCCAACAGCCATCTCGAGATCACCACGCAGCGCCACTGCGTGAGCAACCTCAGCGAGCCACTCACCAGTGCCAACATGAGCGAGCAGCCATGCCCGAGCGGCACCACGACTCGCTACCTCAGTGGGCGGGTCAAAAACAAGGCTAAGGTTGTCGATGGTACTAAGCCATTCCGGGCAGAAATTCGGGCGAAGTTTAATTGGAATGGCAAGCGTGGCACACGGCCATCGCTGTGGATGGTAAGTGGCAATACCCTGCAAAACTGCAACGACAACCCCAAGGCCAACGACCCATATGGCGAGCTAGATATCATCGAGTGGTACTCATCCACACCAAATTACGCGTGGTCCACCACACACATGTCGTGCTACCACCATGGTGTCGATGCCAAATGGAAGACTGGCTGGCGGACGCGTGCCCTCTCGCACAGTGGCGAGCACTATGCTGGTGCGCGGCCAGGCTCGTTTGCGTACGAGTGGCACACCTGGGCAGTAGAGTATGATGGTACGACGGTCAAGTACTTTGTAGACGACGAGCCCATCAAGGTATATCGCTACCATGTGAGCCCTACCGACGATGGCAACATCTTCCCTAGAAAGGATGCTGAGCCACTGACGAAGGTCGCCAGCCAGGAGAATATTAATGGTGCATTTCACCGCGGCTGGCAATTCATCCTCAACGACTATGTCGAGATTAGCAAAAATCTCAGCCCTATCGACCCGTCTGAGCCATTTCCCACGCAGACGATGCTGATCGACTATGTGCGCGTCTTCCAAAAGGGTGCGGGCACGCAGCCACCCGAGACGCCAGTGCCAGCAACCGGTACAAAATGGACCAAGCAGACTGCCGCCGGTGACCGCAAATGGTCTGCCCTTGCCAGCTCAGCCGATGGCAGTAAGCTTGCTGCTGCTGCCTGGGGTGGCACAATCCACACCTCGCAAGATGGTGGTGCAACGTGGACGGAGCAGCCAAAGTCGGAGGTGCGCAACTGGGTGAGCATCGCGAGCTCGGCCGATGGAAGCAAGCTTGCGGCACTCTACGACTGGGGCGGCTACATCATGACATCGCAAGACGGTGGTGCAACGTGGCACAAGCATGCGATGAGCGGGACAATCAACTGGATGTCGATCGCGAGCTCGGCTGATGGAAGTAAGCTTGTAGCCGTCGCCAAGGATCACACTATCTATACCTCACGCGATGGTGGTACAACGTGGACAGAGCAGCCAAAGTCGGGCAGCCGCAAATGGCGTGCCGTCACAAGCTCGGCCGATGGCAATAAACTAGCCGCAGTCGTCGAAGGCGGTGCTATCTATACCTCCTTAGACGGCGGCAAGACCTGGACAGAACGCACCCAAGCTGGCAGCCGCACCTGGACATCAATTGCCAGCTCGCCCGATGGCACAAAGCTCGTCGCAACAGCCGCTGGTGGCTATATCTATACTTCGGCCGACGGTGGCGTGACGTGGACGGAACGCAGCGTAGATGGCCGACACAACTGGACAGCAGCAACCATCTCGGCCGATGGCAGTACCCTCGCTGCAACAGCTGGTGGTGGTGGTTATATCTACGTATCGACCGACGGCGGCACAACGTGGGTAGCTCAGACGTCTCCTGGCGTGCCCAACTGGTCAGCCCTTGCCAGCTCGACCGATGGGAGCAAGCTGATAGCTGCTGCCTACGGTGGCATGATATATACCACCACTCCACCGGTAGATGATCGCACACTAGCTGCTGCCGAAGCTGCTGTGGCCCGAGCCGAGGCCAGCAAGAACCCTGCAGACATCGCTGCTGCTCAAGCCCGCATTGCTGCCGTTAAGGACGCACACAAAAAAGCTGCTCTCCAAGCTCGGCTAAACGCCATCACATCAGCCCCATCAGCCCCATCCACGCCAACACCCAAGCAGCCGAAGCAGCCAACCAACTCAACTACCATTACCCAGCTACACGGCGGTGCGGTATCACTCGCTACGGCCGGCAAACCGTGCAGCCACATTGCCTCAGCCGAGCCGGCAACCGCCCCCGCACAGTACCAAGGCCGGGTTCTGCGCAACAGCGTGCGCTTCACCATCACCTGTGCTGGGCAGACCGCTCACACTGGCTACACCACCCATGTAGCACTCACACTGAGCAAGCACTACCGCGACCCAAGCCGCCTCACCGTGCTCAA
>CAUPVK010000015.1:0-22547 GCA_963514895.1 uncultured Candidatus Saccharibacteria bacterium
GGCCTTAGCAAAGAGGTCGCGTACCCGGCTTGCCCCCACACCAACAAACATCTCCACAAACTCTGAGCCACTAATGGAAAAGAACGGTACATTAGCCTCGCCTGCAACCGCTCGCGCCAACATCGTTTTACCGGTACCAGGGTTACCAACAAGGAGAATCCCTTTAGGGATCTTAGCACCGAGGCTCTGATACTTCTTGGGATGCTTAAGGAAGTCCACCACCTCTTGCAAATCTTGCTTGGCGTTTTCATTACCCGCAATGTCATCAAATACTACCCGCTCTTTATCAAGGCCATACAGCTTGGCCTTACTCTTGCCAAAGCCCATCGCTTGGCTGTTCTGCCCCTGGGCTTGGCGCATCATAAACATAAAGAGAACACCAAACAATACGACCGACAAGACAATTGGTGCGAGATTCCAAAACAATAGGCCCGTCTGTGACTCATTTTGCACCTTTACCTCTGTTTTGTCGTGCTTGAGTCCTTGGGTATAGATAGTGCCATTCTCTTTGAGGCTGCGCTCGGTCGGCTTGGACTGGCCTTTGGGTGTAACAGTCAGCTCATTGCCTTGGATCTCGATCTTAGCAATTTTGCCATTATTTGCTCGGTTCACCACGTCCGAGAGCGGCACCTCCTTAAGGTTGGCCTGCGGCGAATTAATCGCCCAAAATGCCAGCACACCCAGCACCACAATCGCCCAAAACAGCCCTAGACGCAGGGCATTGGTCGCTTTCGACGGTTTTTTATTCATCAGGGAACTCACTCCTTTCGTTCGCTTGCATTCTCACACAGTAATCTGATCTATTGTACCACTTCTACAGTGAATTGCCGAGGGCCAAACTGCAAATACACTCCATCGCCCACCACATGGCGGCTGCCTGGACGAGCAGTCTTGATGGCTAGTACCGCACGCTCAAGCCGCGGACGGGTTGGGCGCGGCGCACCTGCCCACATAATCATCGCACCCAATAGTTCCTGAGCGCTTGCTTCGTCGATCATAATAAATCCATAGCGCTCAGCCGCAAACTGTGGCAAGAGGTGTTGCACTTCATCATTAATCGTATGGCGCAGCGCAAGTTGCCGATCCCGCAGCGAGGTAATCTGCGCCGCCTGCTCTGCCGTGAGGAGCCGCTGAATGCAGCGCCGCAGCCGGTTACGCGTGTAGCGGTCACTCGCATTTGTCTCATCCTCTACCCATTCCAGGCGATGAGCCAGTGCATAGGCGCGGATATCTGCCTTGCGCCAGCCCAGTAGTGGCCGCTCCACCCCGGGGCGATTCAGTACGGCTAGCCCACGCCAGCCCGTCCCACGCACCAGGTTAAGCGCTACTGTTTCTACCAAATCGTCCAAGTGATGTGCTGTTACCACCGGTGCTTGGTACTGCGCTGCTGTATCGAGCAAAAAATCATACCGAGCCTCTCGCGCTGCTGCTTCGCTCGCATTCGGTCCAAGCTCTAGCCGGGTAGACACAAAGGGTAGTCCATAGCGCGCCGCCAGTGCTGCCACAAAGCGCGCATCCGCCGCCGATGCTTCACCCCGGATCCCATGATCGACATGCGCCACAATCAACGGCTCCGTCGCCTGCGCTGCCATCACATCCAAGAGAACTACACTATCCACACCACCAGACACTGCAACAAGATATGCCATGGCAATAGTATATTCATTTTGCCAAGAGGAGTAAATACTAGTTTTATTATGCGCAATATGCTAGGCGCAAGACACAAAACAAGCCGCCCGAGAGGAGGAACGGCGGCTTGCGTGATAGAGGAGGAGGTAGCGTGTGCTACTACAGGTAGTATGCCCCGCCTTGCTTAAATGGAGCTGAAAGTGGATACTCTTTGCTATTTTAGCAACACGTCGATGCAAGCCAGCGCGGCAGAGTCTTCACCAGTGAGCTTCTTGTAGGCTCTAAAATCTCGCAATGTAGTCACAACTTTTCGTCATATACTGCAAAGCAATAGGCCACGCTTTATACAATCTACACCATAATCTTATCTGTTTTTATGAATAATACGGTAGTATATTCAATTTTTTCTTTTTCTCCTCATTGCTCAGGCTTTAGCAATTTCTACTCTTTTCCTCTATACCGCTCTACTCTCAGAAGTAGCAGAGAATAAAAAACTAATCCAGTAGTGTCGATCTAAAAAAGCTCAAACTCCTAGATTATTAAGCAGCCAAAACTAAGAAGGTGAAGATGCCTCAGCTACAAAACAGATCTCTCTACTTACGGGATAATTTGCTTGCCGCAGTCCGCACTGCCTCGCTCCACGTTAAGAAAACGTGTGGGAGCTCTGCCAGCTGCTCAGCAGTGAGGTCGTGTTTAATGGCGAGAGTGACCTCTTGGATGAGTTCACTAGCACGTGGAGCGACGATCGTCCCGCCGAGCAATACCCCTTGTTTGTCGCTAATCAGCTTGACGAACCCCTCACGGAAGTCACTTGTATTGCTGCGAGCAATCATCCCGAGCGGCACCAACACTTTATTAATCTTGAGATCGCGCTTAATACAGTCATCTTCATTAAAGCCCACACTGGCTACCTCTGGATAAATGAAGGTAGCGCGCGGCACTAACTCGTAGTCAAGCGTCATTTGCGATTTAGGGTGAAGGATGTTGTGCGCTGTTAGCCGGCCCTCGCTCAAGACGGTGTGGGTTGGCACATCATTACCCAGCACGTGGCCCGCCGCATAGATATGCCGCACGTTGGTTTGGAAGAATTGGTTGACCTCAACACCGCCATCGGACGAATACGTCACCTCAGCATTATCCAGCCCAATATCAATGGTCGGCTCTGGCTTTGTTGCCACCAAAACACGCTCTACTTCCATCGTCCGCTCAATACCACCACGGATGTATTGGACGATCACATTACCACTTGGGCCACGCATGAGGGAGCGAATCGTCGTTTGCGTTAGGACCGACAGTGGCTGGTCGCGCTGCAGGAGGCTGCTCACCGCCTCACTTACCTCTTCATCCTCAGTCGGCAAAATGCGCGATGACTGCTCTGCCACCGACACCGTACTACCAAAGGTCGCAAAGAAATGCGCTAGCTCAATCGCCGTCGTCGTCGCACCAATGATCAATAGGCTACGTGGCGGGCGGCTCAGTTTGAGGGCGGTGCGTGGTGTGAGCCAGTCGATTGTCTCAATGCCCGCAATCGCTGGCTGGGTCACGTGTGCCCCTGTTGCGATCAAAATATGCCCTGCCGTCACTTCATGGTCACCAATCGTTACAGTGTGCTGGTCGCGTAAGACACCTTTACCGTAGAATGTGTCAATTCCTTGTTGGTTATAATAGTGCTCGTTATCGCCCGCACCAGTTCGCTCTACCACTGTATTTTTCCAATGCTGGATGGCCGGGTAGTCAAAATCCACTCGCGATGTATCAAGCCCAAACTGGTGGCCCCGCTGGATGCGGTTATAGAGCTGTGCCACACCCATTAGCGTCTTGATGGGGATATCCCCCCAATTGGGCGTTTCACCACCAAATGTATCTGCTTCAATCAGCCCCACCTTCTTATCTGCCCGGGCTGCCACCAACGCTGCAGTACTGCCAGCTGCACCACTACCCAGCACCAACAAATCATAATCGTAGCGTGGTCGTCGTATCATGTGGTGGTTCTCCTTAACTCCTGATTGGGCGTTTTCTCTATTATACCACTGGCCTAGGCAAAAAAGAACGCCAAAACACTCGCTCGAGCCCTAGCCTTCTTACCAATTCTCTGCTATAATGCGTCATGTTTGGCACCGTAGCTCAGCCGGTTAGAGCGCAGGACTCATAAGCCTGAGGTCACTGGTTCGATCCCAGTCGGTGCTACCAGATATGATAGGCGGCGTACGATGAGTGCGCCGTTTTATTTTTATCCAAGGCTATAGCCTATTTCGGATGTGCGAGGATGAATAGTAATAGGGATATATTCAAAG
The DNA here is from genome assembly GCA_963514895.1 of uncultured Candidatus Saccharibacteria bacterium. GTDB lineage: Bacteria > Patescibacteriota > Saccharimonadia > Saccharimonadales > Saccharimonadaceae > Saccharimonas. Next base: position 3,924 of record CAUPVK010000015.1, read on the forward strand.
CACCTCAGGCATATCACCCAAGGTGCTTTCGATCGCTTAGAGCTCTACCTCTGCTAATTTGCTGTGGCGCGCGGCAATGAATGCCCGCAGCTCTGCCATACTACGCGACCGATTCCAGGTGGCGAGTATGGTTTCTTTCGTCTTTTTTCGCATATCTACCCTCTTTTTTGTGTTGTCATTATCGACCTAACTCGATCCTAGCATATACACGAACAAAATGCAAACAAATTATTTCTTAACTTATTTTTTACCTTATTTATCCCCGTTATTTGCTATTTATTCTAAGAAACTTTGTGTATCGTACTTTGTGCGCCACCTCTGAAGCTCTGCCACTACTTACATCACACCCTCTTTGTCTTTTGGTTTTTACAGTAGAGACAATAGCCGCTGACTGTATTGAAGGTGTAAGCAGTACCTACCAACCCATGCGCCAGTAATGAATCTCCACTCATTTGAACGAAAAACTGCACTCTACTAGACGCCAGTGGTAAAGGCACCAAGAATAGTTTTGAGGTTAATACTAACCTCATTCCATCTCTACCCTCCCAAGATAATCCAAAGCAAAAACCCTACCGTGTGGTAGGGTTCTTACCTTGGTTGCGGGGGCAGGATTTGAACCTGCGACCTGTTGGTTATGAGCCAACCGAGCTAACCGGGCTGCTCCACCCCGCGTTACGATTCTTATTCTACCAGTGATGAATGCCGATTGTCAAGGATTTACCACCTGAATGTCAAGATTTCCACTCCTCCACTTGCTATTTATCCTTTTGCTGAGCCTGCTCGGCTGCACCACCAAAGAGGAAAGTTACCCACTGCTCGAGGTTGCTGTTCTGCGCATCGGGGTTGGTAGGCTTATCGGTTGGTGGGTCGTGCGCCTCAGCGCTATTCTTAGGTAGCACAATTACCTTCTCGCCAGGCGCCACCAAGCCAAGCTTCTCGCGGGCAGCAAGCTCTTTGTACTCGTCACTCTCGCGGAAGTTCTTTTGGTATTGCAGCGTTTGCGTCTCAAGCTCGGTGAGGACAAGCTGCCGCCGTTTCGTCTCTAGCTCGCGCTGCTGCGTATAGTTCTGCTGGAGACGTGCCACCGACTGCCAGGCAAGGTATGTCGCAATCACGAGCGCAAGCGCCAGCACAATGGTATTGAGCTGGAGATAATCATGCTTGATCTTGTAGATGATGTGGCGCTTGGTAGTGTCGCTGAACACAAACTTCATAGGCTTCTATTATACCGTAGACCGCGCAATTGCTGCAAAAGCTGCGGCTAGCAAAAAACACGCTGCGTACCACAATTTTGGTTAAAAATCGCTCATAGACTTGCCAGGTGTCGACCTCTGTGCTATAACCAATGCAAGATGACATACAAACAACCTTCTCATAGGGCTGTGCTTGAAAGCAGTCCAGTGTTACTAGTAACACCAGAAACAGTAATTCGTGCTGCGACACAGGCAACAGCACAGGTAGGCAAACTAGCGATACAAGACAAGTTATTTGATGACAGCATTATTCCTCATCCGGCCGATCATGAACAAACCGAGCCTATACCCGCAATACACCCCAACACTCATACCACAGATGGTTCTACCTCTGAAATGCAGCCAAAGCGGCCTACATTTGATGATCTCCTTGCCCGACAACGCTCTGTTACTGCACTTGAGCGCAAACGCACTCGTCATCCCACCCCCGAACTTATCAATGCTTGGCGAGAGCTCGATCACGCCATTGCCAACCATCTTTTTGGCATGTCACCACAAGAATATGAAAAGTGCCGCACTGAGGCGACGGAACAATTCTATGCAATCGTTGCATACCGCCGAAAAGTGCGTGATGCCGCTAAAACCACTCACCCATCCCAAACCGCCGCTCAGCACAGCAATAGGCCAGAGCGAAGCGCACGAGAAAGATTTTTCAGCCCCCAGGATGCCGCCGCTGGAGAATATGTAGTGCGTCCAAATCTACCAAAAACCCCTAAGAAGCTCGACTACTAGTAGCATATACACCAACAATACGGTATAATGTGGCAAGTGGATCTGGGGGCGTAGCTCAGTGGTCAGAGCAGCGGGCTCATAACCTGTTGGCCGCTGGTTCAAGTCCAGCCGCCCCCACCATTGCAAAGATTAGTCGCAGCACGCCCATAGTGGCGTGTTTTTAGTACGCGCAAACGGTATTAATAGGACTATGAGTAACGTAGCTAACCGCATAGCTTCCAGGCCGAGATGCTACGAAGTTGGCTACAGTAAAAGCGCTTTTATCTTCAAGACCCAGCAGGCAATACCCTTGCAGCTTGGTTGGAGTAATCACCAGGAATCTTACGATTACATTAACAATATCATACTATTGCTTATTGCAAAACTTCATTGCATATAATCGTTACCTTCTGCTATACTACGGCTATGAAGAACAAAAAATTATCCGACAAGATCATCATTGCATGGCTGGCGGTGCTTACCATCGGCCTCCTGTCGCTTATCGGCTGGGCCGTAGCACTGCAAAACAACTACCACAGCGCAGTCGACTCGCTTGGTAAGCAAGTGTTTGATCTCCAGGTGCAGCTTAATCAAAAGAGTAGGCAGAAATAACTACCATGCCCGTCCTCCATCACATCGCACTCTCGGTACGTAGTGCCACCGCCAGCATCCAGTTCTACAAGCACCTTGGCTTCACTGAGGTAGTTGTGTGGCGTGCACCAAACGGCACGCTAAGTATTCATCAGCTGATAAACTCCCATGGTGCAATCCTCGAGCTCTTTGCCTATACCCACAATACGCACCAACCACAAGCGCAGCCAGTAATTGGCAATGATCTCGAAACAGTCGGCGTCAAGCACATTGGCCTCAGTGTTGATAATCTCGATGAGTTTCACACAGCAGCCCTTAGCTGGAGTGAGCCAACCGATATCGTGATGGGCCGAACTGGCCTTCGCTACTGCTTCATCAAAGACCCAGACGGCAACTGGGTGGAAGTTGTTGAGGACAAGCGCAACCTCGTACCAGGTATGGCAGTCGTGGACATGTCGCCCCGCTAGCAGCTTATGCGCTCACACCTCTTCTTACGCCCCTCTCGCTGCGAGAGGTACAAAATGAGAGAAAACCACAATTCATGCCAAACATCGCTCTCTAGCGCTCTGAGTGGTGCGAGAGCGTACTTCTCCATACAAACTTAGTTATCGTCACGCGGTATAGGCTCGCGGCTTACTTCATCTCATACTCCACTTGCTTTGTAGCCCTTCTTGCACTAAGTTCAACAAAAAAGACCCTTCTGTTACAGAAAGGTCCTTTTTCATATACAAGTGTCCGGGTTATTTGGTTGCTTTAGCAGCCTTCTTGGCGGGCTTTGCCGCGTCTTTCTTGGCAGCAAAGGGGAATTTGTTGCGTGAGTGTTCCTTCACATAGTAGCCCTCAGGCATGTCACACGGCTCACCCTTGCCGTTGTTTGGTGATTTGCAAAAATAGTAAATCGTCCGCTTTACGCCACCGCGCAATACCGCATCTTTTTGCGTGTGCAAGTAGTATGTAGTACCATTCGAACTAGTATATTCGTAAGCCATAGTGCTCCTCCTATTTGATCTTACAAAACCTAGCCTACATGCTCATAAAATGGATGTCAACACTTTGGCAGCGATTTTTTACAGAGATAACGGCCAAGGGTAAGCAATTTTATTTTTTGCTTATGGTTATTGTGTATGATAGATGTTGGTACGATTTTTGTACGATAAACAGGGGTCAAGCATAAATTTTATGGAGCGTCTAGCGAACGCCCGCTCACGGCCATCTTGCGTGTTGTACGTGTTGTAAATTATGTTGTAGTTTTTTATTTTTTTGGCCATTTATTTCGCCGCTCGATACTGAATGCGCAGCATAATCCGCAAAATAATCATCCCCACAATACGCCCAAGAATGGCCGAGATGACTACGCCAGTGAGGAGAATCGTCCAGCCAGCAAAGTCGGGCGACCATAGTGGTGCACTAAAGTTGTAGTGGTAGAGGCTGGTGTCGGGCATTTTGGCTGTCTGAAGGCCAGCATTGGTGCTACTGAGCTTGCCAAGCTCCTCGTAGACGCAGCGCACATAGTCGATCGACCAGCTATGGAAGCGTGGCTTACACACTGCATCGGCCTTGGCGTTGGCGGTTTGGCCGGCGCGGTTGGTGGTGCTCATCGAGGCGTTGAGCGCAGCCTTAGCGTCGCGATTGTACTGCTCTTGCAGGTAGATAGGGCCAGTATCGGCATTCATGTGGGCAGAGGAATACTGCTGGAGGTCGGCGATGCGCTGGCGAATCTGCTCCATATTACCTGCCTTGTCAGCCGAGAGAACTGCCCGTCGCCGCTCAGTCATCCCCACATTATTGAGCCGCAAAAAGGTCGCAGACAGCACGAGCAGCACCATAAGCAATAGCACCAGGTGCCACATTTTAATGCGCCGGAGTCGCTTCATCGACCGCTTGACTTGCTGTTTGTTTGCCATGCTATGTACCCTACGTATGCCCACTTATACTTTGGCTCTAGTATAGCATAACCTCAATATTGAACCCAGTGGCGTGAGGTGGAGCGATCACACTCCTTAGCTATCTCTGGTGGTTTTGCGCCAGAGGCGGTACAATGGAAGCTATGAATATCTACTTCTCTGGAATCGGCGGCGTGGGCCTGGGGCCATTGGCTGAGTTGGCGCACGATGCAGGGCACCATGTGCTTGGCTCGGATAGCCATATTGGGCTCGAAACACAAGAACTCGAGCAGCGTGGCATCTCCGTCTCGCAAGACCAAACAGGCGAATACCTGGCCTACCGCCACAAGCAAACCCCCATCGATTGGTTTATCTATACGGCAGCTTTGCCGCCCGATCACCCCGAGCTCGTCTTGGCACACCGACTTGGCATCTATACCGCTAAGCGTGACGAGCTCCTCACCTATCTCATCAACGAAAAAGACCTCCAGCTCATCGCCATCGCTGGTACCCACGGCAAGACGACGACAACTGGCCTGATGGTGTGGGCGCTGCGTCAGCTGGGTGAGCCAGTGAGTTACTCGGTGGGTACAACATTGAGTTTTGGCCCCAGTGGCCATTATGTGCCAGGTAGTCGCTACTTTGTGTATGAGTGTGATGAGTTTGACCGCAACTTTTTGCAGTTCCACCCTTATCTCACGCTGCTGACCTCTGTTGACTACGACCACCCAGACACCTATCCTACCAAGCAGGATTACACCGATGCCTTTAGCCGCTTCCTTGAGCAGAGCGAATATACTATCATGTGGCAGCGCGATGCCGATGTGGGCGTTGTGCCACCACGGCGGCGGGCGCGTGTCTTGGAAGATGAGGATGTGCAGCAATTTGCACTCGCAGGGGCCCACAACCGAGCAAACGCAACACTGGTGGCAACGGCGTGCAAGCAGCTCAGGCTCGGCTCACCCGAGCACATTCGAGCGGCTATCAATACCTTTCCGGGGGTGCAGCGACGCTTTGAGCGGCTTGGGACTGGGCTGTATAGCGATTATGGCCACCACCCGGTAGAAATCGCCGCGACATTGCAAATGGCACGAGAATTGTCCGACCACGTTGTGCTGGTATATCAGCCACATCAAAACGTCCGTCAACATGAGATCCGTCAGCAATACACTGACTGTATGGAGCGCGCCGAGCAAATCTATTGGCTACCAACCTACCTCAGCCGCGAAGACCCAGCTCTATCCATCCTCACCCCGCAGCAACTTACTAAGCAACTAACAAACCGTAGCAGCGTTCACTATGCCGAGCTCGATGATGCCTTGTGGCACGCCATCCAAACTGCCCGCGCTGAGGGCAAGCTTGTGCTCTGCATGGGAGCAGGCACGATTGATGGCTGGGTACGGCAGCGGCTTGCGCAAGAGGGGTAAGTAGGTAGGTAGAAGCTCTCTTACAAACGGTAACAAGCGTTCGCCTACTGTTATTGCCTGTATGTAGTGGCTACAATGGATTACAGCATCCTCAAACCATACAACCTACCGGTCATCACCACTGCCCTGCAGTTGACCGCGCTGTTGGCGGCTGGCGAGCTTGGCGTTGTTGCGCTGAGCGACCTCCTCAAGACTCGAACCAAGCAGGTGTGCCACTGCCGTTACATACCACAAAACATCACCCAGCTCCTTAATGATTGCCTGCTTATCTGTCTCTGTTATTGTGCCCTGCTGGTCGCGCAATAGCTTCTTGAACTTCTCGAGTACCTCGCCCGATTCGCCACCCAGACCTAGCACCATACCCATTAGTTGGGCATTGGCATCACCGTAGGCATAGTCACTGCTCAGGGTAGTGATTGCTTGCTGTGCGTAGTCGTCGATCTTCATATATCCTCCTTGTTATTGATCTAAAACGTCGTCAAACTCCTCAAAAAAGTATGGATCGCGAAAGAATGCCCGCGCTACAATCTGCTCCACCGCCGGTGCAAGCGTGTACTGCGCCAGTTTGTGTGGGCGCGCCCAAATGAGCCGTTCGTGCGGAGTGATATCATCAGTCGTCCCATAAAATACATGAGCAAGCGTGGTTGAGAGAATTGCCTTGTCTGCCCAAACACGAATATAGCATTCGCCCGCATGCTGCAGTACTAGATCCACAGCGCCAAGTTTCTCCGCCGCTTCACGCTGAGCTGCTGCTTGGATAGATCTGTCATCAATGTGGAGCTTGCCGTAAGGGAGCGTCCAGGTATCAATGTAGGGCTGCTTAGTGCGCTGTTGGAGTAAGACATCACCATTACTATTTTGCACCACGAGCATGGTTACGATTTTAGGTTGGGTTCGAACCAGCATATTGTCTGTACTAACTCGATCGACATACGCCAAACCACGTGGTGCCAGGCTATAGCCACCTGGCACTTTTTGGACAAGCTGGTGACGAATCAGCACCTTGAGATGATAACTAAAGAGATTGGTATCCACCCGTGGCGGGCGCAGATCACGAAAGCGAGCCATCTTACGATAGCACAGCACACTGAGAATTCGCCTTTGGATATAATGGTTAATCGTATCTTGCTCAAACATATTTGACTCAAACTATCCTATCTATCTATATTTACTATAGCACGCTATGGTAGTGATATGAATAACCTGCCATACAATAGTCACCACAATAGTAACCAATATAATCACACATCAACGACCTCGCTGCCAGAACACAATTATCCACCACACCTATTTCACGAACGAGATATTACACCATCACCTATCCAAAGCCAACTATGCCATATTGCACTGCAGAGTATGGAGATAAGCTGTGATTTGGCCGATGTAGTGCGCGTGCCACGCCGACCCGGTGGCGAGCGCGAGAACGACGCAGAGCATAGCTGGTCGCTTGCCGCCCTTGCGCCAGAATTACGCGCCTGTCTCTATCCGCAGTTGGATAATGATACGGTGCAGCAATTTGCAACTGTCCACGAGCTGCTCGAGATTGCCACTGGCGATGTCGCAACGTTCGACCTTACCCCTATGCAACTTTCCATTAAGCAACAAAATGAGCAGCAAGCAGCCCACACATTATTACAGCGTCTTCCGCCCGTTATGCGTCAGGGGCTAGAGCGCTATGAAGCACAAAACACACCCGAAGCACGCTTTGTACGAGCAGTCGATAAGATTCTTCCAGTAGCGATGGATATTGTTGGGCAAGGGGTGCGGGTAGTCGAAGAGGACTATGGCATTAAAAATCTTGCTGAATTGCAAGCAGCACACGACAAGCTCATCGAGAGCTTCACTCAGCGATTTGGCACAGAATTTCCTGAGCTTGCTGAGCTGTATGCAAACCTCGCTTATCATTTTGAGACATGCTATGCACAAGAAAAATCTGCCGACATGATGAGTTCTCACGTCCCTGAGCGCCCTAATCAGCTCAAAGAAGTTGAGCGTAAATTTTTAGTCAATCTTGATAAGATACCAGCAGATATTGACTCATATGATCATATCGACATCAGTCAGGGCTATCTCGCGCACAGCAGTGATGGATCGGAGACACGCGTCCGGCGTTTTGGTGATGGGCAACGTTTTGAGCTCACGGTAAAATCAGGCGGTACTGTCGTGCGAGATGAGCAAAATATCATTATTAATGAAGCAACCTTTGCTTCGCTATGGCCACTCACCAAGGGCAAGCGCATCGAGAAAACACGCTACTATGTACCCTACACCGACCCTGATAGTAACGAGCATACAATCGAACTTGATATCTACCACGGCAACCTTGAGGGAAAGCTCGTCACCGCTGAAGTTGAGTTTCGTGGCCGCGAGACCGAGGCGACACTACGCGCTGAAACATTCTGCCCTCCCGAGTGGTGCAGCACAGATATTAGTTATGATCAACGCTACAAAAATAACGCACTAGCGAGCCAGCAACACGGCATGCTAGAGCTCAGTCAGGTGAGTATGTAATCTTGCTACGAAGCGGTACTACTGGCCATTACCGGTCGTCGCTCGCACGCAGCCAATCGCTTTCCCCTCACTCATCCAGCGCTGTTCGTAGGCGGTGAGCGTCTTGTATTCATCAGGCAGTGACGACTCGTGGAGATCGAAGGATAATTCGCGAATCGACCACTCTTGAGTGACGAGCTGCTCCAGGCTCCAGCAAAAGAAATCACGATCGTCATGCTTGAGCAAAAGCGAGCCACCTGGCCGCAACAGCTGCTCGTACTGGCGCAAGAATGTTGGGTGGGTAAGACGCCGGCCAGCGCTGCGCCGCTTGGGGAATGGATCAGGAAAGGTTATCCACAGCTGCTTGAGTGAGTGAGCAGCAAAGAGCTCGCCAATCTGATCGGCCCGAGCCCGCACAAACAGCACATTGGTAATGCCACGCTCGAGCGCTGTATATGCCCCTTTTTGCAAGCGATCGCCCTTAACGTCCAGTGCCACAAATACCTCATCTGGGTGCTGCGCCGCCAGCTCCACACTAAACATCCCGGTACCAGCGCCAACCTCAAGCACCGTCGCACTCTGCCGCACCTCTGGCGTTGCCTGGCACCATTCGTCGCACTCGTAGCAGTTAGCAGCGTTATGGAACTTAGCAAAGCGATATTTCTTGCGTTTGCGAGTGATGATAAATTGCTGAGGGTCAAGATATGTCATGAGTCTATTATACCTGAATCACATGGCCTCTTTCGCGGGTAGCTCCACACTCCACGTTATTTGGGTGAGGTATGAGAACTCACTATTGTCTAGCATGTTTTTCACTCGAGAAGTGAGAATCGCTCTAAAAAATGTTGTAATACTTACATCACTGAGTAAGCTTCTACATTTTTCTCAGGTTATTATGCCCTACCTGAGTCGTTCCACCACCCCATCAGATAACACCCGTATCAAGCGTGATGGTGGCGTATCAGTCGGCACAGTGCCACCATCATAATAGTAATCGACACCATTACCAAAGTACGCACGAGCTTCAGCAATAGTGCGGGCGGGCGGCTGTCCCTCGAGATTAGCACTGGGGGCGATCAACGGGCCAGTCTGGCGCAAGACCGCCTGGAGCCACGGCAGCTGCGGCTGGCGATAGGCCAGCATATCATTAGCGCGGCGTAACCACCGCGGAGCATGGGGCGAGTCGAGCAAAATACTTGTTGGCCAGGAGGTGTCAAGCGACGGTAAGGTGGACACATCGGCATAAGTTTGGCTGGCATCGGCCACGAGGATGATGGATGATTTATTACTATCACGCCGTTTAAGACGATACACCTGCGCTACTGCCGCTTCGTCATCTGCCCGGGCAACAATGCCATACAGGGTATCAGTCCGGAGTACTGCCACGCCACCACGCTGCAAGGTAAGCACAAGCTGGTTTAATTCATCATTCACATCTGTTATACTACCATATTATGAAGCCAATTACCTCACCTGAGATCACTGCACTAGAGATTATCATTATTATTATCGTGGCGATTGCACTGTATTGGGTGGGACCACGTCTGGTGATGTGGCTGACGCGGCATGCCTTCGTTACCACATATCAGCGCACGCTGCCCAAGAAAGATCTCGAGAAGCGGCACAAGACGCTGGGCGGGCTCTTTGCTAATGTATGGCGCATTATTATCGTGGTGATTGCAGGCTATGCTATCTTTACTCATTTTTTCAATAGCGCAGCTCTTGCGCCACTGTTTGCGAGCGCAGGGATTATTGGTGTCGCCTTCGGGTTTGGCGCGCAGTCACTCGTTAAGGATTTTCTCTCAGGAGTATTTATTATTAGCGAAAACCAGTATCGGGTAGGAGATATTATCGAGATCGATGGCTTTGGCGGGACAGTCGAGCGGATCGGTGTACGCTCCACAGTGATCCGCGACGTCGAGGGCAACGTCCACTTCTTCCCTAACGGTGTCGTGCAGCATGTCATCAACAAGACAATGGGCTATAGCAAAGTATACTTCACCATTACCGTTGCGCCTGATACCAACATTAGTACCGCCAGCGATATCATCAATCGGATTGGTGAGGAAATTTCTGGTGAGGAAAAATGGCAGCGCAAAGTGATCGAGCCACCACATTTCGACATTCTTGGCGACTTCAATGCATCGTCGATTAGCCTTGTCGTCTCTGGCAAGACCCAACCATCCGACCAGTGGGCCCTCACGGCCGAGATGCGGCGACGGATCCTGCGTGAGTTTGAAAAAGAGCACATCGAGCTCGGCGCAGCCTCGCCAGGCAAGCATAAGTAACTTCTATTCGTCACTGCCCTCCTCTTGCGTATGCGTGCTCACATTGTGATCAATTCGCACGGCGAATAGTACTGATGATTGTCGTTCTAGCATCTCTATTGGTGTAGTATAATGCACTTATGAATCAGCAATTTCCCTCTTATCCTTATCAATCACAGCCGGTGGCTCCGCCTCAGGCTCAGCCCATGCCACCAACACAATATTATCCACCGCAGCCAGTGCAAACACAGCCACAGCAGTCATCAGAGCCAACGCTCCAGGATAGCCTCACCCAGCCAGCTGAGCAATCACCCGCTCAGCAGCCTACCCCTCTCGTTATGCAGCCAGCTCCCCAGCCGGCACCGGCAGCGATGGATGCCAATTACAGCAGTGTTTTTGACGGCACACCGCTGGTTATGGCAACGCCCGTCTCGCACTATCATAACCGCACCGTCTTTAGCCAAGTGCCCTGCATTCTCGAATGGACGACGGCCAATCGCATCCGCGTCATTGATTGTAACCCCCAAACAAACCAAATGGTCGGCGTGGTACTCGATATCGATCCACAGCAGATCACCAAAGCAGCTGTCAAGGCAAGCTTTATCATCATATGGGTCAATGGCCAGCGCATCCAGTTCGACTTTGCTGGAGCACATGCCCAGCTGCTGACTGGCCTTGGCGCTGCAGTATCGCCAGGTATTGGTGGTGTTCTCTATGGACACAATGTCGAGCGTGCACTCGACAACGACTACGACTGGTGGTGGGCTGCCATTCAAGCCTACGCACCCTATGCTAAAATTATTGACGGCTTCGAGCGCGACGCGATGATTATCAACAATGGCGTCAACATTGGCCTCATCATAGCTTTTGTGACACCAATCATAGTAGTACTTATCGCCTTTATTATGGCATTATTATCATAAAACCAGATGACTCCAGCAAGCTGATTGACGTATTTTCTAATAAACAACAGTGCCCAAGACACCATATAATAGATACAGCAAATGCAGGCATGCTCCTGCATTGTTACTTCTATAGGAAGTCTACAACCAAAAATATATACCGCAAAACATATTCGTACTTGCCGATCTCAAGTTATATAGTATAATACTTCCATGAATCAGCAGCCCACGACACCTGTATACCCGCAAACCACCCTATACTACCCACCAACACCAACTATGCAACCCACACCACCAATTGGCCGGACTCCTGTTGCAGCAAACCCTCTCCCTCAGCCCATTATGCAGCCAATGCAGTTACCTACTGCCCAATCATTGCAACCTACTATTGAGGCTAGTTATAGCAGCGTCTTTGATGACACACCACTCATTGCAGCAACATTTGTCTGGTATAGCACTGGTTATTTCAATGAGACACCCTGTGTTCTCGAATGGACGAGCACCAACCGTATCCGTGCTATTGATGTAGATGCTTCGATGGGTCAACCAATCGGTGTTATCTTTGACATCGACCCACAGCAGATTACCAAAGCAAGAACTGAGTCAAGCTTTATTATTGTCTGGGTCAACGGTCAACGCAACCAATTTAACTTTGCCGGAGCGAACACGCGATTACTCAACGCCTTGAGCGCCGGTGTGTCACCTGGTATGGGAATCCTTTATTATTCCCATACCGTTCAAGATGCTCTCAATAATCACTACAACTGGTGGTGGTGGAATATTCAGACATACGCACCATCTGCCAAATTCGTTGATGGTGACGACCAAGGACTCAAGATTGGCGTTGCTATTGGTCTTGCAATACCTTTCATGGCTTTTGTTCTTGCAGTTATTGTAGTTGTTATACAGATGGCATCACACCACCCCTAAAGAACTCCCGGGTTTTGTGCTGAGCTTGAGGGTGCTAACGCAAAATCTGCGTAAGATAGTGGCCAACCGGAGCGACACAAGAATTTAATTCAATCTAGGCAAACTATTTGACCAATCTCCTCTGATGCGTCATAATGGGGAGCTATGAAGCGCACTTTTCTTGCTGTTGTTATGATTGCTACTGCTGCACTTGGCTCTCCGGCCTATGCCGAGCCCGCTGCGCCACTCAGCAACGATCAACTCACTCAAATAAAACAAAACTGTGTCCGCGTCAAGTCTACCCTGCGACGCATCCACGCCAACGATGGGCTTGTCCGGGTCAACCAAGGGCAGCAGTATGAGGTGATTGCCACCCGTCTGATGGCCCCACTTAATAGCCGCATCGCTCTCAACCGACTCGATGGTGTGGAGCTTGCCAAAACGACGGTAGAATACAATACCCAGCTTGCTGCCTTCCGCAGCGAATACCGCCAGTATGAGGAGAAGCTGTCCGAGTTGCTACGGACTGATTGCACCGATCAGCCCGTCGAGTTTTACTACCTCATCAAGCCAGTGCGTGAGCGTCGCAAGCGAGTGGCCGATGTCGCCTTACGGCTCAACCAGCTACTGAGCCAGTACGGTTCGCAGTTTGATGTATTTTATAGCAAGCAATGCCCTGCCAAGAAGGAGGTGCCGAGTGCCCAGCAGCCAGCCCAGCCAGCCCAATAAACTCGACTTTGAGCACCAGCTGAGCACTATGCGCGAGCACCGTTTTTTGGTGATGATCTGCGGAGTCATCGCCATTGCGGGCGTCATGGTGTGGGTTGCTATGGATATGTACAATACTAGTGGTGCAGCGCAGGTTGATCTCAGTCGGCCTGGCTTCCAGGAGGTGCGCAAGCAAGCTGCTCGCGATGCCGAGCCCGAGACATACAAAACCGAAGGTAGTATCACGAAGCAATCGCTCGACGAGTTCAAAAAAATGTACCAGCAGCGCCGCAGCAAGATCGCCGATGGTACCTTTGACCCAAATGTCCTGAGTGATGAATCCCTCCAGCTCTTCTCCACCAATAGCAACACTGAAAACCAGCAACAAACACAAGCGCCAGCCGAGCAGCAATAGCACTTCATGCTGGCAGCGCGCCTAAAACTCGCTTTAAGTAATAAGCGAGTTTTAGCTTTCTACTACTCTGCTTCTACCTCTGTAGAACAGCTGAATATTTTCGAGAGATGCCTAGCTTTATTTATGCTTACAAAAGAGAAAATAGCAAAATAAGAGAATGAGCTAACATTGCAAATGCAAAAGAGGGGTCTTAAGCTGCAGATAGCTAGAACTACACAGCGTAAGCCAACATAATTTGACATTGTTACCCCTTTCGTGATATAAGATAGTTAATATGACTCGCTCAAAATCCGAAGTTGCGCCAGACGGCTCAACCCAAACACCAGAAGGTTTACCACGCCGTAAGGTATTGATGATGACTGGCCTGGGAGTGTTTAGTGCATTACTCCCCAGCGGCGACACCCCTCAGCCTTCTGCAGAGCAGCGCCAAGACCACGAGAAAGATTCATTCCAGCCGGTTGTTGTCCGGCTTGGTGTTGTGGCGCTCAACGCCGCTGGCTTCGAACCTGGCAAGACCAACGAAGAAATATATGAAGAAGTGCGCGTCCACACTGGCCGCATCACTCATACAACTCGTGGCGCGTACGAGTTCCATGTTACCGAGTTTGCAAGCAACGTTGCGCCAGATAGCACCCGCACCAAAGACGATGGCACAGTTGAGTACTACTACTCCAACGACCAGATTAAAAAGATCGCCGAAGAATACCGCGAGCAGCTAGATGTACAGGATGGTGAGCATTCACTTATGCTGATGGCCGTTAATACAGCAGGTGTGGAGAATGATGTACTCGGCCTCGCCTTCCAGAGCACCGATGAAGACAAAGCCAAGGGCGGCAACGGCCCAATGGTGCTTGTGCTGAGCAACAAGACTGGTGGCAATGTCTATAGCCATGAGATTGGACACGTACTCTCGAGAGATGAGAAAAACGGCGACCCCAGCAAAGAAAAGCAGTTCGGCAAAGGCATGGGGCACGAGATGGTGATGGACTGCCTCATTACTGATGCCGAAGGCAATATAACGCAGTATTGTGCTGTCGATACCATCCAGCAGCTGCTTGCTATGGGCTGCGGCCTCAGCAAGCGCGATAAGTCGGACGCCGTGAATGAATACGCCTCCCCCGTCACTGTTATGGGTAATTCTATGGTCTACACCGATGCCGATACAAAGGTGAGCCAAGTAACGAATGAAGTCACCGCGACAGAGGAGCATAAACCAATCTACTCGCCCGCTGAGCTCGCCTTCCTCGATTCGCGCCTCCAGGTCGAGTGCACCACGTCGACCGATGGACGCTACCCGCTCTCGTATGACTTTCGCAAACGTTTCGCTCTAGCATACTCACTACCCGCTGACCACGCGCTCAAGACGATCCTCCCCAAGGCCGATACGCTGGTCTTTGCGCCAATCATCGAGTATATCGATAAAGATACGCCATTTGACTCAACCGATCTAGATGCAGTGCAGCGCCGCATTGGTGTCTTTGCCACGTGGGACAATGGCCGCGGTACGGCACTGCTAGATGTAAGCTTGTTTAACAAAATCGACTACAGCGGCGAGAAAGAGAACGTCATTTATGCCGACGAACAACTCGGCTTCGTTGCTGTCTCGGGCTACGACAAGACCGCTGGTGAGTATGTGCGGATCGTTAGCCTTAGCTCGCAAGAAGGTACCACTCTGCTAGATGAGGCGCGGACGCGCACTGCCGAGCGCAATCAGCTCCTCCTCAAGCCCAAGCAAGCAAACTAGTCGTAAGCTAGATTTGTAGCTTATCTATTGCCCTATACTTATCTTGCACACTGTTACAATGAACATTCTGTTCAGATATTCATTAATCACCTCAGTGGTGAGACACCCATTACCTCCATCTTGTGGTTTTCATCATATCTCCACTGGCTGCTCGCTTTTGCATTTGTACCACACTATGCTATACTAACCAAGTTATGAATATGAAACCTGTCCTCAAACGTTATATTTCTGAATTTGTCTATGGTGCAGTCGATGGTACCGTCACAACCTTTGCTGTGGTAGCAGCCAGTGCTGGTGCGGGTATCTCGAGTGCAATTATCTTGGTGCTGGGCGCAGCTAACCTTATTGCTGATGGCTTCTCGATGGGTGCTAGCGCCTACCTCGCAGCCAGTGCTGAGCACGATGAGTCAGCGCGGAGTACAAGTAAACGCGCCTCACCAAAAATCATCGGCTTCATGACTTTTGCTGCCTTCGTTGTCGTTGGTAGTGTGCCTGTTATCCCCTATCTTGCCCATGTGCTGGCACGCGGCTCGAGCGCGGCTCATCCTCTGCTGTTTTATATCAGCTCGGGAGCGACGGCGCTCACCTTTGTAGCAATTGGCTATATCAAGGGCAAAGTTGGTGGTGAGAATCCAATTGTCGCTGCCTTGCAGACCTTCGCCCTTGGTGCTATCGCTGCTGTCCTGGCCTATGGCGCTGGAACAGTGCTCGCTGGGTGGCTGGGTGTGCAACTGTAAGAGCTGCAAACAATTCTAATGATTCTACCTCTGTTATTTATCTTTCTTCTATAACTTACCGAGTTTTATAGCTATGAATATATTTGGTGAATGTTCATCATTGTTTATGGCATAGTCATTAAATCATAATGGCTGGTTTCGTCACACTCTAGAAAAAAGCTTGGCATCTCTGCTCATTTTGCCGCACCATTCTTTGGTAGCTGGTCGATCAGCTCCAGTAGCTTCTCCCAATCAGCTCGCCGGGTGTGGTCAATATCGACGTCTACTGCATGGTCGCGAATCGCCCAGAGGAGTGGCTCGGCCTCTGGCGTGATCCATGGCTGCATCTCGAGCGGATAGGCCAGCTGGTCAGACATAAGCACCCCATCGCCATAGTCACTCACCAATGTGTCGATCGTATACTCTCGGCGAAGCATCCGCGCCCACGTGTGACATAGCGCGATGGCCTCTGCTCGCGTGAGGACTAACTCACTCATACCAGCCCATCCTTCCGTAGTCCATTCAGTGCAGCAGCAAAACGCGGGTCACCCTGCAGCTCCTGGGTAATGGCGCTCAGTGGTTGCCCCTGCGCCATGCGCCGCACAATTTCACCCCGCATTTGGCGCAGGCTGCCAGCAAAGCGCGACTGCCGCGTGTAGTGCCGGCTGGTGCCAAGCTGACCCTTACCCGCCGCCTTTAGCTCAGCGCCGTAGTCCATCAGCGCCCAGAACCACTGACGGGGCTGCTCTTTATCCATCGTCTGCTCCACCAGCGCCAGCACATCCCTATCTGCCACGCGCTCCTGCCCAGCAAAAAAGTGATTAAAATACACCGTGCGGATATTGGTCTCTACAAAGGCGGTTGGGACCTGGTGCACATAGTTCATGATAGCTCCAGCGGTATTCGCACCAATACCAGGCAATGCCACAAGGTCGGCCTGCGTCGCAATAGGTGCACCAGCAGCAATCGCCTGTGCCGCGCTGTGTAGATATTTGGCCCGGCGATTATACCCCAAACCCTGCCATGCCTGCAGAACCGCCGGTAGCTGGGCAGCTGCCAAGGTCTCGATAGTCGGGAAGCGGGTGGTAAACTCGACAAACTTAGGTAGCACCCGCGCTACCTGCGTCTGCTGCAGCATCAGCTCACTGACCAGCACATAGTACAGCATTGGCTGGCTGCGCCACGGCATAGGGCGGTAGAGCTGCTTGGCTTTGTGCCATATCATGGCCTGAAATTGCGCTGTGTCCATAGAGTATAGTATACTAAAAGGATGAAACTATCTCGACTTATTCTCACAATCGCTATTGTCATTATTGCCGCATGGCTGCTTGGTGCAGCACTAAAGCTGGCCGCATGGATCATCAACGGACTGCTCTCGCTCGCAGCAATCGTCGTCATTATCTGGCTTATTATGATGTTTATCGAGAGCCGTAAGCAGAAATAATTTTCTGAGCTGCGCCGCTCTGTTACATTAGCTTTACTATGATAACTTAGCCAAGAACGGCTGGCGCTGTTCGTTTTGTAAAATTTCCCCTTCTTCGTCTTCACTATGCTCTTGTGCGAGGCAATACAGTATGTAAGAGCTGCGCGTCATTTTCCCTTAGCTCTATGCAAAAGGTTAGGTTTTATTTTCACTTCCATAGGGTGTTTTCTTGTAAAGCGAGAGTCGTATGGGGTACTAGCATAGCAATACATCGCTTGATGTATACGCACACTCTACCTCTGTTACCATGTTTTCACTCGTCGACCGTGCCTAGCTCATGCGCTATACTAAGAACAATGGATGACGAACTATATCTTGATGAAGTAGTGGAGGTGGTAGCGATTTTTCGGCGTGGGTACCAGCCATGTCAGCCAGTCAAATTTCGGCGCGGCAATGGCCAGGAAGTGACGATCAGGCGAATTGGCCTAGGCTTCGAGCATCAGCGCGGTGCACGTACGGTGCATATCTTCGATGTGACAGATGAGCAAGCTGATTACCGCCTCGAGTTTGACAGTATCACACTGGTATGGCGGCTCACACGCGAGGCCGATCATGTCTCATAGCAATATCAATCCCGCCCCACCACTGATGATGCATATCGATCTTAATAGCTGCTTTGCCACGATCGAGCAGCAATCTCGGCCGTTGCTCCGCCACCGGCCAGTCGTTATTGTTAATCGGCGCAACCAGCATGCGACTATCGTCACCGCAAGCTACGAAGCCAAAGCGCGTGGCGTACACACCGGTATGCGCCTACCAGCAGCGCGGCTACTTTGCCCTGATACTGTTCCGCTAGAAAGCGATCCACCTAAGTATCGCTATGTCTACCACCGACTTGCAACCATCCTCAGCGACTACTCGCCCAGTGCCACCATGAAAAGCATTGATGAAGGGGTAATCGACCTAAGCCAAAGTCCACCTGACATCCGAGCACGCGGCGCACTGGCAATTGGCCAGGAGATCAAGCAGCGCCTCCGTAGCGAGGTTGGCGACTACATGCGCTGCAATGTTGGCATTGGCACCAACCGCTGGCTAGCTAAGATTGCTGCCGGTATCAATAAGCCTGACGGCCTGACTTGCATCACTGCAGATAATCTTCACGCAGTACTCGCTACACTATCGCTC
>CAUPVK010000016.1:0-20392 GCA_963514895.1 uncultured Candidatus Saccharibacteria bacterium
AGGTTATCCGTCTCTTCGAGCCGACCAACGCGAGCTACCAGCCCGAGCCCACGACCTACAGCAAGGTAGACTTTGGCAACGATCCGCGGGCACAAGGGCTCTTCGTCCAGATTGTCAAGGCAGAGGGTGCCAATGCCAACCTCGCCTACGATGTGTATGTCTCTGCCTGCTGGCCCACCGTGGCGAGTGATAAGCCAATGACGATTGGCACCGTAACGAGGTTGTATGATGTGGCGCGCTAACAAAGGTAAAACACAAGGAGAGAAGCAGCGGCAGACTGTACACCGCAAAGAGTCGGGCTTTACCCTCATCGAGCTGCTGCTGGCGATGAGCTTCCTCTCAGTGCTGCTTATTGCCATTACGACCTCCACGCTGCAGATCATTGGTCTGTATACAAAGGGGGTGACGCTCAAATCAATCAACCTCGCAGGGCGCGATGTAGCCGACTCCTTCCGGCGCGATGCCTTGGCCTCAGCAGATGGGATCCGCTATGTGTCGCCAGACAAAGGTGGTGGGCTGGGGCGTCTGTGCTTTGGCACGATGTCGTATGTGTGGAGCCCGGCTGCCAAGCTACAGCAAGGCAGTGCCATCCGCTACCAAAACGACACACGCCAGGGTGATGTGCGCGGTGATATGATTGTCCTAGCCCGTGTGGCTGATGCTGGTGCACAGTATTGCAACCCAACGGCTCGTGGCACGTACTCGACCGATGTATTCCTCAGCAAAGCAACGGAGCTGCTGGGCTCGCGTGAGGGGGATTTGGCGCTGCGCGATCTGCAGATCAATCCCATTATCGAATCGACCGAGGGCACACACACCATCTATCGCCTCCGCTTCGTCATTGGCACCAACCAGCAAGATACGATCAACACTGCCAACCAGACCTGCAAGCCGCCCACGAACGACAGTGCTAATTATAACTTCTGCGCCATTAATATTTTTGAGACATTGATACAGGGGTAGAATGATGAGGTGGATACAACAGCAGAGCAACAAACAGCGGCAGGCCGGCATGGTGTCGCTCTTTGTGGTGATGTTCTCGACTGTGTTGATTGCAGTGGTGACGGTGAGCTTTATCCGCCTGATGGTACAGGAGCAGCAGCGCGCCAGCAACAACGACCTCTCGCAGAGTGCCTACGACTCGGCGGTTGCTGGGGTGGAGGATGGCAAGCGCGTCATTCGTGCGGCGCTCAAGGGTAATGAGCGGGCTCGCCGTGCCATTGAGCAGCAGCGCTGCAACACTGTGGCGGCAGCTGGTGTGGTGTCGTCCGTCAGTGGTGAGACGACCATCAAGACCAGTAGTGGCAGCAGCACGCTCAACCAAGCCTACACCTGCGTCAAGATCGAGGCCAAGACTGAAGACGTCAAGCTCGACCTGGCGGAAGGGGAGTCCACCGTCATTCCGCTGGTTGGCGCAGATGCCTTTGATAGTGTGCAGATCGAGTGGATGCGCAAGAAAAACAGCGATAACGAAGTTGCCTCCATCGAGACGCCAACCTCTGGTGATCTCCGCTCGTTGCCGCGCAAAGACCAGTGGAGCCCCAACGCGCCAGCTCTTATCCGGGCCCAGGCTGTCTTGCCCACCAAGACAAGTGTGAGCCTGAGCGAGCTCGATAGCGCCCAAGTCTCGACCAACTTCTTGCGCCCTAGCATCATCACCGACAATGCGAACCCACTCACCATCCAGCGCCCCGGCCTGCGCGCCAATAGCGACAGTGGTGCCCAAACGACCGTCAATGCCGTGCCGTGCTCCAACGCGCGCTACACTGGTGGTGGCTACGCCTGCCAAGCCGTCCTCCAAATGGCTGGTGGTGAGTCTGTACCAGCTGGCTCGCGTGTGGCGTTCTTGCGTGTGACTAGCCTGTACAAAGCCTCGGCCGTCAAGATCTCGCTCAAACGGGCAAGCAGCGTGACAAAGTTCGATACCGTTCAGCCCGAAATCGACTCCACCGGCCGGGCAGACACCATCTTCCGCCGCATCAAAAGCCGCGTCAATGTCGGCTTCAATACCAATGGCAGCTTCACCTTCCCAGAGCAAGGCGTCGACATCACTGGCAGCCTCTGCAAAAACTTCTACGTCACCAACGACGAAGCAGGGCCACTGGGTACGTCGTGTAATCCGTAGAGAGTTCGTCTCACGCTTACCCTCCCTACACTCCCTCCTCCGGAACACTATAAGAGGTCAATGTCTCCCAGACATTGACCTCTTGACGCCAGGGCTGAAAACTCGTTATTACAACGAGTTTTCACACTCCATCGGATGAAGTGTGGGAAGTGTGAGCTAACGCAGCGTTCTCTCGACACGTCTTATTTTTATACAAGATGCTACGACGAAGAGGGGAGAGACAATAAAATATAGAGTCTCAGGTAATACTGCTCTACCCCTGTTCTCTCCCACTATGAAATTGCTCGAAGATGTCGCGCAGGTGTTGGTCGGTGACGTGGGTGTAGACCTGTGTGGTGCTGATGTTGCTGTGGCCGAGCATGCTCTGGACGCTGCGTAAGTCGGCACCGTTCATTAATAGGTCGGTAGCGAAGCTGTGGCGCATAGTGTGGGGGCTAACGTGCTTGGTGATGCCAGCGAGGCGGGCATATTTGCCAATCATCGATTGCACACTGCGCGTCGTGAGGCGGCGGAAGTCGCCACTGGTATTTGTGGCACCATGGTTGCGACTATAGCTGATGAAAAGCGGGTCGAGCGAATCATGCCGGGCGCTGAGGTAGGTCTCGATCTGCTCGGCGGCACGGCTACTGACGAAGACCGGACGGTCTTTTTGGCCCTTACCACGCACCATGAACTCGCGGCGCTTGAGGTTGATGTGGTCGCGATTGAGATTGACAAGCTCCGAGACGCGCAGACCACTGGAGAAGAGCAGCTCGATGATGGCTTTGTCGCGCAAGTTGGCTTCTTTGCCATCGCTTGGCACGGCATCAATCATCCGCTCTACTTCGTCATAATGGAGGAAAGTGACTTGTCGTTTGTGTGTCTTGGGGAGCTCGATCTTGCTGGGCGAGAGGCTGGTGATGTCGCGCTTAGAGAGGTAGTTGAGAAAGCCGCGCAGCGCGATGAGGTGGTAACTCTGGGTAAGCATGCCGAGCTCCTCGCCATAGACGCTTTGGTAGCGGTTGAGCCAGAGGCGGTAGCGCCGCACCAACTCGGGCGTGATCTGGTCGACCGTCAATTCAGCACCAGCAAACTCAACGAAGCGCTCGAGGTAGTGTTTGTAGTTCTCCGCTGTTTTGGACGATCGGCCGCGCTCCACCTCCATATATTCGATGAAGTCAATGATCAGATCTTGCATATAATAGTGCTGTGCCATTTGCCATAGTATACCACAATATATAGATAGAGAGGTAGAGCATCAGGTGTCGGCAGAGGGCCAGGCAGCAAGGACAAGCTCTTTGTAGTGTGGTTCAATAGTGAGAGTAGCAAATTCGGCACGGGTCACCCACGTTGGGATACCTTCGCAGTTGTGCTGAGTTGATTGCAGTGTGTGCGAGGGAGCGACTCCTGTATAGGCAAGGATAATCTTGCCCTCGCTATGGAGGAAGAAGTCTCTGCGCTGGAGGTGTGGTATGGCAAGGCCACACTCTTCCATAAGCTCGCGCTTGATTGCCTGATCTGGTGTCTCGCCTGCTTCGATATGCCCACCAGGCAAGCCCCAGCTCTTGTTCTTATTAATATAAATGACAAGAATATGAGAGGCATCCTTGCTGTAGATGGCAGCCTTAGTGGAGACAGGGAAGAGTGTTCGCATAGTAGTATCGTAACACACAACGAGTTTCGTACTCCATCAGCTGTTTTGCGATCACTCACAATACGCTATAATACAAGCAAACCTAACAATAAGGAGCTTTATGAGCGAAACAACAGCGGTGCCCAACAATAATAATGTGCAAAAGACCTTGGTCGTCTTCAAGCCAGACGCTGTGCAGCGGGGAATTGTCGGCGAGATTTTGACCCGTTTTGAGCGGGTGGGCCTCAAGATCGTGGCTGTCAAGATGATCGCTCCGACACGCGATCATTACTACCGCCACTACGAGGAGATTGGCAAGATGGTGTCGCGCCGTGGCAAGCACGCCTTTGGGGTGACGCTGGACTTTATGATGCAAGGGCCAGTTATTGCCATGGTGTTTGAGGGAGTAGAGGCTGTCAAGCTGGTGCGCAAGCTGGTGGGCCCCACCGAGCCAATGGCTGCCGAGATGGGGACGATCCGCGGCGACTACTCGCACATGAGCTTTGGCTATGCCAACGACGAAGACAAGGGTGTGCCCAACCTCATCCATGCTTCGGGCAATCCCGAGGAAGCCGAGCAAGAGATCAACCACTGGTTCTCAGATGACGAAATCTACGAGTACCATGCGTTGCATGAGAAGTTTACGCGCTAAGCGTTGATTTCTTGCGTATCTATGCTTTGATAAAGCCACTAACTCCTAGCGAGTGCTCCCATCATAAGGGAACGAGCACCGCTAGGGGTTTTGGTAAGAGAGGGTGGGGTGGTGTGCAAACGGCAATGGCAGTGCTTGTAGAGAGTTGGCTGTATCGACAATGAGCCCGCCGAGAGGGGATTGACTTTATTCTTGATCCGCTTGGCCATTATATCAGAGATAGCCTTAGTTTGCATAGTGATGGCTACAGATAAAAGATGATCATTTTCGCATTATATAAATAAAAAGCCTCTTGATCTGTTGCAAGAGGGTGTATCGTATCCAATACTGGCGCGCTCGACCGGATTCGAACCGGCGATCTTCTCCGTGACAGGGAGACGTGATAGGCCATCTTCACTACGAGCGCATAGGCTAGATCAATAGTAGCAGCAATTACCAAAAATCGCAAGAGGTTTGTAGAGGAATCGTAGAACCATAGTCTTGTACCACGCTGCAGCAAGGTCGCTCATCTACAGGCTATCCCTGCCGCGCTGCCTTCCATTTTTGCCTCACCTCTAGTATAATATAGCGGTGATGCCGCTGTAGCTCAGTTGGTAGAGCGGCGCTTTCGTAAAGCGTAGGTCACCGGTTCGAGTCCGGTCAGCGGCTCCATTTGTTTATGACCAAAGAGAAGAAGGATTTTTTGCGCACTCCTCTCCGCACGATCGCGGCCGATCGGCCATTCTTTGCGGCGCTGATTGGCGTGTTTGTTGCGGGCATCATCTATATGCTGGTGATGGGCTTTACGCTGCAGGTGCGCGATGTGCAGGTTTATGTGCGCTACACCGCCTTTGGCGAGGCGCATTTTTATAAGAGTTATTGGTATTATTTACTCAGTTTTGTGTTGTTTGGTGCGCTGGTAATGGTGGTGCACATTGGCCTGATGGTTAAGCTGTATAGCCTGCAGCGCCGCCAGACAGCGCTTTTTGTGGGGGCGGCAGCAGTATTGGTGCTGCTGGTTGCTGCCTCGTATGGATTAGCAGTAATGCACCTGGCGTATCGATAAATGAACCACAACGATCTCGAGCTGCCCATGGGCAAGCGCACTCTCCTCTACCGATTATTTGAAATTCTCCCAGCATTCTTGAGCTATGGGATGCTAATTTTGTTCATTATTTTGTCTTTGATCAATCCACTGTGGGCGTCTATCTACCTTCTCGTCTTGGTGATGAGTGTGATTGTCCGCTCGATTGGCATTGCTTACCGCACACTGACAGGCCACCACCAGCTGGAGAAGGCGCAGATGGTTGATTGGCGGCAGCGTCTGGAGCAGCTCGAAGACCCAGTAGCAAGCTATGCTGCCATTCAGCAGCAGCCATTGCCTAGGCGTCATCAGCGCGAATTTCACGCCCAAGAGCATCGTGAGAATCTCCGCCTTATGGCGGCCGACCCAGCGAGCTTCCCGCGGCCATCGCAGCTCTACCAAGCAGTGATTGTAGCGGCGTACAATGAGTCGTATGATGTCTTGCAGCCTACCATTGAGTCGGTCAAGAACACAACGTACAACAACAAACAGATCATCCTTGTCCTTGCCTACGAGGAGCGTGGTGGGGTGGATATTGCCCGCACAGCCGCTCGCCTCAAGCAGGAGTATGGCGATGTATTCTTCACCTTCCAGACTATCATGCACCCTAAGGACATGCCTGATGAGGTAATTGGTAAGGGTGGTAACATCACTTATGCTGGTAAGCAGCTCCAGCGCTATTGTGACGAGCAGGGGATTGCCTACAGTGATGTGATGATCACCACGCTCGACAGCGACAACCGCCCGTATCCATCATACTTCGACTATGTGGCGTATGAGTATATCGTTCACCCCGAGCGCAAGCGCCTGTCGTACCAGCCGATTGCACTATACTTCGGTAACATCTGGGATGCCCCAGCGCCGATGCGGGTGATTGCGACAGGTAACTCCTTCTGGACGATCATCAGCAGTATGCGCCCCCACACGTTGCGCAACTTTGCCTCGCACTCGCAGCCAATGGACGCGCTGGTGGAGATGAACTTCTGGAGCACACGCAGCATCGTGGAAGATGGCCACCAGTACTGGCGCAGCTACTTCTACTTTGCGGGAGACTACAGTGTTTTGCCCATCCATGTGCCGATCTACCAAGATGCCGTGATGGACAATACCTTCTGGGGGACAGTGGTGGCGCAGTTTAAGCAGCTCCGACGCTGGAGCTATGGCGCATCGGACATCCCATATGTGGCAATACGTACCTTTACGCGGCGGCGCAATGTGCCATTTGCCGAGGTGTTTGCCCGCTTCATGCGCTTACTTGATGGGCACGTTACGCTGGCGGTGATGGCCTTTTTGGTGACCTTTGGTGGGTGGGTGCCACTGTTGATCAACCAAGAATCATCGCGCAGCTATGCGGTGCACATGCTGCCCGAGGTGATTAGTAATTTGCAGCGCTTTGCGATGATTGGTATCTTTATCACCGTCTTCTTGATGCTCAAGATGTTGCCGCCACGGCCTGAACGTTACAAGCGTCGGCGCAGCTTTGCTATGGTGGCGCAGTGGATTCTTATGCCCGTCACATCCATTTGCTTTAGTGCAATTGGTGCCTTTAATGCGCAGACGCACCTGGCGTTTGGTCGTTATCTCGATAAATTTGATGTAACCGTCAAGGCCACTACTGGCTCACGTGACCGCGCTAAAGCTGCCAAACAAGCCCAAAAAGCCGCTAAGAAGCAGCGTAAGAAAGAGTAAATAAAGTACACCGTCAACTCAATAGGCTAACGCGTGTACCTGTAGATGCAGCAATTTAGCACATAGTAAACACAGTCACGTCACAGACGATGATGAATAGGCTATGTCGATATGACATCATCAACGACTATTTCTTGTCCTCGGAATGGCCTGTCTAGTTCTTCATCGCTTAGGTAACCGAAGTCATTGTCGTCAAAAATGTAATTTCCAATACAGCTAGAACTACTGTAGTCGCCATATGGGTTATCAATAGAAGGCCAAATGTTTGCATTGAGAAGAACATCCTGTGCAAAGTCATAAATCGCCGTTAGGTCAAGCCACTCCAGCACGAGAGGTTTTACCCCAGGATACTGATTCAGTACCGGATCCAACGATATCTTGCGGGCGCTATCCTCGAGAAAGGATGGTGAACACACCACCATACACCAGTCGTTTCCCTCAAAGAACGATGTAGATAACGTATATAAAGCGTCTCGAATTTCCTTTGATTCGGGAAAGACGTTTAGAGACACCTTAATATACCACGGCGTATCTCTGCTGCCAAATGTCTTTGAATGATCAAAATCGGTCGGCTTGTTCTTGGGGTATACAGGAACAAATAGATCGTTTGTACTGAAATAGTCGTCACCAAACTTCCAATCCGAACCAGTATACTGTTCTATGACAGTACAGCCATTGACTCGAAAAGGGAACTTAACTTTGGAATTCTGTCCATGCATAACAGTAGGATAATACTATGATGGTATTAAAGTTGCAACCCGTCAGTCGGTGGCAGGACATTTTTTCTGTCATATTTTCCAGAAAACTTTGGAAAGTGGATCTCGTGCCTGCTACGGTTCAATATTTCGAAAGTGTGATGGGAATCGAAACGAGAGTGTAGAGCGTAAAGGGCTCTGATGAAATTTTACAGAGGCCAGCTTATCAAAATACATGTTATACTACAAAAATATCAAAATACAAATGCAAACTGTGCGCGTATTATATCACCAAACGCATACGACGGGCAGCAAAATGACCATAGGTAATGTGGATAACTAGCAGTGTGATGTGGATGAATAATAGGCAAGAAACCACAGCTATGCCTGCTAGGTGGTGCTGTGAGGAGGGTGGGGTGCTCAAAGAAGTGGTGGCATGCCAGGTTTCTTTATACTGCTTAGGATACGATAGTCTGGAGCGGGCGAACTCGTGATAGTTTAGTGACAGGATGTATGAGTGATGTGAATATATACACCAAATTTTCATTTGTTGGCGCTGGTTTTTGCTGCTTCATTCGTAGAGATAATGGGGAGGAGTATACAGATAGTGTGTAATATTGATAAGCATATGCTTTATATTGCATAGTTGATGCGTGAATTTGATGATGGTGTGAGCGATTTCTTGGGCTAGGCAGGTGGTCTGGGTGAGTATGGCGCAGCGTGTGAATCTGCGTATGTTTTGTTCATAACAAACTAGCAAATAGGTTGCAAAACAGCTCATCGTTTTGCTTGTAATATGCAAGTGACACGATAGGCTGAGAGGTTACAGTCATGGTTGAGCGCGACGGCACCAAGGCGCTTGTGAGCGAAGGATAGGTGGCGACAAGAAGACGCTATTATGTGAATATTTTTTGTTATAATTCATACAATGTGAATTTGTGGGAGTGCGGCAGGTAGGCTCATGAGGAAAAGTAGCGATGCCAAGCGGGGTACATCACTTGCAATTTGCAACTAAAATATAGTACATGTTTTTACTATGTATCAATTTTTGTGAGAGTCTCTACCTCTGTATGCCCATGGTGTTGTGGTAGTAATCGACGAAGGTGCCAGTTTTTGCGGCAAGCATTATTTCTTGTTTGAGCAAATCTTTTTCGTGAGCGATGGTGGTGCGATAGTCGTCGCTCACGGCGGCGTGCGGGTCGGCGCAGGCGCCCCAAAAGAGCAGTTCGACGAGCAGTGGCAAGAGCTGCCAGCTGCTGTCTGTTGGGCTATAAATGTATTGATTGCCTTGGAGTGGATCGCGCTGCTTATCAAGCAAGCCAGCCGATTCTAGCCGCGCCAAGCGATCGGCCAAAATATTGCTCGCAATGCGCTCATCGCGTGCGAATTCGCGGAAGTAGCAGCGCCCAAAAAGCAGCACATCGCGCATGATGAGGAGTGTCCATTTGTCGCCAAAAAGGTCGAGGCTGTAGCTAATGGGGCAGGCTGAGCGTTTGTGAGCTGTTCGTGTCATGCCTTTAGCGTAGCATCAAGGCTTGCGTTTTGCAAGTTTGTGGTGTGAGCTGGTAGTGACGCAATGTAACGGAGTTGTACTATAACAAAAAGCACTTACTGTAGCAGTAAGTGCTTTTGTGTCGATACACCCTACAGACCGATAATGGGTATATCGGCAAATAGACCGAAATGGTGGGCAATAGAGGATTCGAACCTCTCACCTCTTCAACGTCAATGAAGCGCTCTAGCCAAATGAGCTAATCGCCCGACACGTGTATTGTAGCAGAAGATGCGGGGGAGGGCAAGGGCACCCGTCGCAAACACTAAGACTCCTGCTTGTCACACCCCCTCCTTGCCGCTCCCTCCGACGGAACACTATAAGGGTCGACACCTCCCAGGTATCGACCTCTTGCGCTGGGCTGCTAATCGGTTATTACAACCGATTAGCACACTCCATCGGATGAAGCGGTCAGGAGGGGGCTGACGTCGAGGATAATTGGGTATTTGCACCCACCCCCACTCTCGTTATACAATAGACGGTAAGTGCTGACGGGGCCTCACCAGCCTCCCGAGCTTCGTGGGCTGTCGTGATGTGCGAGAACGTTGCGTCATGAGTGCTTGGCGGCAAGCGCCAAGAAGTCCGGTGGAACCGCCGTTTGTGTGCAAGCGGCCCGAGACATGCGAAATTGGTCGGATGGAGTATCCGTGCCAGGGCGCATGTTTTTTATTTTTATCAACATAATTTATATCCAAGGAGGAGCGAGTCGGCTTCTAGCTGCCAGTGTGCAGCGGAGGAGTTGATGAGCAGACAAAGCAATGAACAACGAGCAGCAAGCAATGCGCCACAGCCTGGCGCATATCATGGCGCAAGCCGTCCAACATTTGTGGCCACAGGCGAAGTTTGGCGTGGGGCCAGCCATCGAGCAGGGGTTTTATTATGATATTGACCTTGGTGATGTGACGATATCTGAGGCAGATTTTGGCACAATCGAGAAGGAGATGCGGCGCATTATTGCGCGCGATTTGCCCTTTACGCACCGAGATGTGCCAGTAGATGAGGCGATTGCTTGGGCGAAGGAGACAGATCAGCCATATAAAGTTGAGTTGCTTAATGACCTGAAGCGCTCGGGGACGACCATTGCCAAAGAATTGGCTGGAGAGGCCCTTGGTAGCGCCGCAGAGGGCGAGAGCAAGGTAGAGACGGTGTCGCTCTACTCTCAGGGTGATTATACCGATCTGTGCCGTGGCGGGCACGTAGAGAGCACCGGCAAGGTGGGGGCCTTCAAGCTGCTGCGTGTGGCTGGTGCGTACTGGCGAGGCGATGAGACCCGGCCGCAGATGCAGCGGCTCTATGGCGTGGCCTTTGCAACGCAAGCGGAGCTTGATAGCTACCTACAGATGCGCGAAGAAGCCAAAAAGCGCGACCATCGCAAGCTTGGCAAGGAGCTCGACCTCTACACAATGTCGCCACTGGTGGGGGTGGGCTTGCCACTCTTTACCCCGCGCGGCACGATCATGCGCGATAAAGCAGCCCAGCTCTCTAACCAGCTGCGCGAGAAATACGGCTTTGCCAAAGTCTGGACGCCGCACATTACCAAGAAGGATCTGTACGAGACGAGTGGGCACTGGGCGAAGTTTGGCGACGAGCTCTTTCTCGTGACGAGCCAAGAGACGAGCGACAAGATGGCCCTCAAGCCGATGAACTGCCCACACCACACGCAGATTTTTGCCAGCCAGCCACGGAGCTACCGCGATATGCCGGTGCGCTACCTCGAGACAACGACCGACTACCGCGACGAAAAAACTGGCGAGCTGGGCGGCCTGAGTCGGGTGCGCTCACTGACGCAGGATGATAGCCATGTGTTTTGCCGGCCAGATCAGATCGAGCAGGAGATGAGTAATTTGCTGGCCTGTGCCGAGGAGTTGTACCACATTGTTGGGATGAAGCTGCGTGTCCGCCTGAGTTATCGCGATGAGGGTGAGGACTACCTTGGGGCGCCAGAATTGTGGCAATCGGCCCAGGCTCAGCTCAAGGCAGCTGTGATGGCTAAGCAACTGGACTATTTCGAGCAGGAGGGTGAAGCGGCCTTTTATGGGCCGAAGATCGACTTCATGGCGACGGATGCGATTGGCCGCGAGCACCAGGTAGCGACGGTGCAGCTCGACTTCGTCCAGCCCGAGCGCTTTGGCCTCGAATATACCGATGAAGCAGGTGAGATGGCTCGGCCAGTGATGATCCACAGCGCGCTGCTGGGCTCGATTGAGCGCTTCCTGAGCGTCTTTATTGAGCACACGGCGGGGTGGTTCCCCTTCTGGATCGCGCCCGAGCAAGTTCGTATTCTCACAATTAACAACACCGTAGAAGACTATGTTGATGAAATCACATCGGTACTTAAAACAGTAGTACTGATGCGTCCTATAAAATACAACGAGGTAAGATACACAACAGATATGCGCAATGAATCGCTCGGCAAAAAGATCCGCGAAGCTACTGTTGTAAAAATTCCGGTGCAGATTATCGTTGGCCCACGCGACAAAGCCAACCGCCAAGTGAGCGTGCGTACCCAGCAGGGCGAGACAACAGTGCCGCTGGATGAGCTCGCGGCGTACCTAGAGGAGCTGAGCTAATGCGCCGCCTGCGCATTGCTGTGGATGTCGACGACGTGCTGGCGGAGAATGCCGCTGGCATCGTCGCCTTTAGCAACCAGCGCTGGGGGACGAACCTGACGGTCGATGACTACGACGAGCACTGGGCCAAGATGTGGCAGGTGGATAATGCTGAGGTGGAGCGTCGCACTGCCGAGATTGTGAGCGAGAGTCTAAGCGCCGGCTATGGGCACATTGGCGGTGCGCTGGAGGTGCTGGAGCGCTTGGCACAACACCATCATCTGATGATTGCAACGTCACGCTGCCTACAAGTAAAGGGTGATACAATGGCTTGGATCGACGAGCATTTTCCAGGTATCTTTGCGAGCACGGCAGTTTATTTTTCGGGTATTTGGGATGAGTTAACTAATGATTCGCACCGTGCCACGAAGGCAGAGTTGATGACGCAAATCAACGCCGATGTGCTGATAGACGACCAGCTCAAGCACTGCCAAGCGGTGGCAGCGCATGGCCGCAACGCGTTGCTCTTTGGTAATTATGCCTGGAACCAAGCCGCAACGCTGCCAGCTGGGGTGGTGCGCTGCACAAATTGGTACGAAGTGGAGGTGGCAATTGAGCGACTTGCCAGCGATGAGCCTGCGTGATGCCGTCTACGAGCTGATGGCACAGCTGCCGGATGATACAGTGACAACCTATGGCGACTTGGCAGCCTTTGCTGGCCACCCATATGCCGCGCGGCGAGTAGGAGAGATTGCCCACGGTGGGCCGGAGGAGCTGCCCTGGCATAGACTTGTGAATTGCAAGGGAGGCCTTGCGGTCGGCTTTCCGGGTGGGCAGGCAGTGCAACGGCAATTGCTCGAGCACGATGGGATCCAGTGTGATGATTCGTACCGCGTGGTTGATTTTGCACAGCGTCGCTGGCGGCCACTTACTGCACAGCATAATGATCTGAAAGGCAGCTCGCATGCTCACAAAAAATAACACACCACCTACTGTGCCGCTTATTGCTATCGTTGGGCCAACTGCTAGCGGCAAGACCAGCTTAGCAATTCGCCTCGCCAAGCAGTACGGTGGTGAGATTATTTGCGCCGATTCGCGCACCATCTACAAGGGTATGGATATTGGCACTGCCAAGCCCTCGCCGCACGAACAAGCCCTTGTGCCACACTGGGGACTAGACTTGGTGGAGCCAGGCCAGCGTTTCACGGTAGTGGATTTTCAGCGCTATGCTAATCGGCAAATTGCGGCTATTCGCCAGCGTGGGCACATCCCATTTCTCGTCGGTGGGACGGGCTTGTATGTCGATGCAGTGTTGTATAAATTTCAATTTCCGACGGTGAACAAAAAGCTTATGCAGCAGTTACAGGGCTATTCTATAGAAACTTTGCACGAACATTGTCGAGTGCACAACATAGAATTACCCAATAATAAATACAACAAAAGGCATGTCATTAATACAATAGTGCGAGAAGGACAACAGTTACAGAGGTCAGCGCATGTTGATAAAAATACCTATGTTGTAGGTATTGCATCGCCGCGCGATGTGCTGCGCAGACGCATTGCAGAGCGGACAGAGCAGCTTTTTGCGCATGGTGTTGTACAAGAAGCAACGGAATTAGCAGCCCAATACGGCTGGGACAGTGAAGCAATGACAGGGAATATCTACCCAATTATACATAAATTACAACAGGGCGAGTATACGCTTGAGCAAGCCAAGGCGGCATTTTGTACAGCAGACTGGCGCTTGGCCAAGCGGCAGATGACCTGGCTGCGGCGCAACCCAGACATCGTATGGCACAGCCTGGAGGATGCCGAGACGTACCTTGGTCGGGTGCTCGCGCAAGCGCGCCGGATGTGATACCATAAATCTAGTTGGTGACTGTAATGATAGATGCACTGTTTGGATCAAAAACTCGTGTGAAGTTGCTCCACCTTTTCTTGAATAATCCAGGAAAGGCATTTTATGTGCGCGAGATTACGCGGCTAATTAATGAGCAGATTAATTCGGTGCGCCGTGAGTTGCTCAATATGCTGGAAGTGGGGATTATTACGAGCGACAGCGTTGATAACAAATTGTACTACGAAGTAAACCAGCAGTATGAATATTATCCACCACTGCGCGTCATCTTTGCCGACCAAAAAATTGCTCCAGCCAAGAACAAGTCGGGTTACCGGCCTGCTTGGCAAGATGCGATTATGCAGCTGCCACGCTTGCGTGTGGCGATTGCGGCGGGGGCGTTGGTGAAGGGGTCTGCCAGTACGATCGATCTGCTGCTCGTGGGTAACCTCTCGGCCGCCAAGGTGCGCAGCGTGGTGGCAGTTATCGAGCGACAGGAGGGGCGCGAGCTGACGTATAGCATCCTGAGCTACGACGAGTTCTATTATCGGCTGAGCGTGCGCGACCGCTTTATTACCACCATTCTGACCAACAAGCATACCGTATTGGTAGACGTTGATAATATATTAAAAGAAGACGAAGGAGAGAATCATGCTTGATATCGAATACAAAGGCGGCAACACAGTTATCATCGCGACGAAGAAAACCACGCTCGCAGTTGATCCCAAGCTATCGCTGCTAGGCCTGAAGGACGCTAAGACGAAGGACGCAGTAGAGCTTGCGACCGAAGAACGCTTTGCGGTGGCTAACCCTGAGGCACGCCTTATCATTGACCAGCCTGGTGAGTATGAAGTGGGTGACTATACCATCCGCGGCATCGCAGCCACGCGCCACATCGACACGCCAGAGAGTGAGCAGCTCTCTACAGTATATCGCATTGAGTGTGGCGATATTCGCATTGCGGTGATTGGTAATATCGCGCCAGAGCTTACTGACGCTCAGCTCGAGGCGCTGGGGGTGATCGACATTGTCATTATTCCAGTGGGTGGCTATGGTTACACGCTGGATGCGACAAGTGCTGCCGCTATTATTCGCAAGATCGAGCCACGAGTGGTGGTGCCCGTCCACTATGCCGATAGTGCGTTGCATTACGAAGTGCCGCAAGACACAGTGGAGGTCTTTGAGAAGGAGCTCGGTGCACCAGTCGAGCAAAAACCCAAGCTCAAGATCAAAACAGCGAGTAACCTGCCCGAAGTGCTGACGGTGTTTGAGTTGGCTCGAAGCTAGGATTTATATACACCAAGTGCAACCAGCCTCATAGAGAGGCTGGTTTTTTTATGATATATCTTTACTCCGTTTTTTGTCCTCGCTGCTTTCTCTGGTGGACTACGAATATTAGTTGTAGTCGGCACGAGTGTTGGTGGGTTGATGGGCAAGATGGGGCCAGCCCCTATAGTTTTCTCAAGAAATGAGTGCGAGACAGTGATGAGGATTGTGAGATTCATAGTGAAATCATTGTCATAATGTGGTCGATTTGACACAGCGCACTAAATTCGATACACTTCGAAATACCACTATTATTTCGATTTATATCGAAGAAAGGAACGGTTTTATGGAACAACAATCAACCACGCCGTGGGGTAAGATCGCGGTGCTAGCGCTGGGAGCCTTCGTGATTGGGGCGGATGGCTTTATGCTGGCAGCGGTGTTGCCACAGGTGGCACAGCAACTTGGGGTGTCGCTGGGGCAGACCGGCCTCTTGGTGACGGTGTTTGCGTGGGTATATGCACTGGCGGCACCACTGTGTGGCATGGTGATGGGGCAGCGCAATCGGCGGTCGACCTTGATACTAGCACTAGCGATATTTGCAATTGGTAATGTAGTAGCAGCGCTTGCGTCGTCATTTGTGTGGATGATGGCAGCTCGAGTGATGGCGGCATGGGGCTCAGCTATGATGATGCCAACGGCAATGGCCTTGGCGACTAGCCTTGCCCCGGCCAAGCATCGTGGCAAGGCAATCTCCGTCGTTACAACAGGCATGACGATGGCAACGGTGCTCGCTGTGCCGCTAGGCTCGGTTATGGGGGAGCGCTATGGCTACCACGCGCTGTTTTGGGCAATGGCGGTGGCTGCCGTGCTGGTGTTGTGTGGCATTGTGCTGGGCATTCGGGCACGTGAGGCACAGCCAGCACAGCAGGTACCAACGATTCGCACATTAGTAGCGGGCCTGGCGAATCGCCACGTTGCACTGACGTTATTGATAACAGTAGTGATATTTGTCGCTGGTACCAGCGTGATTTCGTATCTGAGTGCGGTGGTGCAGCAGGCGGGTCTGCACGAATACTTTAGCTGGATTTTGCTCATCTTTGGTGTGGGCTCACTCCTGGGTGGTGTGCTAGGCGGCTGGCTGGCCGATCGTTTTGCCCACATTTGGCTGGCCCGCTGGGCAATGCTTGCCTTTGCGTTGGCGCTTGCTTTGCTTGGTGTGGCGGCTGGGACGCCAGGTGCGCTTGGTCTCGTTGGTGGCAGTGTGCTATTATGGACAGCTAGTGCTTGGATTGCCACGATTGCTCAGCAATACCGCGTCATTGCGCTTGCTCCAGAACGGGCTCAGCTGAATCTTTCACTCAATTCATCCAGCATTTACATTGGTCAAGGCTTTGGTGGTATGCTAGGCAGTGCGATTATTAGTGGCCAGCCAGCGCAGGTAATTCCGTTCGTGGCGTCCGGTGTAGTAGTGCTTGCCTTGGCAATGACCAGCAGGTATGAGACAATACAAAGGAAATGACATCCCAACGAAACACCCCAACTGACGCACTCGCACCAGAGCATGTCTTTGCCGCTCTGTCCGATCCGCTGCGGCTGCGGATTGTCCGCCGCTTGGCTGCGGAGGGGCGGCTGGGCTGCAGCCAGATCGATCATAATCTCTCACTCTCGACTGTCTCGCACCACTGCAAAGTCCTACGTGAAGCAGGCATTGTCACTAGTGAAGCGGTTGGTACCCAGCGTGTATTGGTGCTGCGGCCAGAGTTTGCTCGGCAGTTCGCTGGTGTGCTCGCGACAGTTGCTGAGTTAGATAAAGCGAAGTAACCACTAAAATATCCCCTATGAAAGGAAGGGGATATTTTTACAGTTATCGTTTGCTCTGGGCGACTACGCCGCAGCCTTGGCCTTTGTCTTGGCGCTGGTGAGCAGGCCTTTCTTCTTGAGGGTGCGGATCGCCTTGGTCGAGAGAACCATGGTGACCTTTTGCCCATCTACAATGAAGGTCTTTTTCTGAAGGTTTGGTTTGAAGACTCGCTTGGTGCGTCGCAACGAGAAGCTCACATTGTTGCCGAATTGCTTACCCTTGCCAGTCAGTTCACATCGTGCTGCCATATTCTTATTCCACTTATAACTTATATTATTACAATCTGTATTAGTATACGCTGCCAAGGGGGCAATGTCAAGGTGAGGTGCTGAGATATCTTGCCGTGTCGCTAGCCTCCAGATATTTTCTTGAGTGGTTTATGTAGTAGGGGCGTAGGGGTGTTTTCGGGTTCCGTGTCTATGATGTTATGAGCCAAATACCTCATCAATGATGGCTTGCGGGTCATCGATGGGGAGCCGCTGCGTATCGCTACCAGTATGCCGCAGGAGGTTGATTCGCACACTGCTAGGCGAGGCAAAGACCATGATATGCCGGTCTGAGCCATCTGCATTGCGAGATTGCCAGCTAGCGGTTGCGTAGTCTGGCTGCTCTGCTTGCACCAGTGCACACACCTGTGCGAGGGTGGTTGGTTGTGGCAGCGGCTGGTCGATAAAGACGTTCCAACTGATGCTATTGTGGCCAGTGTGGCGTGTGGCATCAAGTGTTGTTTGATGAGAATCAACAGTGGTAACAATGGTTGTACTATCTACATCATTGTAATATTTACTGTATTTTCGCATTGATGCTGGTAATTCTATCGTGTCCTCGTCTGCTGGTTGGAGTGTGCTGGCAAGGCTGAGCGCGTGCTGTGCGATATCCTCGAGTACGTGGCGGCACTGCGTAGGCTCGGTGATCTCGATATGGTCGATCGGCTTGGTGTCGGTATGGTAGGTGATTATAGACATAGCACCAGTATATATGACGCTACATAGCAAGGCAAAGCCTTGGGCACGGCGAGTGGTGATGGTACAATAAAGAAATGCATATTGATATCGCTCACCTCATTATCGTCCTTGTCGTTATTCTTGTCTCGATGACGCTGCACGAGGCGATGCATGGCTTTGTGGCGTACTGGCTGGGCGATGATACGGCTAAGGAGCAGGGGCGCTTGACGCTCAATCCGCTGCATCATATCGATCCATTCTTGACCATCCTCCTGCCGCTGAGCTTGGCGCTGCTGGGCCTACCAGTGTTTGGTGGGGCCAAGCCAGTGCCATACAACCCCGAGCGAGTGCGCGGTGACGAGTGGGGCGCAGCGCTGGTGGGGCTGGCTGGGCCACTGACGAACTTCGTCATTGCCTTCATCTGCTTTGGCCTGTATGCGACGATCGCTGGGCCAGCAGTGCAGCCGCTGCTTGCTACGGCGGTGAGTGTGAATCTTGGCTTCTTTGTCTTTAATATGCTGCCAATCCCACCGCTAGATGGTTCGCGTGTGCTGTATGCTTTGGCACCAGAGTTTGTGCGCCGCGGCATGGAGGTGGTGGAGCAGTACGGCGTGATGCTGGTCTTTGTGCTGGTATTGGTCGGTAGCTCGGCTATTGGTAATGTAATGATGGCAGCTATCAGGGGTATTTTGCAGCTTTTCTCGCTGGTGTTTGGCGTGTCGCTTGGTTAGGAGAGCCTTTTACCTGGCTTGGTACAGGGTTTAGATTATAGGCTAGCTTGGTGGGAGATTGAATGAGGCTGTCTCTCGTACAAAGGTGAGAGTCTGTTATGAGCACTAGCAGAGTTTTAAACATCCAATACAAGAGGTGCTAATATTCAGCGGATATTGACTTGTTTAGCACTAAGGAAGAGGGTATGAGGATCTCAACCTCGCAAACGTGACGCTGCTTACTATTCTGTGGTATACTAAGAGTGTCCCAGACAAATATCGGGCGTGTATGATTTTCCTAACATCATATGATAGGGATTCCAACATTCACCATACCCGTGGGTATGGATGAGGAAACCCACCTTGCATCATGCAGGGGAATATCAAGCGCCCGGGGTGAGTCTGGGATTTTTTTGATGGTCGAAGGCTAAGAGTATCACTATCACACACGGGTCCTCTTCATCACTTCCCCCGATAGAACGCTATAAGGGTCGATACTCCCCAAGTATCGACCTCTTGACACTAGGGCTGCTAATCGGTTATTACAACCGATTAGCACACTCCATCGGATGAAGTGATGCAGAGGGCCCTGCACTGAAGATGAAGACTTTGACATCCACTTGTCATAAATCCCTTATGCTATAATAGGGAGGCAGTCTATTAGATGATCGCTTGCTACTTAGCAAGAGGAAAGTCCGGGCAGCACAGGATACGACAGTCGCTAACGGCGACCGGGGGTAACCCTAGGGAAAGTGCCACAGAAACGATACCGCTCCGCAACACCAATACTCGTGCGCAGTAGCGCTCGAGTAGCGGGGTAAGGGTGAAAGGAGTGAGGTAAGAGCTCACAGCGCTGCATGGTGACATGCCGCGGAGGTAAACCCTGTCGGCTGCAAGGAGATAGCCACGGATGAGTGATCCGCTTGTGGCTATCGCTAACCGCTCGATTTGCAGAGCAATTTGCAAACTAGATAGATGATCATCCACGACAGAACCCGGCTTATCGATAGGCTGCTTTATGGTATGATGTGTTAGCTCCAGCTTTGGAGCTTTGTTATTTTCTACAACCTCCTCGCCGAACAAGAACATATCTGGAGGCTAGCGGCTGGGCAAGCAGAAATACACACCCCTGTTACAGAGGTGTGTATTTTTCACAACGTCGTATAAATTGCTACACTACTTGCGAGTAACCTGCTTCACGACAGCTGCAAAAGCCTGTGGCTCGTTGACAGCGAGCTCGGCGAGGACCTTGCGGTCGAGTGCCACACCAGCAGCCTTGATATCAGCGATCAGGCGGCCATAGGTGGTACCATTTTGCCTGGCAGCAGCGTTGATGCGGGTGATCCACAACTGGCGCAGGTCGCGCTTGCGGTTGCGGCGGTCGCGGTAGGCGTATTGCAGGGCACGGATTACCCCTTGCTTGGCAAGGCGGAAGCTCCGGGTGCGATTGTGTTGCATTCCTTTGGCAGCTCGCAGCATCTTGGCGTGGCGAGCGTGGGCGGTTGTTCCTCGTTTGACGCGCATATGTTAGACTCCTAAGGCTCGTTTAGCATTTTTGGCCATACCACCAGTGATGGTAGCAGGGGTGTTGATATTGCGCTTGCGCGATTTGCTCTTCTTGGAGAGCATGTGGTTCCCGAAGGCACGCCGACGGGTCAGTTTGCCGGTACTGGTTAGCTTAATGCGCTTAGCAGTGCCCTTGTGGGTCTTGAGTTTTGGCATTACTTACTCCTTATTACGATGCTGAGGTTGCGCCCAGCCATCAGTGGTTTTTGCTCGACAATCGCTTCGTCCTCAAGGGCGGAGACAACCTGGCTAATTAAATTATAGCCAA
>CAUPVK010000017.1:0-19457 GCA_963514895.1 uncultured Candidatus Saccharibacteria bacterium
GATATAATAGAGCATATTGTTATGATAACCAAACAGCAACGATCCGCTAAAAACAGCGAGATGTATGGCAACCGCATCTCAGACGCGGTAAAAGGTGCTATACCACTTGATAAGGGGCACTCTCAAGAATATGAAACCGCACAGAATATTGCAGAAAGCTTGCATCGCTCATATAACCAGCGAGAGAATCGCTATGAGCGGACACCTGGGCCAGACGCTGCAATGGTGCAGTTTGCAGAAACACTACTTGAAAGTGGTGTCTCCGCGGAGAACATCGCCCGCAATGGGACAGATGGCTATGAACTGTACCAGAGTATTGTGTACAATGACGACCCAATGGTATCTGATGACGCAAAGGCTCGCGCGCTCGACCGGGTTGTGTCGCTCTACCAATGTGAAGGGTTAACCTTTGGTGCAGCTGATATTGATCGGCAAGTACTCTACTCAGATAGTCCCCAGGCAGAAAACACCATCAAGAATATCACTGATTATTGGCATGCTGTTGTGACAACCGGGTATGATGATGCTTCTGACAAGAGTATCGCCTCGCACTACATGAGTGATATGCTCAATCTAAAGAATATGATCAATGACTGGGTGCCAGATGAGACCGAACGATATGGGCGCATTGCTGCGCGGTTTGCGGCAGCGGCTGCTATTGTGGAGAGGACTCAGGGAGCGACACTGACACTCAGCCAAGAGGTAAGTGATGGTACGAGATTGACTGGAGACCAAGTGCTATACG
Source organism: uncultured Candidatus Saccharibacteria bacterium (assembly GCA_963514895.1). Lineage (GTDB taxonomy): Bacteria > Patescibacteriota > Saccharimonadia > Saccharimonadales > Saccharimonadaceae > Saccharimonas. Next base: position 746 of record CAUPVK010000017.1, read on the forward strand.
GCCTCGTTGATGTGTACCAAGCAAGCCCAGATGAAGCAATCGCTCAGATGGAGCAGATACCAGATTGCCTCCAGGAGATGCGCTCGCTGCCAGAAGCGTTCCAGGATGAGGTTCGTCGTGCTGGCCAGAGTTCTCTTGATAGCATACCGCACCTCAAAGCAGAGATTGCTAACAGCACTATGCTTGTCCCGTTTGCTGATAAGATACAGGAGTTATCACAAGACAATAAGTACTTTCTTCACGATATCAGCAGAAGTGTGCGCACTGCCCAGGAGGGTGATGATGCACTCCCGCGCGATGAGGTGAATGCTCGGGTTAAGAGTGCCTTTGCGATTCATGCGCAAGAGCCACGCTGGTCGGCTGATGTGATCCGAGGGATGCTTACAGAACTCCGTAGCACGGCTAAGCAAGACGCAGCGACCGACCCAGAAATTATTGCTTTCTTGGGGCGAAACCAGCGAGAAGCAAATGAAGTCCTATCATGCGTTGGTATTGGTCAAATCAATAGCGAGAAGGCGAAGAAGGCGATTCAGTTATTTGAAAATATTGAGCAACCATTTGACAACATAACCAAAGAGATACTCCTTGCTGAGGATGGTCTGTCGGAGCAAGATAGTGCAGAGTACTATACACTCCTTGAGGAGTATATCGGCAAGACCGATAAGAATGGTATACCCTACAACACACCACGGGGTGTACGCGGTGCCGTGAAGGAGTTTCGTCGGCGGCCAGAGATGAAGGCGTGGTTTTTGCAGGGTAATGTACCAATGGCGCTTGCTCCGACGCTGAGCATGTGGCGCCAGACAATGCTCGATAGAGGGGTTGAAGACACACCCGATGCGATGTATGACTACTATCGGCAAAGTGATGAGCTCATTACATACCAAAGCGCCATGAATCTTCGCAAATGTGCGACAGAGGGCGTGGTAGCATCATACCTCAAGGTGGATGATGATAGGATCGATGAGCTACTCTATGCTGCTCATGAAGAAGCTAAGCAGCGCAGAGATGACTTTCGGCTATTTATCAATATCGATCCAGAGCCGCTGAAGAAGGTGGTTGAGTCTGGTGGCGTTGTTAAGTCAATTATGGATGCGGATGTTGTGGATCGAAATAAGATTGGCGGTGCGTTTGGCGCGCGCAATGCATCGTATATATACCATCGGGCTGATATCGAGGCAGTGATGGGGATCCGTTCGCATGGCGAGAGCACAAACCCTGTTTATGCGTCATGTGGCTATGTCGACCACGGTACACCAGGCGGTGCAGTTGGCTATGGTGAGATTATGCTATCATTCAAGCCGGATGCAGGCAATCTCCGCGAGAGAACGACGTACACACCAATGGATAGCTTCCGAAGCATTGATCGTCTTACCGAAGAAGATGCAGCAGCCCTTCGTATTATCAAGAGTGGTGCTGGCATGAACCATTTCCGGACGACAGACTATGTAGAGGCGCAAATTGCTGGTGGGGTGCGACTCGATGACATAGAAGAGATATTTGTTCCGGAGAATTTGGTGGAAGAAGTGACACAAACGCTTCCTCCAGAGCTTGCGAGTAAGATACGAGTCACGCAATCGACCAAGACAGACCTGCTAACGCGCGACCTCCAATATGACTATACCGCAGAACGGAACCTCGTTGAGCAGTATAGAAAGCCAGCTGAGCCTCAGCTACTTGTAGGAAACACCTTGCCTGATATCGGCGGCATCGACTATTAACAATAAGATAAGAGTATTATTCGTATGAGCAAATATTCTGGGTATCATCACCCACACCAACTAGAGCATAACATGAATACAGCTAGCCAAAGTGTTTTTAGAGATAACTATCACAGAATGACGGAACTACCGCCTATTAGAGGGGAGGATAGTCAGTCGCGTGATGAAAGCAGCTTAGTACCGCAATTACGAGGGCTTGAGGAGCTAGAGAGTCTGCCACAGACCACTATAGTGGATAGGTTCATTGATGTGCAAGGTTCATTAATTGAATCTTTTCGTTTTGCTGTGGCTGATCATACAGGGGAAATTATATCGATTTACGATCGGGCAGAGCTAAGTCTTATACGATATATTGTTGGAGCGCAGCTGGCGGAACAAGGATATGAGCCACAACATTGGGTGAAGAGTGCACAAAATGATCCAAACTGCCCTGAATATATTCGAGAGTATATTGATCGCGGCGAGGAAGATAAGTTGGATGCACTGGCATTGGACTACATCGATGTCGTTGCTACTGAGAGGTCAGACAACCAAGAAGCTAAAGTGGTTATGATATCCAAGATGCTTGAGGACTTCTACTGTGATCGTTTGCCAAATATGCCTCAATGCGCAACTCAGGACTATATTCACGACGTAATAGATAGTGCTCAGTATGAAATTGAACCAATGGGTACCTTTAAGCGATATCTTGACACAGTGCGTGCCATTGGCCAGGATAAGGCTCGGTGGTTGTATGAAGCGACTGGTGTGGTGCATTTTTCAGGCTGGAGTACCCGTGTGCTAGAAGGGACGTATAACCTTCTTGCCAAAGGCCATCCTGAGTCTGGTAACGATGTGACTATAATGATAAAAGGGACAACAGGTGATCATAACAATGTCCTTGAGCAAATGCGCTACATAGAGTCTGATGATGCGATTGCGGCGGAAGTCTGTGATACAAATGGTTTAGTGCAATTGACGGAGACGTTGCAGCGTGCTGGGCTTGATCGGCATGTTCAGCAGATTGTGCTGGCGGGGCATGGTTCGGAAGAGCGGTTTACACTATCAGCTACAGATCGCATCTCGGCTGACGCAGATAGCTGGGCTGATAATGATGGCGTATCTGTTATGGTGAAGACGCTTCAGCCAGAGAATCTTATCCTTGTTTCGTGTCATCCATTAGTGTACGAGGAGGGGAGCGAGTTTGCTGCTATTGATGACACACCCCAGCCACGGCGTGGCACGGCACCGGCAATTTCTGAGGCATTTCCTGAACTCAGCGTTATTAGTGGGTTGGATGGACCGGTTGCTATTGTTGATCACACTGGTGGGCAGTTTGGGATAAGGACAGATGCTATCTCGCAGGCAGATGCAGGAAAGATAAATAGATACACACCCACACATCCTCACCTTGCGCTTACTCGCAATGGCAAGACTCGTCGCTATCCCCATAACCATATAACAGTATAATGAAAAAGGAGCGCGCTATGAAGGAGACTAAATCACCAGTTGAGCAACTGAAGAATTTATCGTTTGAACCGCTTGACAACGAAAAAGTAGCGGCAAATTACCTCAGCCATATCCAGCATGCCGTTGAGCCATGGCTTCAGCGGGATGCTGGGCGAGTGGTGATTGCCGAGCGCTGGGTGATTGATTACGATACGACAGGGTTGCGGGTGTTTGATCAAGCACAAGACGACGCCTCGCGTGGTGAACATATGATCACCCCTGTACACGCAACGCTCGATGACTGCAACTCACTCTATCTGCTACTAACGACATTGCGCAAACACCAGCGAGCGCAATCTGCATCGCAAGGCCGCAGATAGATGCACAGCTTAGCTTTAGTGGCCATTGCATACATATATCATCCGAGAGAAGGGGCGTGAGAGTTACCGCCCCCTTTAATATTCAGCCATCATATGCTATAATTCTCCCGTAACCAACCATAACGACACAGCTCCACACCACTCCATACCGTGTGGGGCAAGGCAAAAAGGAGTAATGCGATATGGCCGTGCAGGCAGATATCAAGGCTTTGTTTGAAGCCGGTGCTCATTTTGGGCACAAGACCAGCCGGTGGCATCCGAAGATGGCACCATATATTCATAGTAAGCGGCAAGATAGCCACATCATCGATCTCGCGAAGACGGTCGAGGCACTGAATGTGGCGCTGCCCATCATTAGCAAGACAGTGGCAAGCGGCAAGCAAGTCCTCTTCGTCGGTACCAAGAAGCAGGCCAAGGACATCACTCGCCAAGCTGCCGAGGCAGTTGGCCAGCCGTATGTTACCAACCGCTGGGTTGGTGGGATGCTTACTAATGTGACGACCACCACAGCGCAGATCAAGAAGCTCAAAGACTTGGAGCGCCGCATGGCCAGTGGTGACCTTGAGAAGCGCTACAACAAGCTAGAGGTCCAGCGCTACCAAGAAGAGATCGACAGCCTCAACTTCAAATACGGCGGCATTAAAGACCTCAATGGCAAGCCTGGCCTAGTGCTAGTGCTCGATATCTTGGCTGACGACAACGCATTGCGCGAGGCCAAGACGCTGGGTGTGCCAGTGATCGGTATTGTTGACACCAACGCCAACCCGGACCTGGTGGATTATCCTATTCCCGCCAACGATGATGCGATCAAGAGCCTGCAGCTGATGCTCGATTACTTCAGTGCAGCAGTCAACGAGGGCAAGGCAACGAAGGAGGAGAACTAACCATGGCTGTGACGATTGATGACATCAAGAAGCTCAAGGAGCTAACTGGCATTGGCCTGACCGATGCCAAGAAGGCGCTGGTGGAGGCCGAAGGTGACTTCGACTCTGCGCTCAATGCCCTGCGCAAAAAGGGCCTGACCAAAGCGGAGAAAAAGGGTGACCGCGAGACCCGTGAAGGGTTGATTGAGAGCTATGTCCACAGTGGTCGAATCGGTGTGGTGGTCGAGGTCAACTGCGAGACAGATTTTGTAGCTCGTCTACCTGAATTTAAGGAGTTTGCACACCAGATTGCTATGCAGGTTGCTGCGATGAACCCACGCTATGCCACGATGGACGACATCCCAGCTGAGGTATATGACGCCAAGAAACAGGAGTTTCTCGCCAGCGATGCTTTGGCAAGCAAGCCTGAGGCAATGCGTGACCAAATCGTCGAAGGGCAGCTCAAGAAGCACTTCGCCGAGCAGGTCTTGGCCGAGCAAGCCTTTGTGCTCGACGACAGCAAGACCGTTGGCCAGCTCATCAAAGAGCAGGTAGCACTGCGCGGCGAGAATGTCCGCGTTAGCCAATTCAAGCGGATTGAGCTGGGCGTGACGGAGTAGTCACAAGAGAGTAAACTTTTGCGTAGCGAGTGGCATGAGAAATGTGCCACTCGTTTTTTATGTAAACTCTCCTCACGCCCTGGCAAATAATGGTACAATAAAGGAAAACCAAGAAGGAGATCGCGATGTTTGATACCACCCCCTACGAAGAAAAGATGAACCATGTGCTAGAGCACCTGGAGGAGCGCCTGGGGAAGATCCGCACGGGCCGGGCTCACGCGAGTATGCTTGATGGCATTATGGTCGAGGCGTATGGCACTAGTATGCCGCTCAACCAAGTGGCTAACGTGACGGCACCAGAGGCGACGCTATTGCAAATCACGCCATTTGACCCAGCTAATTTGCAAAAGATTGCCAGCGCCATCCGAGCCGATCAAGCGCTTGGCCTTAACCCGAGCGACGATGGTCACGTCGTCCGTGTGCCAGTGCCGCCACTGACAGAGGAGCGCCGTAAACAACTGGTTAAGCAAGCCAGCGAGAAGGTAGAAGAAGCACGCATTGCGCTGCGTGGGGTACGCCAAGACGCCCTGAAGGACGCCAAACGCCGCAAAGAAGCCAAGGAGCTGAGCGAAGATGATGTGAAGGCGGTGGAGAAGGAGATCGATCGCCTCATGGCACAGCACCAAATCACGATAGAAGCCGCCTTTGCCGCTAAAGAGAAGGATATTTTGACGATTTAATGACATTCTCTCTGCCCACGCACGCAACCAAATGCCTATCATGGAGCCACGCATGAGTGCCACCACGCACTTGCCGCAGCATGTGGGCTATATCGTGGATGGCAACCGGCGCTGGGCCAAGCAGCGTGGCCTCTCTGCCCAAGAGGGGCATAGCGCGGGCTACGAGAAGCTGCGCGATATTGCCCTTACCACCATCGAGCGTGGCGTGCCGTACGTTAGCGCCTATATCTTTAGCACCGAGAACTGGCATCGCAGTGGCCCAGAGGTTAAGCACTTGATGAATCTGCTGGTGACGATGTTAGAGCGCGATCTGCCGATCTTCATCGAGCATGAGGTGCGCATCCGCGTGGCAGGGACGCGCCTGCGCCTAAGCCGGCGGGTCAAGAAGGCGATCGATGCTGCTGAGGCTGCCACCAAGGATTTGCGGCAGGGTACGATGGTGCTGTCATTTAATTATGGTGGGCAGCAGGAGATTATCGACGCGGTCAATCGCTTGCGCAAAACGCTCTCGGTTCACAAGAAGGTAACAGCACAGATCTTTGAGCAATTTTTGTATACACCAGATGTGCCACCGTGTGATTTGATCGTTCGTACCAGTGGTGAGCAGCGGCTGAGCAACTTCATGCTGTGGCGCAGCGCATATAGCGAGCTACTGTTCTTGGATAAGCCATGGCCAGATATGACACACGCCGACATTGATGCTTTGCTGGCTGAGTATGCCCGGCGGCAACGGCGCTTTGGAGGATAACGAAGGAGGAATATGGAAATAGTCATTGGTATTATTATTGGGGTAATCGCACTGACGCTACTGGTGGCAACGCACGAGCTAGGCCACGGCATTGTGGCGCGGCGCAATGGTGTGGTAGTGGAGGAATTTGGCATTGGCTTTCCACCGCAGGCCTATAGCAAAGTGATCAAAAAAAGTATTCTGGGCGAGAATGTCCGCTTCTCGCTCAACTGGCTGCCGCTGGGTGGCTTTGTTAAGCTACAGGGCGAGCACGATGCGGCTGATCAGCCTGGTGATTATGGCGCAGCAACCTTTTGGCAAAAGACCAAAATCTTGCTGGCTGGCGTGACCGTCAACTGGTTAACTGCAGTAGTGCTCCTCACTGGCCTAGCCTGGGTGGGCCTACCCAAGATGATAGACAACCAATTTTACCTACCAAGCGATGCAGTGGTGAGCAACCATCCAGTGCAGCTTGGTATGCTTACTCCTGGCTTGCCCGCCGCCAAGGCAGGCCTCCGCCAGGGTGATGCAATTAACCAGCTGGCTGGGCAAACGGTGCGCAGCACATCTGACCTAGCGCACTTCGCGAGCCAGCATAAGGGCGAAACCGTACCCGTAGTGTACACCCGCGGTGATAAGCAAGCCACTGCCATGGTGGCGCTGCGCAAAGATAATCCCGACCGCAAAGGCTACTTGGGGGCAGAGCTCACCAAGCAGCAAGATACAATCCGCGCCACCTGGTCGGCACCGATTGTGGGTGTCGTGACAACAGCGCAGCTCACTGGGGCGACGCTCCAGGGCCTGGGTGATATGGTGGTAAATCTCGCCACTAGTCTGGTGCAGCAGTTTAGTAGCGACAGCGCGACGAGCCAGCAGGCCAAGCAAAACTTATCGCAAGTGAGTAATGCTGTGGCTGGCCCGGTGGGGATCTTTGCCATTATCTTCCCGGCAGCAGGGCAGGCTGGCGTGGTTCATGTGTTGCTGCTGACGGCGATCATTGCGTTATCGCTGGCAGTGATGAATATCTTGCCCATTCCTGCGCTTGATGGTGGTCGCTGGACAGTGATGGCGATCTTTCGCCTGCTGCGCAAGCCACTTAGTAAGCAGATGGAAGAGAATATCCAAGCAGCTGGTTTCTTGTGCTTGCTTGGCTTAATTGTACTAGTGACGATTGCTGATATAGGGAAGTTGGTGCACTGATGCAGGCTAAGCAGTGTAGCAGGGCAGAGCGTTATCGTGGAGGTTTGCGCCGCGGGGAGATATGGTTGCTCAATCGCGTAATGGTAATACATAAGGAACTCACTTCATGATACGTATTACTCTCCGACCCAAAGCTGCTCACTCCTCCCGGCCCAAAACGCCGCTCACGCCACGCCAGTGCCTGCTGCGCGTTGCCTCGTGGCTCGGTTGGCCGCTGTGGGTCTGGCTGAGCTTTATGGGGGCAGGGTTACTCTGTAGTGCAGTACTCTACCTTCTCTTTCATGGCCAAGAGTCGGTGCCGGTCTTGCCGCTTATCATGATGCAAACAGCGGTTTATGTGGTGGCGCTGATGCTACTGATTGGCCTACCATGGCTGGTGTGGCGCGCACGGCCCAAGGCACCAGCGAGCTTTCGCACGAGCGTGCGCCAGCTTGGGTGGCGGCGCTCGCTGCAATGGCGCGACTTTGGTTGGGCGCTGGTGGGCTTTATTATCTATGTCGTGCTATCGATGATTGCGCTGGCGGCGGCCAAGCAGTGGCTGCCTGGCTTTGATGCGACTCAGGCGCAGAACCTCGGCTACCAGCAGCTCTATGGCGCAGAGCGCTTGCTCGCCTTTGCAATGTTGGTGGTGGTAGCACCAGTGGCCGAGGAGCTGGTGTTTCGTGGTTATTTGTATAGCAAACTCCATGCTGCGCACATGCCAGTGTGGCTTATTGCAGTAGTGGTGAGTGGGCTCTTTGGTTATGTACATGGCCAGCTCAATGTCGGCATTGATGTCGCGATGCTCAGCATCGTGCTGGTGGCGCTGCGTCATACGACTGGTACAATATGGCCCGGCATTCTCATTCATATGCTCAAGAATGCGATTGCATTCCTGGCGATGTTTGTCTTTATGGTGGGGTAGCATTGCACAAAATATGCTACTATAAGAAGGATTATGCGATTATCACACACCTTTACCCGTACCCGCAAACAAGCCCCGGCCGATGAAGTGGCGCACAACGCCCAGCTGCTGATTCGCGCTGGCTATGTGCACAAGACGATGGCTGGCGTCTATTCCTATACGCCGCTGGGCCTCGCCGTGCTGGAGAATATCAAGCAGATTGTCCGCGAGGAAATGAACCGCATCAGCAGCCAAGAATTGCTGATGAGCACCCTGCAGCGCCAGGAGCTCTGGCAGGAGACTGGCCGCTGGAGCGATGAGCTGGTGGACGTGTGGTTCAAGTCGCACCTGCAGGATGGCACTGAGGTCGGCTTTGGCTGGACACACGAGGAGCCGATTATCGAACTATTGCGTAGCTACCTCAAGAGTTACAAAGACCTGCCCATCAGCGTCTACCAATTCCAGAACAAACTCCGCAACGAGCTGCGCGCCAAGAGTGGCATCATGCGTGGGCGTGAGTTTATCATGAAGGATATGTATAGCATCCACGCCAGTAAGGAAGACCTGGAGGCCTACTACCAAGCGGTTATCGAGGCCTATAAGCGCTGCTACCACCGCTTTGGCCTGGGGGATGACACCTACGTCACCTTTGCCAGCGGCGGGGCCTTTACCAAGTTTAGCCACGAATTCCAGACGATCTGCGCGGCGGGTGAGGACTACATCTACCTGCACCGCGGCCGCAATCTGGCAATCAACGAAGAAGTGGTGGACGAAGCTATAATTGAGCTTGGCATTGATAAGAGCGAGCTTGAGCGCGTCAAGACGGCTGAGGTGGGCAATATCTTCAACTTTGGTACCCAAAAATCAGAGGAAATGGGCCTGGTCTTTACCGGCGAGGATGGCCGCCAGCACCACGCCTACATGGGCAGCTACGGCATCGGCATCACCCGCGTGATGGGCGTGATTGTAGAGAAATTCGCCGACGACAAGGGCCTGGTGTGGCCAGAAGAAATAGCGCCAGCCCGTGTACACCTGGTGCAGATTGGCAAGGAATCGGTCGCAGCGGCAGACGAGCTCTACGATACACTGCAGCAGGCTGGCATCAGCGTGTTGTATGATGACCGCGCCGCCCGCCCTGGGGAGAAATTCGCCGACGCAGAGTTACTCGGCATGCCAACCCGCGTCACGGTGAGCGATCGGCTGCTCGAGGCAGAGGAGTGGGAGGTCGTAGATCGTCGGACGGGCAAGCAGCAGCGCTTGACGACAAGCCAATTGCTTGCTACACTGGGTAACCATTGCGGAGCTTGTCGCAAGGCATAGCCATGCCCCTGGCATGCCTCACCGACTTTGCAAGAAAGGAGTATGAAGATAATGAAAAAAACTTACCAGATTACTGATGCTGGCCGCCAAGAACTCGAGGCAGAGCTGGAAGAGCTGAAGGGCCGCCGCGGCGAGATTGCCGAGAAGATTGCTGAGGCCCGCGACTACGGCGACCTGAGCGAAAACGCCGAGTACGACAGCGCACGCGAAGAGCAAGGCGTGGTGGAGACGCGCATTGCCGAGATCGAGGAGATCTTGCTTAATGCCGAGCAGATTACTGCCCCAAGCACCGGCGCCATCCACCTGGGCAGCACCGTCTCCCTCGCTTCGGACGCTGGGTTAGAAAAGACCTATACTGTGGTAGGCCCAGTTGAGGCCGACCCGCTGGAGAACAAGATCAGTGACGAATCACCCCTGGGCCAAGCCTTGCTGGGCCATCGCGCAGGCGAGCAGGTGACGATCACCACCCCCAAGGGCGAGATTACCTACACCATCCAGCAGGTGCAATAAGCGTATCTCAACGATGAATACTAGGCCGAGCAGTGTGCGCTGCTCGGTTTTTTTATTAGTACTGGCAGAGGTAGTAGGGGTTGATTCACACATGGCGCATGTCTCTGGCTCTTGTGGTTTATTTATGGTGTGCGTTTGCCTTTCTCCTATTGCATTTGCTTGATGGCACGAGAAAGCTCATGGTGAGTGGCTGGCCTCTGATCTTGGCATGAGAAAAGCGCAAATATACGCAAAAGTTTAGCTTAACTTAATAGTGCTCAATCTGCGGGCAATATGCAAGAACCATCCTCAACCATAAGCAATTCACCATCATTGCATTATCGGCGATGTTATGCTATGATAGGTAATCAACCATTAACAGCCCAAGGAGACCGACGATGGCTCTATACACAGCACGACACGCACGTTTCCCCCACAAGAAGCATACACATAATTGGCTAAACCATGAGCATAATCAGCCGAAATCTCAGCACGATACACCCTCAGTGGTGCGGCGGCTCACCGCGCTGACGGCAGCTGCGGCGGCGCTGATTGGTGGTGGTTATCTTGGCCACCAGCATTACCACCATGGCGAGAAAACCCTGGTCGCGGTGGCGCACCCTACCTCTGGTGAGCTGGCAGAGTATGCAGAGAGCCCCTTTGTGACCGACCCGGCTACTGGCGAGACGCATTGCCGCGATACAACCCGCCAAGAGATATCTGTGACGGCAAAAAACCCACAAACAACCATCACAAACCCTGATGGCAGCACAACACGACTCACTATGGTAAAATTCTCGACGGGTGAACAGGAACGGACACAAGCGACACTGGTATATCCATTCAGCGCAGAAGGCGAGGCGCAGCAGGTGCCAATTGCCATTATGACTGGCCCAAGCGAGACTGGCAGTGGCGGCTCGAATATGCAGACATCGCCCCGCACTGGGCGCGTGGGTACAGATATACAGGCCTCGATGACTGCAGCTGGCCGTGGTGAAACAGCAATTGCATGCCCACCGCTGACTAAATAGGAGAGAGATTAGCTGCTAAGTGCCGCACTTCTCTAAGAACTTGGTAGAGTGGAGCGATTAGGCTGTTGCCCTAGTCGACAACCATCCCATTCTCCGCTATAATAGCAAGCAATTATGGCGACATTACAAGACTACCGAGACGAACGATTACGAAAATTAACTGCTCTGCGCGAGCTCGGCATCGACCCCTACCCAGCACACACCGAGCGCACACACGACTGTGCGACAGTGGTGATGCAGTACGACGAACTGGCTGGCCAGAAGGTGACGGTGGCGGGGCGTGTGCTGTCTATCCGCAGCTTTGGTAAATTGGCCTTCATCAAGCTGCAAGACGCGAGCGGTGCAGTGCAGCTCTACCTGCAGCGCGATACGATGGCCGAGCTTGACGCTCCGCGCGGCATTCTCGGCATGAAACAACTCAAACTACTCGATACGGGTGACTTTGTAGAGGCGACGGGCACAGTGCTGCGGACGAAGACGGGTGAGATTTCGGTGGGGGTGCGCGAGCTACGCTTGCTGACCAAAGCCCTGCGGCCAATGCCAGAAAAGCTCGAGAATAAAGAAGAGCGGTTCCGCCGCCGCTATGTGGATATGAATGTTAACCCAGCGGTGCGCCAGCGCTTTTACCGCCGCAGCACGTTCTGGCAGGCGACGCGCGATTACCTCAACCAACACGGCTTTACTGAGGTCAACGTGCCGGTGCTGGAACACACCACCGGTGGGGCGGATGCCAACCCGTTTGTGACCCACATGGACGCGCTGGATGGCCAGCAGTTCTACCTGCGGATTAGCCACGAGCTGCCACTTAAGCGCCTGCTGGGGGCAGGGTTCGAGAAGGTCTACGATATTGGCCCGCGCTTTCGCAACGAGAATTATTCGGATGAGCACCTGCCCGAGCACATCGCCATGGAGTGGTACGCCGCTTATTGGGACTGGCAGCGGGGCATGCGCTTTATGGAAGACATGTATAAGTATGTGCTGGAGCGAACCTTTGGCACCCTGCAGTTTACCCTGGGCGAGTTTGAGGTCGATATGAGCGGCCAGTGGCAGGTGTGGGACTATGCCGAGGTGATCCATAAGCATTATCATATTGATGTGTATAATACCACGATTGAGGAAGTTGCTGCTAAGCTGAAAGAACATGGCCTGGAGGTAGAGAAGACCGATTCCATCCCGCGCGGCATCGATAAACTGTGGAAAAACATCCGCAAAGGCGTAGCTGGGCCTGTCTGGCTGGTCAATACGCCCAAGTTTATCAGTCCGCTGTCTAAGACCAACCCGGATAACCCGCAGACGGTGGAGCGTTTCCAGCCGGTGATTGCTGGCAGCGAGCTTGGCAATGGCTTTAGTGAGTTGAATGACCCGATCGACCAGCTGAACCGCTTTGTGGAGCAGCAGCAGATGCGCGACGCTGGCGACGAGGAAGCGATGATGCTAGATATCGACTACGTAGAGATGCTGGAATACGGCATGCCGCCGGCCTGTGGCTGGGGCTTTAGCGAGCGCGTCTTCTGGATTTTTGAAGGCGTCACGGCGCGTGAGGGTGTACCATTCCCACAGCTTAAAAGCGACATCGACGAAACAACGCGGGCGGTATACCCAGATATTCAATTATAGCTAAGGGGATGGTGTTTGGCTAGCAAGAAATTATCTCGTGAGAAGGTACGGAAGGCTGGGAAAGTCCTAGTTCATAGTAGCCCAGGTACTATTGAATATGATCAAGCACTTGAGATTGCACAACAGTGGCGTTTAGCACACGTCTATCCGATCAATACATTCCAAGCTCGATTACGTCATATAGCAAAGAATATACCAGGATCTATCGTTGCACGGCGATTAAAGCGTATGCCAACGATTATTGATAAGTTAGATAGATATCCAGATATGCAACTCTCTACCATGCAAGATATAGGTGGGGTGAGGATAATTGTTCCAACTATTACAGCGGTTTGGGACGTGGTATCGCAATATGAAAATGCCCCACGTTTTACGCATGAGCTAGAGAGAAAAAGAGACTACATAACAACACCAAAATCGGATGGATATAGAGGCGTTCATTTGGTCTATAAATATAACAATACACTCGCTCGGACGCAAGAAGCTAAAGATTGTAAAGGATTGCGGGTGGAGGTGCAAATAAGAACACAAGAGCAGCATATTTGGTCTACAGCAGTGGAGACGATAGGTATGGTCTTGCACGAGCCATTAAAGACGCGTGGTGGTAATGAGGATTGGGAAGAGTTCTTTGCATTGATGTCGTCGGCGGTCGCTATAGTTGAGCAGCAAAATGTATTGGAGCAGCACAAATATTTGCGACCTGTAGACATATACAGAGCTCTCGCAAAAAAGGCTGCAATAATAAATGCTATAGATATAATGAAAGGTTATAACCTCGCAGCGAAAGAGATTCAGGATAATCAGAGAAAAAATAGAAGTTACTATCATATCATAGAGCTCAATATAGATCGCAAAGTCGTTACAATTAGAGCTTTTAGTAAAAAGGAACAGATAGAGGCACTACAAGAGTATAGTCGTCTTGAGCAAGCAACGCAGGGTGATCTAGCAAAGAATGTGGTTCTTGTCTCTATGAGTGAGCTAAATAAGCTACAAGAAGCATATCCAAACTATTTCTTAAGGATGGAAGCTTTTTTGAGAAGACTTGAGGCTATTATTGACTCAGTAGCCTAGATTAGTTATTATAGCTCTATGACAATTGCTCAATTCAAAAAGAGAATCAAGCAATCTCTCTCAGATAATAAACCTCTGATGAAACAGTAGGGCTTTTAAAATTGTTTAATTAAAAGTAAGCTTCGTGCCTATGTATTTCACTGGTGGTTGGTTTCTTGCTGTGAGCTAACCCGATACACTTGGTGGCCGTGGTGGACTGCTTGGCGCGGCTCGTGGCGATGCATGGTGCGAAGTGCCACTCTGGACGGCGATGGACGTGCCGCGGCTAGGTGCTGTGCCAGGGCGGCGTGGCGGTGGAGTGGTGCGCGGTGGGGCACTCATCGCGAGGCCACCCAGGCCGCTGGCTGATGGGCTACTTGGAGGTGGTGGGCTGCTTGGCGGAGGCGTACCGCTACCACCACTCGGGCTTGGTGGCCCACCTGGAGGAGTGTTGCTATCTTTGCTACCTAGCTGCGTGGCGGCAGCATTCTTAGCGCGATAACGCCGGATAAGGTAGAGAATAAGCGCGGCAATGCCAACCAAGAGAGCGAGTAACGAGATAAGGATGAAGACCCATAGTGGCTTGTCTTCGCCAGCAAGGAACTTGTCTAGCGTGACCTTGCCGATGTGGCGCACCATTGGTGGCTGCTTCTTCTCATCGGGCTTTTTGTCGGTGCGGCATTCCGACCAAATGGCGTCGGGGTAAGCAGTAGCTAGCAAGTACCAAGCAGTAGAGGCGACGGAGTAAGCATTCGTCATTTGGTTGGCTTCGTCGACATTAGTGACGTAGGGCCAAGCACCATTCGCCCCTTGGGAGCGGTACGTTCGCTGGGCGCTGGCAGCGACTTCGTCTTTGTTGCCTGCGACGTTATAGGCCTGGGTGACGCCGAATGTCCCTTCGAACCAGACGGTGGGGGTGTATGTGCCAGTGAGGTATGGAGTGTAGCCCTGAGACCCGGCGCGGCTCATGGCAAAGTTGCGCGTGTAGGCTAGCGAGACTTTGGCTTTGTCGTACTCACCAATTGCATTGAGGAAGATAGAGCCCCAGCTGGAGGTGTCCAGTGCTTTGGCATGGTCGTCAAGCCCTTGGTCGAAGCGGTTCTCGGCTTTGTTCCACAGTTTCTCCATAATGACTTTGGCCAGGCTATCGGCCTCTTGGCGGTAGCTGGCGTCGCCGTAGACTTGCGAGGCTCGCTCGTACACATGCCAGAGGTCGGTATTGTGCTCAGTGGAGTGCCAGGCGATCTCGAACTGCTTGTTGTTGTCATCGTCATTGATATTTGTGCCACCGCGGTAGAGGCCAGCACCGGGGCCGGATGTACTTTTCTTAGTCTTAACCCAGGCCAGGGCAGAGCGCACCATACTGCTGACGCCATTGATATCGCCAAACTTCTCTTGATAACGGATGAGCGCGTAGAGGACGAAGGCCACGCCGCCAGTATAATAGCGTGCCTGCTGGTTGCTGGGGTCGAGTTGGTGGGCGCTGGAGGGGAAGGCACCACGCGACCGACCGGATTTGATCTGGATGGTCTTGAAGCCATTGACGAGCTGGTCTGCCATTGCTTTGTCGCCCGCACCAACCGCTACGAGCAGCGCCAGCGACTGATCGTACATAAATGAATAGTGCACGCGGTGAGTGCCGTAACCATCCTGGCCAGGCGAGAACTCGTACGAGCGGATCAGCCCCGCCAGCTGTGGCTGGAAGTACTCAGCGAGGATCTTGTTGCTGCGCGTATCCACCAGACGCAGCATCTTGTGGCCCTTCTCGGTACCTGGGAAGCTAAAGGTACGGTTGGTGTTGGCGGCTTGCTTGGCAACGAGGTAGGTTTGGTCGGTGATGACGTATGATTGGATCTCGACATTTTGGTACTCAGTGACGCGTGGCCAGCTCTCGCCGAGGGGTTGGCCGCTACTGGCATCGTAGAGGCGGAAGCGCCACTCGCCACCAATGCTGCCATCAACTGGTGAGAGGTCGAGTGTCCAGCTGCCATCGCCCTGCACCTGGGCAGGAGTAACCTTGCCCTGCTCATACTCGGCATCGGTAGCGCGGAAGGCCTTGACAACGCGGCTCCCGCCAGTGGGTGCTTTGCCCGAGACCTTACCACGGTAGTTGCCTGGCACTGATGATGGTGAGGTGACAGAGAGAGGCGTGGGGTTGCCAGTGGCA
The DNA here is from genome assembly GCA_963514895.1 of uncultured Candidatus Saccharibacteria bacterium. GTDB lineage: Bacteria > Patescibacteriota > Saccharimonadia > Saccharimonadales > Saccharimonadaceae > Saccharimonas. The sequence goes on from CAUPVK010000017.1 coordinate 16,922, forward strand.
TAGCTACCACTGTTCTTGAGCTGGAATGAGCCCTTTATCTCGCCAGTGTAGTCAGTGCCGTATTGCTTGGCGGCGGTGATGGTGCTGCCATCGCCAGCGTTGCGGATGGGCTGCATGAGGCTGCGGAGGTTGGCGAGGGCCTTAGCGGCGCGAGCTTTGTCGGTTGGGGAACTCAGCGCTGTAGTTTTGAAGCGCATCGTGTTGGGGTCGCAGATGTCGGGCTTATTGTCTTTTTTGGTGGATGAATTGGAGCCAGAATTCGTAGCGGGCTCGGCCATTGCTACCTGATGTAGCTGCACAAAGCCAACGGCCAGTACCACCACTGCTGCCACACTTGCAAACCGAAAATCCGTCCAATATCGTCTCACTCCTGCTATACTCCTCACCTCGCTAATTAGCCACTAGGTATTGCCTGTGAGTATAGCATAACCATTTGCAATATCACAGCATAAGCAGTATAGCTTGAACAGAGATTAACAGGGGTCAGAGGAAGTGATTGGCGGGGATATTTGATGGTGTACGAGAGCGATGCTCGCGTTTGACATTCCTCGCTGCATGGCGCACAATCGATGCATGAGAATGACACGCGTTATATCTGCAATCGGTGTCTGCTTGGTGCTGCTGGGCACCGCGCTCGGGGCAGTGCCAATGCAGGCCGACACATCGGTACGAGCCTATTCATCATCGAGCAGTAGTAGTAAAGATAATTTCACCATTACCAAATATGCGGTTGATATGGAGCTTGGGCGCGATAGCGAGAAGCGCTCCACCCTCAAGACGAAGCTCACCATTACAGCAAACTTCCCGCCAGAGCAGAATCATGGCCTCGCACCAGAGTTCGTCACGCGATACAAGGGCCACCACACGAGCTTTGCGCTTGGCTCGGTGCAGGATGAGCATGGTAATGATTATGAATATAGTTGGTCGGGCAACACCCTGCGCATTGGCAACAAAGACACCTACGTCTCGGGTAGCAAGACATACGTCATTACCTACACCCAGCGTGATGTCACGTGGAACTATGGCGATACGCAGAAGAATGAGTTCTACTGGGATGTGATTGGTACGTCGTGGCGAGTACCCATTAGCAATGCTACTGTCAGGCTCAAGCTGAGCCCCGAGCTTGCTGCCATCAGCCGGACGACGCCGCAATGCTACACTGGCAAGCAGGGGAGCCGCACCACCTGCACCGTCACGTCGCCGAGTGTCGACACCATAACTGCCTCGGTGGGTTACCTCGCGCCATATGCTGGTATGACGCTGGCGCTGGGCTTCCCGCAGGGTACCTTTGCGGAGTATAAGAAGACGCCCGGGGAGGTGTTTCAAGAGCGGTTGGAGGCGTTCCTTCCACTTATATTCTTCGTGAGTATGCTGGTGCTGGGGCTTGTCTCAAGCTTAGTGTATTGGCTCTATCAGCGGGCGATTGGCCGGAGCAAGGAGCTAGGGACGATTGTGCCAGAATACTTGCCACCACCCGACACAAGTGTGACAACAGCGGCGGAGATCGTGCGGCCATTCCGGATGGTGAAGGGCTCAGCTATGGCAGCGCAGATGATCGACTGGGCGGTGCGGCACTACATTCGTTTGATTGAGGTCAAGCCCAAGACGTTCTTCTCGCGGGCACAGTACGAGCTTGAAGTCGTCAAGGATGTGAGCAGCCTCCACCCCGAGGAGCAAGAGATCCTGGGCGATATCTTTGGTCACCTGCCTGCGGTGGGTGAGCGCATCAACCTCAAGACGCTGCGCAACAATACCTCCTACGCCTTCCGCCTGAGTGATAACGCTAAGAAGCTCGATAATCTTATCGACCACACATACAAGCTGCGCGACACAAGCCGGAAGGGTACACGGGGTTTCCGCATCCTTGCAGGTGTGCTGGGTGTCTTGGTGCTGGTGCTGTGTGCAGCCACGATGTTTGTGCCGTTCCTCAGCGGGCTGCAATTCCTCTTCTTCCCGGGGGTCTTTATTGTGATTATCATTGGTAAGCTAGGCTTTGCTAAGCCGCTGTCGGACAAAGGGCTGGCATTGCGCCGCTACCTGCTGGGGCTCAAGATGTATATCCGCTACGCCGAGGCCGACCGCCTGCGCCTGCTGCAGAGCCCTGAGACTGCCGAGAAGGTGGATATTGGCGACCACGCTCAGCTCGTCAAACTCTACGAGCGGGTCTTGCCCTATGCGGTGCTCTTTGGCCAAGAGAAGCAGTGGAGCCAGCAGCTGGGGCAGTACTATGAGGAAGTAGGCACCCAGCCCGATTGGTATGCTGGCCACGGTGCCTTCAATGCAGCAATGTTTGTCTCGAGTATGAGTAGCTTATCGAGCTCTACCTCTGTTGGCTCGAGCGACTTCTCGTCGTCTAGTGGCGGCTCGACTGGTGGTGGCTTCTCTGGCGGCGGCGGAGGCGGCGGAGGCGGCGGAGGGTGGTAAAGCCTGCTGCTTTGCTTGCTTCAGTGCGTATCTATTGTTCAGTCTTTCTTCTGCAAAAAACAAAGAAGCGGCCATCTCTCGTCGTGGTCGCTTCTGAGTGTAAGAATGAAAA
>CAUPVK010000018.1:0-18136 GCA_963514895.1 uncultured Candidatus Saccharibacteria bacterium
TGGCGGTGACGCCGCAAGTGATCGACCGCTCGGCAACGTCATCTACCTTTGTCCAAGGGACATTGCAGGGGCGAAGCTACGATGTTTTGCTCTATGAGTTGGCGATTGGTGCCGACCCCGATGTCTATGCCTACTGGCATTCCTCACAGACAGGCTACCAGGGCTATAACTTCGTCAATTATACGAGTCGCACCGCAGATGCCGCATTGGCCAGCGCCCGTACACGTCTCGAGCCCAAGCTGCGTGCTGCCAAGTACAAAGCGTTTGCCGAACAGTGGTACAGCGACGTGCCGGCGATTGGTCTCTATCGGTCGGCTAGCGTGTATGCTACAGGCCCCGGTGTACAGGCCATCCAGCAGGGTGATACTCTTGTCTCCGGTGCAGATCGCTACGCAGACGTCCTCCGTTGGACAGTGACAACGCGAGATGTTTACAAAACCCCCTAACATGCGGTATAATCAACAGTGTCGCGAGATATGCGGACGTGGCGGAATTGGTAGACGCGTCAGCTTGAGGGGCTGGTGAGCATTGCGCTCGTGGAAGTTCAAGTCTTCTCGTCCGCACCAGATATGATGCCTCGCGGTACATCAACACCACCAAGATAGGTGGTGTTTTGCTTTTGTAAAATACAAACACGTTCGAGATATCTATATAACAACCAAAACGGCTTGATCATAAAATGCAACAAGTAATCGGCGAACTGCTTGTGTTTTGCAAAAGGGTGGTGCATAATAAAGACAAGCTGGTACGCAAAAAGGGGTACCGTTGCGTCCAAACACAAACATCGTGCCAAAACAAACATTGTGCCCCAGGGTGGGCGCGTAGCAGCTACCGGCAAATCACCTCTAGTCAAAGAGGTGATTTTTTGCTATAGTCTATAGCAGACGGGGCATTAGCTCATTTGGCTAGAGCGCTTCGCTGGCAGCGAAGAGGTGACCAGTTCGAATCTGGTATGCTCCACCATGGATCTTTAGCTCAGTTGGCTAGAGCGCACGATTCACATTCGTGAGGTCGCAGGTTCGAATCCTGCAAGATCCACCATTTTGAGATTATTCCCTTCTGGTGTTGAGCCATAATCAGCATTAGTTAAGGCCTGAGGTAAGCGAGGATACATCTCGCTTATTTTTTTATTAATAATAACGAAGTAGGGAGCTATCATGTCAAAACTATCAGATCTATGGGAAAATGATCCAAATGTAACACCAGATTCGCAATGGTGGGATCGTTTGGTGGATCAGTCGCTGCAGATAGCGACAGACGACGCATACCATCGGTGTGTAACAGAACTGAACGATGCTTTCATCTATTCGGCCATATCGGATGAAGAGCAGAAAGTAGAATATCGCTTAGCGGGTCCTCATTATCTTGAAGCGCTCATTTATGCAGAGATGACGATTGAAACGTTTGAGCAAGTGAAACCTAATCGTGTCCCCAGAAGCCCCAATGTATTCGACTACGACTCACTCCGTGATGCTATAGAAAACGTCACGGTGACACTTGAGGCTAGGATTGAATCGCAATTTGCTCAAAATGAGATCTGCAAACGTATGGATTATACGTTTGCAGATTGGTTGAAAAAGCTAACTGACAATGTCTCGAAGTACTCATCCGACTGGTTTGATGAGGATTACGAATGGGAGCACCATGATAACTATGCAACAAGCTTCGACGAGGGGCAAAGCGTTCTCGCATTCCTCGCAAGATCCATAGAACGTGGTGCTATCCGCGACAAAGACTTCATCAGTAAAATCTCAACATATCACGACAGAATGTCTGGATTCGAAGAACGTCTCCGCCCACTATTGCCAAAATTACGGGATCTTGAATTCGATAGTTTTCAACAAGACACTTTGGCTCCGGAGTGGCGGTGGTGGAGGCAGTAGATGCTACCACTAACTTTATTGACAGTTGACTTGTGTTATGAATTATAAAAATAGCGACGGGATATTGCTCGTCGCTATAAAACATAATAACACCTGGTGGAGATAGAGGGATTCAAACCCTCGACCTCAGCAATGCGAATGCTGCGCTCTATCAACTGAGCTATATCCCCACGGCTTCTTCTATTCAAGCACAAACGAGCGGGAGAATCAACCGGTAGCATTCCCGCTTGTTTCTGATAAAATAAGGATATGTTCAAAAAGTTTATCCAAAAGCGGCTCGAGATGTATGTGAGCCGGTATTTTCAAGCCCATCCAGAGGTTAAGTTGATCGTCGTGGTGGGGAGCGTGGGCAAGACGAGCACCAAGCGAGCGGTGGCTACCTTGCTATCGCAGCGCTACCGTGTGCGCATGCTTGATAATAATCACAATACCAATCTCTCGGCGCCGTGTGGTATTCTCGGCGTGACCTACCCTAGCAAGGTACACAGCATTGGTGCCTGGCTCAAGGTGTTTGCAGCGGCTCGGCGACGGGTTGCTCAGCCAGCTGACGTCGATGTGATTGTCCAGGAGCTTGGTACTGATCGGCCAGGGGAGATTGCCGACTTTGGTCGCTACCTCCGGCCCGACCTCGCCTTGGTGACGGCAGTAACGCCAGAGCATATGGAGTTCTTTGGCTCGATTGAGGCGGTGGCGCAAGAGGAGCTCTCCGTGACGCAGTATGCGCGCCGAGCACTGATCAATCGTGATGATATTGAGGGGCGCTTTGCCGATCTGATCGCTACTCCACACTTTAGTACATATGGCACGACTGGCCTTGCTGAGTATCGCTTTGAGCAGCAGAATTTTGACGCTGAGGTAGGCTATCGTGGGGGGATTATTGCTCCACCAAACATTGCTCAGCCATTCGCGGCGGCCATTAATGTGGTGGGCGAGCACAGCCTACGGCCGATCGTTGGTGCCGTCGCAGCGGCTTTGCTTTATGGCTGCACACCAGATGAAGTAGTGAAGGGCCTTACACTGATTAAGCCTGTCCCTGGGCGGATGAACCCACTACTGGGCCTTGGCGATACAACGATTATCGACGATACATACAACTCCAGCCCGGCTGCGGCGCTGGCTGCTCTGCAGACGCTCTATAGCTTTGCGCAGGCACCGCAGCGGATCGCCATCCTTGGTGACATGAATGAGCTGGGCGCCTCGAGCCAGGCCGAGCACGAGAAGCTGGGCATGGCCTGCGACTCACATTTGCTTGATTGGGTGGTGACGGTTGGCGGCGAGACAGAGAAATATCTTGCGCCCGCTGCCCGTCGGCGTGGCTGCCAGGTGAAGGTATGCCGTAATGCGATCGAGGCAGGGCAGTTTGTCCGTTCGGTGGCACGGCCTGGTGCAGTGATTCTTGCTAAGGGGTCACAAGGTGGGATATTCCTTGAAGAGGCGGTTAAGATCCTCTGTGTCCTGAGCGAAGATACCGAGCTGGTGCGTCAATCACTCGCTTGGCAGGCCATCAAAGCGCCGTATTTTTCGGAGTACGAGAACTTCTTTGATGGGCCAAGCCAGTAGCGTTAATACGCGATTTATGGTATATTCTTACGTGTGAGACTAGTGTATTAAGCGGAGAACTATCTATGTCAACAGAAAAAAAGCCAAAGGCAACCAAGCGCAGCACAACGCGCAAGACGTCGCCAAAAAATGAGCCAGGACAAACCCCGGCCAAGGCTAATGAGCCAGTAACCCCAGCTGCAGAGCCAGCTCCAGTAGCCGAACCGGCTACTCAGCCGATGCCAGAGCAGCCAGCTACTCCGGTCATGCAGCCAGCTCAGCCCCAGCCTCAATATCAACCACACATGGCTCCAGGAGCTTTGCGTGCTCAGCCAGCCAAGAAGTCCCATCTTGGGCTGATTCTTGGCCTCGTCGGTGGTGGTGTAGCTCTGCTAGCACTTATTGCTGGTGTGCTATTGTACTTCTTCTGGTATCAGAATCCACACAAGGTAGTGACAGATGGCGTGGCGAATCTAGTAACTGCACGGCAAGCGTCGTATAGTATGGGCGGTGATGTTACACCAAGCAGCACTAGCACTTCAGGCCCATCGAAGGTTACCTACAGAGTGAATCTGCAATATGCCAACCAAGTTGCTGGTGGTAACGGTGAGGTAACAATGGACCTCCCGCAGGTTGGCCAGATTATTGTCAAGGCTGAGATCTATGCAGATCGCGAAGCAACCTACTTCCGTGTCAATGGCATCAAGAAAGTATATGAAAAATATATTGATACTATGATCGACCAGTCGATGAAGCGCTATAGCACCTCGAGTATGACCGATGAAGAGAAAGATACTGCGCGGAGCAAGATGCGCGAGCAGTATACCAAGCAAGCACTGCCTATCATCGAAAAAATCGATGGCAAATGGGTCAAGATGACGCAAGATGAGATGCTTAAGATGAGCTCAAACCGCACGACGACCAAGCAGTGCACAGAGGCAGTTGATAGCCTGTATGATGCCAAAGCCCGAAATGAAGTCGCTGCAGTACTGCGTAAGCACGGTGACGTCTTTACAGTAGAGAAGATGAATAAGCCAGCGCTCGATAACGGCGCAGTGGGCTACAAGGTCACAGTAGCGAGCCCGTCGAGCCACGAAGCACGCTTGCTTAGCCGTGATCTTGGTAACACCCGTATTGGGGAACTGCTTCGCCGCTGCAGTGATGCGACATCAACCCGTGTGACAACACGCCAAAATGGCCGAACTATCAAGATCGAGCGGCGTTCTGCTATCTCAGGGCCAGACTTGAGCCAGACAGATCTCGAGCTCTGGGTGTCGCCGTTCTCGCACGATGTGAAGCGCATCGTCATGAAGCCAACTAGCCAGTCGTCTCAGCAGCCAGTGACGATCAACGTTAATGACACGAAGGTTGATTTACGTAAGCCAAGTGACAGTATTCCGTATAGTGAGCTCATGCAGGGCAGTGGCAGCAGCAAAGATAACGACAGCTATAAGTCATCAACAGCTACTGGCGAAGCGTAGGCAAAACGCCGCACATAAACCCAACCCCGCTTTCGAGAAAAGAAGCGGGGTTGTCTTTGTCCTCGCTCACTATGGTAGAATATGAAAGACATGAAACGATACAATCCTGCAGAAATTGAGCCAAAATGGCAGCAGCACTGGGCAGAAGACCAGCGCTACCGGGCGGATGACGCCTCTCCTAAACCAAAGTATTATGTGACCGGCATGTTCCCATACCCTAGCGGAGCAGGGATGCATGCAGGGCACTTCATGGAGCATTCCATTGTCGATGCAGTGGCGCGCTTCCGGCGCAGCCTTGGTCACGAGGTGCTCTACCCGATGGGCTGGGATAGCTTTGGCCTCCCTGCAGAGAATTATGCCATCAAGACAGGCAAAACGCCACAAGAGACGACCGCGACCAATATTGCTAACTTTACCACCCAGCTTCGCCGCGTTGGCGCGAGTATCGATTGGAGCCGCGAGATCAACACGAGCGACCCAGAGTACTATCGCTGGACGCAGTGGATCTTTACGCAGCTCTTTGAGCGGGGCCTGGCATATCAAAAGGACTCACTCCAGTGGTGGTGTCCGAAAGACAAGACCGTGCTGGCAAATGAGCAGGTGATCAATGGCCGGTGCTGGCGCTGTGAAGAAGTGGTGGTGAAGAAGCCAATGAAGCAATGGTTCTTCAAGATTACTGAGTACGCCGACCAGCTCCTCGCCGACATCCCCGCGCTCGACTGGCCAGATAAGATTAAGCAAGCTCAGACCAACTGGATTGGCCGCAGCGAGGGAGCAGAGATCCGTTTCGCCCTTGATAAGCCCGTGGCAGATGCGGAGAGTGACGCCGCCGATATTACCGTCTTTTCGACGCGCCCCGATACGCTGTTTGGTGCGACCTTCTTGGTGCTTGCTCCCGAACATCCGCTGGCGCAGCAGCTTGCGCGTGGTGATGCCCGCGAGACGGTCTCGGCCTATATTACCGAGGCAGTCAAGAAATCGGAGATTGAGCGCACTAATGACACGAAGGATAAGACAGGAGTCTTTACTGGAAGTTATGCCATAAATCCAGCGACGGGCGAGCGAATACCCATCTGGGTGGCCGATTATGTCCTTGGTGGCTATGGCACCGGTGCAGTGATGGCTGTGCCGGCTCATGATGAGCGCGATGCCGCCTTTGCCGAGAAATACGAGCTGCCCATCGTCACCGTCATTGAGCGGCCCGACGACGACCCAGACACTGACCAGTGCTATCATGGCGAAGGTGTGCTCGTTAATTCTGGCGCATTTGATGGTATGCGCAGCGAGGATGCTCGTGAGCAGATCGTGGCCTGGCTCGAACAGGAAGGCCGTGGTCACGCCAAGGTAACCTACAAGATGCGTGACTGGTTGATTAGCCGCCAACGCTACTGGGGTGCACCCATCCCGATCATCCATTGCCCCGAGCATGGTGCTGTGCCCGTGCCAGCGGCAGATTTGCCAGTGGTTTTGCCAGCGGTGCAAAACTTCCAGCCGCGTGGTGATGGCAAGTCTGTCCTTGCTGCCCAAGAAGAATGGGTGGCGACGACCTGCCCGACCTGTGGTGGCCCAGCTCAGCGCGAAACTGACACGATGGATGGCTATGCTTGCAGTAGCTGGTATCTTCTGCGCTACACTGATCCACACAATGCTATGCAGGCCTGGGACCTAGCACTGGCTAACCACTGGGCACCGCTTGATATGTATGTTGGTGGTGACCACGCGACGGCCCACTTGCTCTATGTACGCTTCTGGACGCACGTCTTCCGCGATCTTGGCCTCACAAGCTTTGCCGAACCAGTGCGGAAGCTCGTCTACCATGGTCTCATCCAAGCCGAGGATGGCCGCAAGATGAGCAAGAGCCTCGGTAATGTCGTCGACCCGCTGGAGGTGATCGATGCGGGATATGGGGCGGATGCGCTGCGTACCTTTGAGCTCTTCCTTGGACCGATCGACGAAAACTCGAGCTGGAGTAGCCGAGGAATTGCTGGCGTGTATCGCTTCTTGAACCGCCTCTGGACATTAGTGCAAGAGTTTGATGATTGGCAACAGCAGGGTGCGGCGCCCGGGCAGGTCGACGTTGCACAGCTTGAGTCGATCATCCACGCCACAACGAAAAAGGTCACAAGTGATATCTACCGCCTGAGCTTCAACACGGCCATTGCTGGGCTCATGGAGTGCGTCAACGACCTCTACAAGCTCAAGACAACTGGCTTTACTGAGCAGTGGCAGCCAGCGCTCAAGACACTGATCCAGTTGGTGCAGCCCTTTGCGCCGCACATGGCCGCTGAGCTATGGCAGCAGCTTGGCTATGGTGACCAGCTTGATTTTGCAGCCTGGCCAGAGTGGGATGAAGCAAAGATTGTCCGCGATACGATAACCATCGTCGTGCAAGTCAATGGCAAAGTTCGCGCTAAGCTCACCACCGCGCCAGACGCTAGCGAAGCCGATATCACCGCCCAGGCCCTAGCAGACGACCGCGTCGCAAAATATCTCACTGGGCCGCCCAAGAAGGTTATCTATGTCAAGCGCAAGCTTGTCAGCGTCGTTGTCTAGAAACAGTCACCTTTACTAATCGTGCCATAAAAAACAGGGCATCTCATGGAGCGCCCTGTTTTGGGTTGCGCGGTCACAGTCTCGTACTATGTAGGTATGTATCTACAAGTCTGTCAAAGCAGCGATGTAACTGTGCTGGTGGATCAGTTTTCTTACGTTTATCCTACAGGCACACAGATTGTCACCATCTTCAAATGCATATCGTTATCAAATTCGAAGTGCACCCAGTTGCCGTCCTCTTCGTCATACTGGATCCAAGCTGAGCGGACCCATGTGGAATTCTTCTTTGCTTCATTGTCAGGAGTTCCAAGATGGCGAATAATTTCTTCTCGCGTTGCGGTGTTGGAAAATTCTGCAAACAGTGAAGTGGCATACGGTTTGTATTCCGAAACGGATGATTCTCCTCTTTGAGTATATAGTGACACTGCCTTAAGCTGGTCATTTGACCAGTGGAATTCCACCCCAGCATCGTGCAGCAGCCAATATGATTTACTCGAGTCGTAGCCAGTAAACTCCTTGTCAATCTCCCGAATTACAGGAGTGCAGCCCAACTTGTCGATGATGTGTTGCACTTCAGCCTTAACTGATTCGTCGCTTCTTCCGACCAGTTTGATATATTGATTAATATCTCCATCTATTTTTATTGCCATAGGTGCTCCTTGCTGAGACTAATAGTATGTACCATATCATACAATATATGACATATATCTGTCATATCAAAGCCAAAACCTAGATGTCATAGTGAGCGTATTCTTGATGGGGCAGCAAGGTGTAATAGCTCGCTTGGCAATTAGCCGCAAATATATTTTTCTATACAAAACGGCGCAAACACTAGAGAATTTTGCGCTTTTAGCGTATAATAGCTACAAGTTTTACGTCAGCCTAAAGAGAAGGAGATTTTTACTATGGCTCAACCAAAAAAACAGAGTAGCCCACGCAAAACCGGCCTGCGCCGCAGCCATCTGCGCCTCAAGCTTGCTCGCATGGTCAATAAAACCTCACCAGTCAAGGTCAAGACGACCAAGCGCGAGACTGGCGCTGCCAAAGCAGCTCGCTAGCTTTTCGTCGATAGCAAAGAATTTTAACAAAAGAAAGAACCAACCAAATGGCTTCGAACCGTCATCTTGGGCGTATAGTTGCACTCCAAACATTGTACGAATATGAATTCCGCCAGCAGGCGAATGATCCGCAGGCCGTGCCACAAGAGATTCTGGCGCGCAATCTTGAGCGTTATGAGTCGATCATTGGCGATCGAGCCTTTGTCGATACGCTCGTTGCTGGGGTGATCGAGACGCAGGCCGCGCTTGACGCTCACTTACAACCAATTGCGCCAGAGTGGCCGCTTGATCAGATTGCTCGTGTCGACCGCAATATCTTGCGACTTGGCCTCTACGAATTGCTGCACTGCCGTGCAACTGTTCCACCCAAGGTAGCGATTAACGAAGCAGTGGAGCTTGCTAAAGCGTTTGGTTCGGATAATTCAAGCAAGTTTATCAACGGTGTACTCGGCACCGCCTATCGCAACTTGCCTGGGGAGACACCAGACGATGCCAACACCGTCACACTTTGACCGACACTTCAATCGGTTTAAAAAATATTTTGGCCGTCGCAAGCCGTCTATTCAGGAAATTGTTCGTGAACCGACGGCTGGCGGCATTGTATTCCGCTACAATAACGACAACAAACTCGAAATCCTCCTAATTCAGGATGCTAAGGATCGCTGGACGATCCCCAAAGGGCATATTGAGAAAGGGGAAACTGCTGTGCAAACAGCTCGCCGCGAGATCGGCGAAGAGGCTGGGCTGCACGACCTTGATATGCTGGGCTGGCTGGGCAAAATTCACTTTCGCTACCGCCGGATGGATAAGCTTGTCCTGATGACGACACAGATCTACCTTGCCCGCGTCCGCACCAGCGGCAATGAGATTCAAAAAGAAGAATGGATGAATGGCATCAAGTGGTTTCCCTTTAGCAAGGCACTTGACCTCATCGAGTACGAAGATATTGCCAAGCTGATGCTCAAAGCCAAGAAACGCATCCGAGAGGAGCGACTATAACGACAGAAACGAAAGGAGTTACTATGTCTGGCATGCCAACTGGCCCGTACCAAGCGTGGGCACAGCAAGCGCTTGGGTTTGAATATCACGATATTCAGCTCTTAGTCACTGCACTCACCCACCGCAGCTATGTTAATGAGCACAAAAAATCCGTTACTGAGCACAACGAGCGCCTCGAGTTCTTAGGCGATGCCGTGCTGGAACTTGCGGTAACCGATTATCTCTATCAACACTATGCCGAGCCAGAGGGCATCCTGACGAGCTGGCGCGCCGCGCTGGTCAATACAGAGAGCAATGCCGACTCGGGCGAAGCGCTCGGTTATGGCTCGCTCATCCGAATGAGCAGGGGTGAGAAGCATGGCAGCAAGCGAGCGCATCGCCAGATTCTGGCTAATGCGTATGAAGCCGTGATTGGCTCGATCTATCTGGAACGAGGCTACGGGGCGGCAGCTGAGTTTATTGCCAAGCATACCATTAGCAAACTTGATGCCATCCTGGCCGATGGCTCGTGGCGCGACCCCAAGAGTCATCTGCAAGAGGTAAGCCAACGGATCGACAGTGCTACGCCGGTGTACCGTGTCTTGGCAGAGGATGGCCCCGACCACGACAAAACCTTCACGCTTGGTGTTTTTGTCAATGATCGGCTGATGGGCCGCGGCACTGGCCCGAGCAAGCAAACTGCCCAGCAAAAGGCTGCTCGCGCTGCTCTGGCAGCCTACCAGCAGCAAGAGGCTCAAACAGAGAAGACAGAAGAGTCAGCCAAGAGCTCAGACAAGTTTTGACCTGCAGATAAGCAACAAATTGACATCGCCAGCCAAACAGTGTAGACTTGTACAGAACGAACTAACGCAAATATAAGTCAAGAAAAGGAAGTTTTATTTATGCTCGCAATTCGTTTGCAACGTCTTGGCCGCAAAGCCTACCCAGTGTACCGGCTCGCCGTACAAGAGGCTCAGCGTCACCCATCAAGCGGCCGTGTAGTGGCCTATGTTGGCAACTACAATCCGCACACCAAAGAGGCTCATATCAATACCGAGCTTGCCCAGAAGTATCTTGATAATGGTGCCCAACCAACGCCACGTGTGGTCAAACTACTGGCTGCTGCTGGTGTATCGCTGCCAAAGTGGGTCAAGCAGCCTGCTGGCGACAAGCACAAGGCAGTCCGCAACCCAGAGAAGCTGCGCAAGCATCAGCCAAAGGAAGAGGCAGAGGCTTAAAGCGACTCTCTCGCATAAGCATAGCAACTGCTCCGCGTATCGTGGAGCAGTTTTGTAATTATCGATATTGTCAGAATCTAGATTGCGAAAATACCGATTCGCTTGGTCTCTACCTACCGCTACTTTTCTCAAGAATATTGCAAGAGCTGATATTCCTCACTGCCGTCCCAACCAGAGACAGCAATCGGCTACCTCAGAATGTAGCACTGGAAGAGGCAACGTTAAGAGAAGGCTTAGCGCATAGCCTGCGCGTCGTATGTTGGTAGAATCCAGCCGGTATGCTACAATGAAAGCACAATCACAATAAATCTGAATGACAGCATAAGGAGGGAAAGAAGAAAGCTATGGCGACAATTGATCAACAGTTTGTCGAATATGTCGTAAAGTCGCTGGTGGAACATCCAGACGACGTGGTGGTCGATCGGGTGATCGACGAGAAGGGTGTGCTACTGACACTCACCGTCAACCCGGAGGATCTCGGCCGTGTGATTGGCCGGCGGGGCAGTACGGCGCAGAGTTTGCGCACCTTGCTGCGCGCGCTTGGCACGAAGAACAGTGCTCGCTACAACCTCAAGGTGGTGAATAATGATGAGCCACACACCGCAGCATCCCAGTCTGTGGATAACTTGACCACTGATACGGTGGATAACGACGATGAGAGCGAATCGGATTTTGCAAAAAAGTCTCGCCAAGAGCTTGCAGAACTCGACGACCTTGATATATAATACGATCAGTTCAGAAACGAACTGCGAGAAAAATAAACGCTCTTTGCGAGCAAACCAACAAGGTTTGAGAGCCTTATTTGTGCAAGAAAACTGCTGTGGAGGCAGTTTTTTTGTTGGGTGAATGTATAGTGTAGCAGAGGCTAAAGTGGTAGCGGTATGAGCTTATATAGCAACGAGTTTTATATGCTATCCGGATGAAGTAGTGAGTGAGCGAGTGACGCCAAAAAGGTTCTCATATACTACCGCAACCGGCTCAAAATATTCGTTAAGCCAGCAATGCCAGCAATAAGCAAAAGTAAGATGCCGATGATCACAATCAGTAAACCATAATGGGGTTGGTACCTTGGTGGATTATAGCCGTGAGTACGGCGCGGATCGTGGCGGGTGGCTTCGGTGTCAATCGAGATATTGGCAATCGCGGGGCCTACCAGGTGGCGGGGCACCGCTGCTTTACCGTCGAACTGCTCGAGTGTAATATTCTCGTTGAGCGGCGTGATGGTTGTACGCCGGCTCGATAGTTCGAGACGCTGCGCGGTAGTGTTATCTGTCTCTGATCCAAAATTCATAGCATAACCAGTATAACAAATAAAAAACATAAGCGTAAAGACCTGAATCTCTCGCAGTATCTGTTAGACGCTGCTGCGGTAATTTGCTACACTAGGAGAGATGAAAAAATTCCAAGTGATTAGCCTGTTTCCGGAGATGTTTTCCGGCGTGTTTGAGGCTTCAATGCTGTGGAAGGCGCAGCAGCGAGGCTTGGCGGAGCTAACGACAATTGATCTGCGCCAATTTGGGCTCGGTCCTCGCCGAACGGTCGACGACACACCGTATGGTGGTGGCGATGGTATGCTACTACGCGTTGAGCCACTCTGGAGGGCTGTGCGGTACGCCAAAGAGCGCGACCCGACTGCCAAAGTGCTCATCATGACGCCGCGGGGCCAACGGTGGAATCAGGCACTTGCGCAGCAGTATAGCCAGACCGACCATGGTTATATCTTCATCTGTGGGCGCTACGAGGGGTACGACGAGCGAATTATGCAGGTGGTCGACCAAGCGCTCCGAGTGGGTGACTATGTCCTGACTGGTGGTGAGTTGCCCGCGATGACGATTATCGACTCAATTGTGCGACTGATCCCTGGTGTCCTTGGTGGTGAGATGAGCGCAGCGATTGAGAGCTTTAGTGATGGTCAGACGCTGGAGTTTCCGCAATATACACGCCCAGAGGTATGGCAGGGGGTGGCAGTACCCGAGGTATTGCTCAGTGGTCACCACGGCAACATTGCGGCTTGGCGTGCAGAGCATTCACTGCCAGTAGATGACTAGCCCTGTCTATACAAAAGAAACACCCGAGCATGCCATAAACACTCGGGCGTTCTGTTGTGGTGGATATATCGGAGAGCGACTGATACAAGTATGTATAAAATGTTTATGTTTGTAACGTTCGCTCCTTCTATAGTAGCGAACATGTGGCACAAGTGCAAGGAAATACGTGTAAAACAGGGTAATATCTGATATGATAAGGTTATGAAGCAGCGTATGATTAGATTTTGGCTTGGGTTATTTCAGGCGATTTTTCCAGAGCATTTACGGCGCGATCCTGCGTATTGGCGGCGTCTTGCGCTTGGTATTGTCGTAACGTTCTTGATCATCACGCAGCTTTTTACCTTTGAGAAGTTTGCTGATATCACGAGCGGGTGGCATATGGCTGGCGGGAACATAATGGCTGCTCTCTTGGCTGGCTTATTGCCACTGCTTGAGCTCGGTAGTTTGCCATTTTTGCTCTCGATGGATATGTCGCGAGGGTCACGCCGTATTTCGCAGGCATGTTTACTTGTCGTGAGCGCAGTGTGGTTTGGTATGGCACTGTGGTGTTTTCTCGCTGTGCCGATGAGTGAATCGGGCCTCTTTGGAGCGACCTTACCACTACTCAATGGCTGGTGGACGGTAGCATTTACAGGCTTACTTGGCGTGGCAGTGGTGCTCGTGGTACGCGAAGCAAATGGCTCAAAATCCACTCGTGATTGATGAACGATCATCCTAGGGTGTCTAAATAGTAAAAAACCGCTATTAATTACCACATCTCCTCCACACCCTCCGGGGAGCACCACTGTAGTCGGTGCTTTTCGAGAGTATTAGATTTCAGTGCTGGGTCGAAATATCGCAGTCCGATCAACTTTGATCTGTCAGAAAAATAAAAAACTTGAAGAGCTAATGCTCAAAATAGGCAAAACCCGAGTGAGGGCCTGATCGAACAGACGCCCAAGATAAAGTCGCGATAAAAAATTACCAGCCGACAAAAGGCTGGTAACAATGATAGCTTGGCTGGGCCGGAGGGATTCGAACCCCCGAATGCCAGGACCAAAACCTGGTGCCTTACCACTTGGCGACGGCCCATTATCGCGTGGCACCTCTGTATTGTACCATGCTTGCGAGGGTGGATCAATAGCGCGTAGCGTGGCCTGCCCAGGGATTTGCGCTCTGTAGTTGATCGGCTCAGCGATTTGTGATGCCGGCATGTAGCTACTGAATAAAAATAACAACAAATTGCTCTGACCACAGTCACATGCTTCATATAACAGAGGTCGTGCCAGTATACCCGTTGTGAATATCACGCTTGACCCACAGTATATAGAGTAGTATAGTGCATAGTAAGCGCTATATATGGTGTCTATGACACTAGTAACCGATGCTTGCACAATCATAAAAAACAAGGATAAACACTCATGCCGTGGCGCGCGTGTTGCCGTGGCAAGTAAAGGGAGGGATATGTATCACACAATTACCAAACGCGATGGGCGCATCGTGGCATTTGACGACACAAAAATTATGGCAGCAATCGAACGAGCTGGTCTGGAGACGGGTGAGTTTGCTGAGGAAGAGGCTTATCAGTTAGCTCAGGCGGCGATTGCCCAGGCGCAGCAGACTATAGCGGATGATAAACTCACCGTGGAGCAAATGCAGGATGCGGTAGAGGACACCTTGCTGCGCTCGCCATATAAAAAGACCGCCAAGGCGTACATTATTTATCGCGATCAGCATCAAAAGCTGCGCGAGATTGCTGCGAGTGCACATGTTGACCTGATTGACCAATATTTGCTCAAGCTTGACTGGCGGGTTAATGAGAATTCCAACATGGGCTACAGCCTCCAGGGCCTTAATAATTACATTTCAAGTGAGGTGAGCAAAACCTACTGGCTAAACAAAATCTACAGCCCAGAGATTGGTCGTCTTCATCGGTCCGGTGACCTCCATATTCACGATCTTAACCTTGTGAGTGTGTATTGTGTGGGCTGGGACTTAATGGATCTGCTTCGGCAGGGTTTCACTGGTGTGCCAAACAAGATTTCGTGTAAGCCGGCCCGACATTTTCGCACGGCACTTGGCCAGGTCGTGAACTATTTCTACACACTGCAGGGCGAGGCAGCTGGTGCTCAAGCCTTTAGCAATTTCGACACCTTGCTCGCACCATTCATTCGAGCAGATGGACTAGCGTACGATGAGGTAAAGCAGATACTGCAAGAATTCATCTTTAATGTTAATGTGCCGACGCGTGTTGGCTTCCAAACGCCGTTTACGAACATCACGCTTGACCTCGAATGTCCTAAGCATATGGCAGGCACACCTGTGATTATCGGTGGAGAGATGCAAGAGAGTAACTACGGCGACTACCAGGATGAGATGAATACCTTCAATCGGGCACTGCTTGAGGTGATGACGGAGGGTGATGCCAACGGACGAGTCTTTACTTTTCCGATTCCGACGTATAATATTACGGCTGATTTCGACTGGGATAATCCTGTGATTGACAACCTGTGGGAAGCCAGTGCAAAATACGGCATTCCATACTTTAGTAATTTTGTGAATAGTGATATGAGCCCAGAAGACGCGCGTAGTATGTGCTGCCGCCTGAGGATTGATAATCGTCAACTGGAGTATCGTGGTGGTGGCCTGTTTGGGAGCAACCCAATGACGGGGTCGGTTGGTGTGGTGACGATTAACCTGCCTCGCTTGGCACTGAAGTCGAGTGACGAAGCAGCGTTTCGGGCTGGTCTCGTCCACCTTATGGAGCAAGCGCGTGATAGTCTCGAAGTTAAGCGCAAAACACTCGAGCGCCTAACCGATGCCAACCTCTACCCCTATACCAAGTTTTATCTGCGCGATATCAAGCGGCGCTTTGGTGAATACTGGAAGAATCATTTCTCGACAATTGGCTTAATTGGCATGAATGAGGCAGCGCTTAATCTCCTTGGCGCGGATATTGGTCAGGCTGCAGGGCGGGAATTTGCTGAGCGGACGCTTGATCTAATGCGTGAGACGCTCGTGAAGTTCCAAGAAGAAACTGGCAATAACTACAATCTTGAGGCAACGCCAGCCGAAGGCACGACCTACCGCCTGGCGCAGATCGACCAGCGCGACTACCCAGAAACAGCGCATTTTGCCAACGGTATTGGCAAGGCGGTGCCAGCGCCGTTCTACACCAACAGCACACACCTGCCGGTCAATTACACCGACGATCTCTTTGAGTTACTTGACCTCCAAGACGAATTGCAGACCAAATATACTGGCGGCACCGTTATCCACTTCTTCCTCGGTGAGCGAATGGATGACCCCACAACACTCAAAGGGCTCGTGCGAACGATCTGCCACAATTACCGCTTGCCATACTTTACGATCAGTCCGAGCTTTAGTGTTTGTAAGAATCATGGCTACCTGCGTGGGGAACATGAGGCGTGCCCGCAGTGCCAGGAGCCGTGTGAGATATATTCGCGGGTGGTGGGTTATTTGCGGCCGGTGCAGCAGTGGAATAAGGGCAAGCAAGCAGAGTTTGCGCTGCGCTACCACTACGACAAAGCAGCCGATACAATCGATGCTTAAATAATAGGAAGAAGGGAGGATGGTGATGGTTCAGATCGGTGGTATCCAAAAGTTCAGCACAGTCGACTACCCAGGTCACACCTGTGCGGCAGTCTTCTTGATTGGCTGCAATATGCGCTGCGGTTACTGCCATAATCCAGAACTCGTCTTGCCCGAGCAGTATATTGGCTGTATCCCTGAGGCGGAGATTCTTGATTTTCTTGCGCGGCGGGTTGGCTTGCTTGATGGCGTCGCGATCAGTGGTGGTGAACCGACGATGAGTGAGGATTTGCCTGACTTCATTCGGGCTATCAAGCAGCTCGGTTTCCTCGTCAAGCTCGATACCAATGGGACCCACCCGGTGATGCTGCGCCAGATGCTGGATGAGCAACTGCTCGACTTTGTAGCAATGGACATTAAGGGACCACTGGAAAAGTATGTAGAAATTGCCGCGCGGCCAATTGACACCGATGCGATTATGGAAAGTATCGACCTCATTCGAAGCCGAGTCGATCACGAGTTTCGCACGACGATTGTGCGGGGGCAGCTTGAGCCAGCAGACTTCGATGCAGTCGGGCAGATGGTGCACGGTGCACAGCGCTTTGCCCTGCAGCATTTTATTGCAAGTGATACGCTGGTGAGTAGCCGCTTTTGCGATGAAACGAGCTTTACCGACGAGGAGATGGCCCAGGCTCAGCACATTATGCAACGCTATGTAACAGAATGCGTGGTGCACTGATGCAGTACTATACAGGGACAATCCAGCAAGTGATTCAGCATACGCACGATGTAGCAACGCTGGTGTTTGATGCCAAAGGCGACGCACCATTTCGCTATACCGCCGGACAATACATTACCGTTATCAAGCCAGAGTCGCGCACGCCTGAGGGTAAGGCATATAGCCTATCGAGTTGGCCCGGCGAAACACATCTGAGTATTACCGTGAAGGATATTGGCGGTGAGTATTCCCACTACCTATGTAGCCGGCAGGTGGGCGACCAACTAACTTTTTCGGCGGCGTATGGGTACTTTAATCCACTGACAGATCGCCCACTCGTGGGGATCGCAGCTGGAGTCGGTATTAGTCCGGTGTGGAGTATTATCAAGAACGAATGCGCGCGTGATCCGCATCGGAATATTCAGCTCATGTATAGCAATCGGACCGTCGACGATATTGTCTTTGCGGCCGACCTTGCTGCATATGAGGTGCGCTACCCACAACTGTTGCTTCACCACTTCGTGACACGTCAAGCAACAGTCTCGCCTAAGATACACCAGGGGCGAATTGACCTCGATATGTGTATCAACCCAGCGGCACACTACCTAGTGTGCGGTTCAGTTGCGTTTACGCGAGCGATGTGGCAAGGGCTCACTGTGCGGGGTATTGCGAGTAAATGTATTGCAACAGAGGTGTTTTTCGAATGAGTGAGCAGCTTGCCAAAGCACCAACCAAGCACTCGTCGGAGGAAATTGCAGCCTGGCAAGAAAATGCGCGGCGAATTGCGCAGGAGCGGATTGGCCAAGCGGCCTGCAATGCGTGCCCGCTTGCTCGCATCTGCAGTGTTAAGAATCCCGAAGCCTGCAATCCGAACCAAATTGCTCAGCAAGCTGGTGGAGAATACACAGGCGGCGACAGCGCAGAGGTGTCATACAAAAAAGTCCTTGACGACGACCGCATCAATGTTGTGATTGCCAATGTCAAGAAGAAGGAGCAAACCAAGCCAAAAGCACAGCGACCTCCTGAAGTACAAAGACCCCCAGCCAATACGATCAACATGCCGCCAGCTAACGTTATCAAAACTTCACCAGCACGTCCGAAGATGGAAC
>CAUPVK010000019.1:0-16191 GCA_963514895.1 uncultured Candidatus Saccharibacteria bacterium
TCCTTCTCGCGGAGGCCGGCTTTGTCGGCTGGGCTACCTGCTACAATCGCGCTTTTGTCGCCACTTGTCATCACATACGCGCCTTCCTTCGCCGAAGTACCAACCTGCTTAGCAATATCTGGCGTGAGCATCACATAGCGCGCCCCAAGGTAGGCCCGGCGCACTCCCTTACCCGCCAGGACCGACTTGAGCGTCCCCTTCATCGCATTGACAGGAATAGCAAAGCTAATGCCCTGAGCGTTTGTTGCCACTGCTACATTGATGCCAATCACCTGACCTGAGCGGTTAAGCAATGGCCCGCCAGAATTACCAGAATTCACGGCAGCATCGGTTTGGATAAGATCAGTTAGGCTTTCCGTTCGCTGGGTACTATTGCCCGATGTAGAGGCTGTCACAGGCCGCCCTTTACCAGAAATAATACCGCTGGTGACGGTGTTTTGGTAGCGGCCCAGTGCGTTGCCGATTGCCACAACTGACTGCCCTACCCGCACCGTTGCTGAGTCACCGAGCGACAGTGGCGTGAGCACTGTATTACCCACCTCAAGCTTAAGGTAAGCAATGTCATTGAGCGGGTCCTCACCCACCACTCGGACGTCATCATACCGCGTTCCGTCCGAAGCAATAACACGGATGGAGCTTGCCTTAGACACAACATGTTTGTTTGTGACGATGTAACCATCTTTGCTGACAATAATGCCAGTGCCCGCTGCAGCTGATTGGCGAGTGGTCGTGCGGAGCGATGATGATTCTTCGATATTGGTGATGATAGACACGACGCTCTTTGATGCTTTGTCGGCTACATTAGCTACTGCAGATTCATCGGCGGTGGGGGGGAGGGTAACCTCGGTGCTAACCTTGTCGCGCTCAGTGACGGTCGCATTGCGGTCAATTGTTCGCAAATAAACCCACATCGTCATCGCCACGACGAAAACGAGGGCAAGCGCACCCGCTGCAATAATAGACATAATTTTCGATTGACGCATGGCACGCGCCGCCCGCTGGTCTTGCGCTGTCATCTGCGGTTGTTGATTCATAACCTCTTTTCCCCTTACCCTTTTTTCACTTGCCTCGGCTACGCAAGGCCAGTGGCGCTTAGGCTGTTAAACAACAGCAAAAGCGTCAGCACAAGCCCAACCGCCAGTGTCGATGGCAAGACAATATCTGCCCCGCGCACCACACCATGCTGGTAGTAGCTATTATAGGCACGCTCACACACAAAGCCAAAGAGCACCAAAAAGAGCGGCAACTGTGCAAGTTTGATCGCCCCCAGACCAGAGATAGTATAGGCAAACATCCAGTGGTAGCTCACCCAGCCAAGCTCCGCAAAGACTGTCGCGGTAATCAGCGCGTAGGTACGCGTGAGTGGCTCTTCATAGCTACCGAGAACATGCCGTGCAGCACAGTACCCCAGTACCCACAGCGGTAGCACAACCAGGGCGGCATCCCACCGGTAGGAGCTCATGGCAAGAGCCGTCGCCCCAAGAAAAACGCCAACGCCCGCCTGAATAGCCACCGAGCGGCGATCTGACCGTGGCTTGAGTACCACCAGCCACAGTGCATGCAGCACCGCCAAGACAACCTGCAGCCAGATCACTCCACTGGCAGCATACATCAGCATCACGACGCTAATGCCCACCGTGAGGTCGATCATATTTGCCACAATATTAGCAAGCCAAAAGCGTGGCCGCACCGCAAGCGCCCGCCACTTACTCGCAATCACCAGTGCCAATGCCAGCCAAGGCGACTGCACCTCTAGGACGATCAAAAACAGCAGCGTCGCAAGCCCAAGATTGAGCGCCACATAAACGACCTCACTGACCCGAGACTGACGATGTGTACCATGCAAAAAATTCATTGCCTTTTATTATACCATTTTGGGCGAAAAAATAAGAGCCTAGGGCGAGAACATTCTACTCTCTACTGTACTGGCTGTGCTAATTCCGCAGTTTGTCTTGCTACGCCTAAGTTTGCAGAGTCTCACCATAAGATCGCACGCCGCTTCTCTCGCATTTCCTCCGGTGAAGCGTGAAATTGATTGTAATAAATGTGCTTTTTAGATAAATATAAGAGAGTTGATACTCGAGGAGCACTAGCACTTGTTGCAATTTATCAGAAGGAAAGTGAAACAAATACTGAGAGAAGAGGAATTATAAGATTCAGGCAGTATTTGCTTTGTTTGACAATAGCCATACTATACGTTCTATACTTACTATATATGACAACCAAACTCCATTTTCGCAACACCAAACAGCACTGGATGGCCGCCGCCATCCTCGCACCTCTCCTCGTTATTACTGTACCCGTGACTGCCTTTGCTTTGACTGGCTATATTGGCAGTGAGATACCACTACACTTCCCATCAGGTTCGTACAAAGAGGTACTGAATGTACGGCAAGTGACCGATCGCAAGCTATTCGATGCAGCTGCTCAGTGCTTTACGAACCGTGGTTTGCCACACCGTGTTGTGAATGGCTCGTCAATCCAGGTCCAGGAATCACTCTTTCGTACCAGCATTGAGCGATGTTGGAATGAATTCAATAACGCAAAGCTCTCCACTCAGGACCCTGAGTGGACGAAGACACAGCAGTTTTGGCATGGGCGATAGATATTAGGTATTTTCGTATCTCGCAGCTTAGCCGCACAACTCGTCGTCGGTAAAACTAGGGCTGAGTAATGTAAAACCGTGCAAACACTGCCATTGCGCACTCACTAATCGCTAATAGCCGACGAAGTACCCGTCGTGGACTGACCAACCACGACAACAAACTGCGTGTGGCTGCCAGTAGCTACTGGTGGTGTGCCAGTAGTAGCCTGAACATGATAGATCGACTCTAGCTTGGCCTTCGTATTCGGCGCGGTAGCTCTCCCAGCTACTTGGTAGATCTTGTTACTCCCTGCGCTGCCGCTGCTTGGAGCGTTGTCAATGCTGTCAATAACCATACCAAGCTTCTCTAACTTATCTGCCTCGCGCTTGGCCACCCCTGATGCACCTGATGCATTGAGGACGACAACATGGGCCGACTCTTTAGATACATCTGTAGCATTGAGCGTCTTGTTGATGTACGCTTGGATCTGGCTATAATCGTATGTGCCAGCTGCGGGTACGACCGAGCTAATACCACCAACCGTCTGCGCCACCACTAGGTCACCAACGGTTGTGTTTAGTAGGCTCACACTCTTGATAGCGTCACTCTTAATATTTTGCCCCAGCGACATGAGTGTACGGATCTCACTTGTCTCAAAGTTGGTACGGAGGTTCTTGCCTAGTGCGTCGATGATCCCCGTCACCGCACCAAAGTTCGTTAGGGTGCCGGCACTCGTTGCCTTCTCTTTGATGGCCACGAGCACCTTCTGTTGGTTCTTCTCGCGGTCGAAGTTGGACTGCTCGAAGCCATACGATATACCCGAGGCACCGCGCGCCTGTGCTAGGTAGAGTGCGTGCTCAGCGTCGAGATTGACCGGCCCATTGGGGTAGTCGATAAAGTGACCATTCGGCGGGCAATTCTTAACCATCGTGGCATGGCTCGCGCGAGGGTTTCCGCCCCGACATTTCCAGTCGAAGTTACCATCCATCTGGCCACGGGGGTCACGGCTCTCAATCGTCACTTTGATGCCACCCAGTGCCGAGACCAGGTCGCGCAATACGGTGTAGTTGACGTGCACACTGTATTGCAAGTCCAGCCCCACGATATTGCCAAAGAACTTGCGCGAAGCGGCTTGGCGCTCATCCTCTGCCTCGGTGCTCGACCAATCGCTATTGACGCAGTTGAAGTACTCATTAATCTTACCTGCATTGCCAGAGTTACACGACCGGTGATACTTGACGTAGAGGTCGCGCGGGATGCTAATCATATAGGCGTCCTTCTTGCTCTGGCTAATACTCAAGATCATGATGGAGTCAGTCAGGTACGACCCCTCATGGCCTGGGTCATCCTCCGACGTACCAAGCAAGAGAATATTGCTCCGACCATTGCTATCTGCCTTGAGCTCCTTTTGTTGAATCAAGCCAAAGATATCACCCTTAAAGATATGTGAGCTCGCCATAAAGGCCCGCCACAGCAGCATACCACCGAAGCCCACGCCAATAATGACGAGAGCGATGATAACACGCTTGATCCATTTGCGCCGCGTCGATTGCGGCTTCTTACGGCCCCTGCGGCCTCGCCCACCACTACCTTGCTCTAGGTCGGCAAAGAGGTTATCACTCGGATTGATGTCGAAGTCGGTTAGGCTACTGCTGGGGTTATTGGTACTGATAGACGCACTGCGGCGCGGTGCATAATTCCTCGGCTGTTCTACTGTAGTCAAGCTGCGGCCAGCGCCAGCCGTGCCCGTCATCGAGCGACCCATTCGCGGCATCGAGCCATCGGCACGACGAAGCGAGCGAGGGCGCCTATCCACCGTCCCGCTACTTTGCGACCGAAAACCATCTATCGAATTGCGACCCGCCATAAACTCTCTCTACTATACTGGATCTGCCCCAAAAAATAAATACGAAACCGCACTCAAACTTGCACTTTGCAAGCCAAAAATGCCGTGAGAGACTGTGGTCGTATGGAGTATAAGCACATATTTGCACAATGCAGCACTATTTTGCATACGGACATCACGATACAACACGAACCTCAACAATATTTTCATAATTTTTATATCGCAACATGCCCCCATAAGAGCCGCTGGAATGTTATTTAAATAATTACACTGATCTTTATAACCCGAGGAGGTAACCGATACACTACACAGACTAACGATTTATGTTATAATTATATCCATGAGCGAACAAGTTAAACAAACGATAGCACTTTACAATTATATTGACGAATCTCCTTACTTGTCTCAATCGCAAGCCAAAAAAGCAAGGGAATACGCCAGGGTCGGCGAGTGGGCTATTTCGTTAGAATACATTTGTCTCTGCGTTGCCTCTAACTTATCTAAGCAAAACAAACGCTTGACAGAAACGGAGATTAAAACACTCGAGAATTTAGTTGCCATTGTAGAAGAAGATGAGGAGGGCGCATTTAATCACGACTACTTTAAGATCGTAGTAGATCGATAGCAGCAAACAGCATAGCCCGAGAGAGCAGCTACTCATTTTTGAGTAGCTGCTCTGTTTATAAAATTTCTATAGCTGTCTGCTTGACTCCACCTCCATATATTGATATATATATTAATCTTTTGCGCCGACCCGCAGGAGATGGTACGTTTCCACCCAGAGTTATTAGAGAAAAAGAAAGTAGCTGATCATCATGATTATCTGGCTATTCTCAGCGTTTGCAGCGATTGTTGCAACTATTGTTGGACTCTTTATGGCTGTAGGCCTTATGTTAGAACAAGACGACAAGGAAAGTAATCAATCCACCACAATAGGATTCTTTACAAAGGTCATTGCTACTATGCTTGTCCTCTACGGGATAGCAAATGCGGTGCTATATACGATGTCCAGTTTTGGTACCAAAACAAAGCGTGCCTCTGCTACTATTGCACAGGTCACCTCCCACTACGGGCTTGAGTCGGATACTCAATATCCGCTTAAGTTAGGCCAACGCTTTGCTGGTACGTCTGGCAGTATGGCAGTGAACGGGAACTTCTTCTTCGTTCATGGCAGTGGCTCGTGGACACCAGCTACCGCTATTTCTGTCGGCTTTGCATCGCAAGGCGAGAGCTATATCTTAGAGATTCCAACATCTAAGATAACGTTTGTTCAATCAAACGAAGCAGAGTCTTCTGTTAGCATCCATATCAATTCAGATATTAATGCGGGCCACAATTACGTCGTCAGAGAGGACTATAGCTCGTGCCATGCACGTGTCAGCTTCGGCTGGTGGTACTGCCACAGGACGCTCGAGAAGTCTTCTGTTAGCACCACGGATAATGTAAGCCTACCTGAAGTCATTCAGGGAGCCTTTACAGAGGGCCATGCTCGCGCTACTATAACCCTTTCTCCCGAGCAGTACAATCTGCTCCTCACGGGCGGAAACCCCGCTCCGTCATCAACCTCGCGTTGAGCCTCACAGTATGCGCTCCGCTAGGTCGGTGGCGGAGCGCATACATTGCAATTATTCCTCCCCTCCGCCCGCATTTAGTGATATAATACTTCATGATGGAAGCAAGTTTTTTGACCCGCCACCCCAGACTCAAGGATATCGGTGGCTTTGTAATTTTTGTGGTGTGCGTCATTGTTGGCACACTCCTTATCAACACCTTTGTATTTCGTAGCTTTAGCGTGACTGGCCCGAGTATGGAGCAGACACTCTACACTGGTGATCGGCTGATTGTCAATCGCCTGCCCGTCACGATGGCGCATTTGCAAAACAACTCATACACACCCAAGCGGGGGCAAATTATCGTTTTTAAGAACCCGCTCTACAGCCCAGGCAGCGAGGATATGAACCTTGTCAAGCGCGTTATTGCCTTTGCAGGCGAGCGCGTTACAGTCAAGGATGGGACGCTGACTGTCTATAACAGAGAACACCCACAAGGCTTTCACCCAGACGACAGCTGGGATGGTCCTGGCTCTCCCACCAGTGGCAACACAGAGGTGACAGTGCCCGAAGGATCAATTTTTGTAGCGGGTGATCACCGTCAAGGCAGCTACTCGCTCGACTCACGTAATGGCCTCGGCACCGTGCCACTCTATGATGTGATTGGCCCCGTCAGCCTGCGACTCTGGCCGCTGACGAAAATTCAAGGGTTTCAGATATAATATTACTAACTCATCTTGTTGCTTTTACTCCTGTATAGGAAATGGTTAGTTTAGTATTTAGATTTCCTCTTACTCTTCGTTTGGTTTGAGCCCCATTATAGCCTAGCCAGCCACAAACTGAAACTGACTATTATCTCCAGACCTTTTTGTTCAGGATATGAATATTCTAGATATATATTCACTATTACAGAGAACTTGTATTGCATTCATCAACAGTCTTTGACCACAATAAATAAACCTTCTACTCTAGGAAGGTTTATTGTATATTACGCTTTATTTCTCTACTTCTCGTCCTGTGTATGCTCTAGCAAACCAACGATCCGCTCGAAGTCATCGTCGCTAGTGAAGCGGATAACGATCTGCCCCGCCCCGCGGCGGTTGCCACGAATCTGAACTGGTGCACTCAGCTGCTGCTCAAAGCGCTGGCTAGCAGCCGTATACTGCGGTGGCGGTGCTGGACGCTGCGCCTTGGCGGTCTTTTGAGCAGAATCACTTTCCTCAGTGCGCTTAAGAATAGCGAGGTACTGCTCGATCCGCCGCGCGCTCCACTCTTCCTGAATAATCTTGGGCAAAATATCTGCAATCTGCGCTTCATCCAAGCTAATCAGCGGCCGGACTTGCCCCTCGCTCAGCTTGCCATCGACTACTGCTTGGCGCACTACCTCAGGCAAGCGCAAGAGGCGTAGTGTATTACTCACTGCACTGGGTGACTTGCCACCAACGCGCTGGCCGATTTGCTCGAGTGTGAGGTTGAATTGATCGCGCAGCTTGAGATACGCTGTGGCGGTCTCAATAGCGTTGAGGTTTTGGCGTTGGATATTTTCGATAAGCGAGAGCTCGAGC
The DNA here is from genome assembly GCA_963514895.1 of uncultured Candidatus Saccharibacteria bacterium. GTDB lineage: Bacteria > Patescibacteriota > Saccharimonadia > Saccharimonadales > Saccharimonadaceae > Saccharimonas. The sequence goes on from CAUPVK010000019.1 coordinate 7,547, forward strand.
TTGTGCTGATCAGACAACGTGCGCACCAATGCCGGGATCTTCTCCAGCCCCGCCTTGGTAGCAGCTCGGTAGCGTCGCTCACCAGCCACAATGACATATTTGCCTTTGTTATCAGGGGTAACAACGATAGGCTGCAGCACACCATGGACACGGATAGACTCAGCGAGCTCATCGAGCAATACTTCGTCAAACACCCGACGCGGCTGAGTAGGGTCAGGCATAATTTCTGCAAGCTTGATCTGACGCAGGTCACTAATCCGGTCGTCTTGGTCGGCGGTTGGGTCGAACGATTCGTCCAGTAGCTCCGCTGGAATCAGCGAATCAAACCCCCGCCCTAAACCTCGTTTTGCCATTTATACCCCCGTTCGTTCGATTATTTCTTTCGTCACGGCTTTGTATGCCCGTGCACCCCGACTAAAGCGATCATATGCCCCAATCGGTGCACCATGACTTGGAGCCTCAGCCAGGCGGACATTGCGCGGGATAGACTCCGCAAACACCTTCGCTGGAAAATGCTTCGCAATCTCAGCCAAGACCTGGCTCGAGAGCGATGTGCGACCATCTACCATGGTGGGTAGCACCCCAATAAGATCAAGTGTTGGATTCATATTTTTGCGCACCAGCTTCATTGTCTCGAGCAGCTGCCCGAGCCCTTCCAACGCATAGAATTCCGCCTGGACTGGCAATAGCACATAGCGTGCTGCAATGAGCCCATTGACAGTGAGGAGACTGAGGCTTGGTGGACTGTCGATAATGATATAGTCGTAACCAGTCAGTTCATCAATCGCCCCTTTGAGACGGCTAAAGCGGTGCTGCGCCTTGGCCAGTTCTACCTCGGCATTGGCCAGCTGTGGCAGAGCAGGCGCGATAAAGAGATTCTTGTGCTCGGTAGGCTGGATGATATCGGCAAGCTTCTTCTCACTCTTGACGACCTCTGTCATGGTGGCGTCGAGCAGCTGCTTATCAATGCCAAGGCCGCTCGTGGCATTGCCCTGCGGGTCGAAATCGACGACGAGGGTTTTCTTGCCAGCCTTTGCCAAATAATAGGCAACATTAATCGCCGTTGTCGTTTTGCCAACACCACCTTTTTGATTTGTTACACAAATTACTGCCGTCATGTCCCGTATTTCCGTTTATCCTCTCCATTATAGCATAACCCACATTGGTTAGTGAGGCGAGGTAGCGGAGTTATGCACAGGAAAAATGAGGCTTTTTGTATGGCTACCTCTGTCGTGCTTTACTCTTGTTGCTCGAGACTTAGCTTACACTGCTTCACTCCGCTGCACTCGAGGATTCTCTCATGTCTAAATGTTGTACCTTCGGCCGCCTCGACGAAAATGCTCGCTACACCCCTATAGGGTAGATAATCAATAGATACCGAAGAGAAATTTACATTTACATTTACCTATCTAACGCAAAGCAAAGAAGGTTGGGTCATCAAGCTCATCGTGCGTGTGCTCTGAGGTTGCACTATCAGGCTGCTTAGCCAGGGGCACCGGGCCATCTGACTGAGGCTGCACAGTATGCGGCTGGTGGTGTAAGAGCTGCGCCGGGATTGTAGTGCGCGGCTTGGCATGCTGAATGGAGAGAAGTGACGGGTCTTGTGGTGCGGCTGGCTTAGATGCGGTACTCGCTGGCTTTTTGCCTGGAGAAGGAGTGGCTGGCTTGGCAGCTTTGCTGGGAGCAGCGGGCTTTTTCGCCTGCTTGTCTGGCTTAGTGCTCGATGGCTCAGCAGTCGCCTGTTCATCGCGTGCTTCGCCACCAGCTGGCTTGCGTCGGCGACGTCGACGGCGCTTGGCTGTACCCTCACTCGTAGTGGCGGCTGACGATGCCGCTGAAGCCCCTGCTTGACCTGCCAACGCTACACTCACCCCTGTACTGCCCGGGTGGATCCGCTCATTGATGGTATCCTCTACTGTTTGGCGCGACTGACTATACAGTTCGCGGCTATGCTCAATAATGCGCGACAAATGGCTCCGCTTGGCCTCAGGTAGATTAAGCGTAGTAGCACTAAAGGCTGGTGCCTTCTCACCATTAATCACCATGTTGATGATGAAGTTGCGATTATGCATCTGTGTGAGGTCGTTCTCTTCAAACTGTGGCTCAAACTGCTTGGCAAGAATCGGGCTGTCGTCTGGCGAGACGCGGAAGCTAATCATCGTCCCGACGTTGCCAAAGACCGCATCGCGCACCGTTGGCTCCATCTGCGAGATGTATTGATTAGCCACGGTGAGGTTGAGCCCATACTTGCGTGCCTCACTCAGGATGGTAGCAAAGCTATCAGTCGCGAAGTTTTGGAATTCATCGACATAGAGATAAAATGGCCGCCGGTCATGGATATCGAGGATATCGCTCCGACTCATCGCCGCCAGCTGGATCTTCGTCACCAAAAATGAACCAAGAATCCCTGCATTATCCTCGCCAATCAGCCCCTTCGACAAATTCACTACCAAAATCTTGCCCTCGTCCATAATCTGGCGAATGTTGAATGACGAGTGCGTTTGACCAATAATATTGCGGATAATGGGGTTCGCCGTAAAAGCCCCCACCTTGTTGAGCACTGGCGCGATGGCCTCTGTCTGGAACTTCTCCGACCAGCTAGCAAACTCCACATTCCAGAACTGCCGCACCACCACATCGTTGCAGTAGCCGATCGTCTCTTTGCGGAACTTTTTATCCGTCAGCATGCGGGTGATGTCGAGCATGGTAGGCTCGGGCCGATCGAGCAATGCCAGAATGGTATAGCGCAAAATATACTCTAGCCGCGGCCCCCAGCTATCGCCAAACATCCGCTTGAGCACACCAATCACCTCTGATGAGATTGTCGACTTCTGCGCTGGGTTGGTAACCTCCAGTGGGTTAAAGCCAATCGGGTGCTCGACGTCTGCAGGGTTAAAGTATACGACGTCATCTAGCCGTGCCTCGGGGATGAACTTCATATTCTCGATGGCAAAATCGCCATGCGGGTCAATAATGGCATAGCCTTGATTATGATAAATATCACTCAAGGCAAAGAGCTCCAGCAAGCCACTCTTCCCTGCCCCCGTCTGGCCGATGATGTAGACGTGGCGCGAGCGATCGCTCCGCAGCATACCAAACTGGTGATTGATTCCCCGAAAGTTGGTCAGACCAAAGGCCGAGATCTTCTCGTCGTCAGCTGCATGACCAGTGAGGACAGGCAGACGGTTGGGCGGTTCGGCGGTTTTGTTGCTTGCCCAAACGATATTGGGTGTCTCAACATTGGTGTGCGGCAGATGGAAGACACTCGCCATCTCCTCAATATTGAGCAAAAAGCCGCGGTCGGCAAAGAGGCGCAGCTTATAGCGGTTGAGATCTTCCTTACGGAAGCTATCGTGGCTCATGGTAAAACCATTGAGGTTGGTGCTGTTATACTGCTTGAAGGTACCGATGATCGCCTGCATGCGTAGCCGGGCGTCAGTGGTGCTATCGCCAAGATATGCAACGCGAATCTTAACCTGGTAACCCAACTTAGCAGCCTTTTTTTCGGCCTCGGCGATGCGGGTTTTGTCGCGATCAGAGAGCTCCGTTACTGTCGTCATGTTGCCTTCGGGTGGTTGCCACAGCGCCATGAGGAACTGGCTAAACCACCGCGCCTTGGGGTGAAATGCTTCGCCAAAGAACCCACCACCGCGCACACGCTTGACCCACGCATCGGACGCTTTGTGCCAGTCATCTGCCACAGGGCGTACTAAAATCTGAATCCAAATCTCATCATCCGTATCCTCCAGCTTAGCCAATGTGCCCGTAATGCCCGCCAGCGGATCAACCTCAAAGCTCTGAAAAGTCTTGATCGGCAAAAACTCACTCTCTGCCAGCACAACCTCTGCTGTATAGACGACATTATGCTGCTGCTCGTGCGCCGTATAGTCGGCTGTAGCGGTGCGGATTTGCACCGTGGGATACTGCGAATAAATCTGACTCTCAACGAAATTGCGTAGTGCGCGCGGCGTCCAGACATAAAACTGAATCTGCCCACCGACAGACGCAATCTCAAAGCTGAGATGTTCTTGGTAGCCATCATTAATCTTGAGCTCGCGCGCATCACGCAAGATACCATGGAGGCTGGCAAACATTTGCTCAGCTGCGAGCTCAGATTTATCATTGGCACGGGGGATCTCAAGGATAAGCAGTTCACTCTCGACCTCGCGCAGCACGTCAACTTGCCGATTGTTGCGCCACGTCAAATAACCGAGGAGGATCACCACTGGCACCCACACATACCACTGCAGAATAATCGTGAAAAACGTCGTAAAAAATGCCATAATGACGCGCTTTGATTATAGCATGGGACATGTATTTTGACAAGGTATGTACGCAATTTGTTCAATATATTTGCGAGAGCGGCGAGAAACAACTCTTTCGCTACACGGCCACTGGACTTATGACGCCTCACAGCTGCTTTGGTATACAGAGCAGCAACTATATCTTATACCTCATCAGATAGCCGAGCTATTGGATAAACAAAGCGAGTAACGACACTTTGATATTTTGGAATTTAGCAATTGCCCTATTGCTACAAATTCACCACACCCGTCTCAACCTGCTCGGCGACAAAAGCAGCACCCAGGACGCGCTCAAGACTAGAGATCATCTCATTTTCAACTGGTTGGCAGGTTGTCATCGTCACGTATGCCAGACCGGTCTCGGGCCAAGTACGCGCTGCGATATGCGCTTCGGGCAAGAGAAGCGCCACACCAATGCCATACGGTACATAGTCGTGGCTCACCGAGCGCACCGCCGAGAGCCCCGCTCGCCAGGCAATCTCACGCAGCGCTTGCTGCACAACAATCCGGCTGTTGAGGCATACTGTGCTCCCACCGGTGATTTTAAATGTCATTGTTTGCAGCCGCTCTGCTTTCATGGAGATATTTTATCATATTTGCGGCTATTTCTGGGGATAATCATAGCAGGAGATAATAGCAAAGATCACTACCAAATATATATTTCAGAACCTCCCTTTATCCTTTTCAAAGCCTATGAGGTCATGCAGTAAAATTGACGATTTGTCCTGCAATGCTATACTAGCATTATGATTGATACACTCGCGAATACCCTCACCAAAATTTGCCAACCCCTCCCCCGCATGAGCGCTGCCATGAAGCAGTGGTTTCGTGATAACCTCTGGGTTATGATGCTGCTGGTTGCGGTTGTTAATGCTGGGTACGGAATATCCTTGCTTATCCAACTATATCAGGCTTTTACATCAAAGGTGAGTACTTGGCTGATGATGGTTGCACCACAAGCATCTTCGTCGCTGACTACGCGGCGGGTGTATCTCGTGGTGGCATTGCTGTGCGTTATTACTCAGGCGATCATTGCGGGTGTTGCGGTGCTCCCCTTGCGCGAACGGCGCAAACAGGGGTGGGTGCTTGCGGTATGCAGCGCGCTAGTGATTGGCCTCTTTGCGATTATTGGCCTTATTCTCAATATATTTATGATGCCAACGGCCGTACTAGTATCGCTCGTCTCGCTGCTGTTTGCACTGGCGGCGCTATATGTTGCACACGAAGTGAAGGATGAGTTTCAGCGCTTGTAGATTACACACCCGATACCTTGGCTACTGGCACCTGAGGGGTTTCACGCCCTTTAATTGCCTCACACTTCCCGCTCGTGCAATGAGAGAATGAATGTCTCTATTGAGTTATTCATTTCACGTACGAAATCAGAGAACTTGTTTGCCTGGCGACAAGCTACCATTTCTTCAAGTGAACGACAAGAAAGAAGGTTAGTGGGCAATACTATAAAGCCGATCAGTTCCGGTGCAAACAGCTTGAAAACCACCCCTGCCTGTGCTACAGTATCTACAGCGATGGGGTGTCGCCAAGTGGTAAGGCAACGGGTTCTGGTCCCGTCATGCGGGGGTTCGAATCCCTCCACCCCAGCCAAGCTGTATAACAGAGTGAGTGACAAGGTTCCGTGATCTTTAGCTACCATGAATAACTACCTCTGTTGTAAAGCTTGGTCAAATAGGAATTATCGTCCAGTCCGGAGCGGCTGGACGGTTTGTTTTGTGATTTGGTTCTGTGACTTTCTGCTAGTATCCGCTATTTGACATATAATAAGTATCAATGAGTAAGAGCAGCGATAAAGAGCTATACATGCAGTGCCGTGACGCATATCGTGAATGGCTTGCAGATCAAAAAACAGATGATCGCCTTGTGGGCGTGAGATCTCCTGGATGGTTTTATGGCCCCTACAATATTCCCGCAGAGTTGCTGTTTCGAACACTGCACAAAAAAGTCAACGACAGAATCGCGATGCGTGCCGAATTTGACAGTAAGCTTCTTAATATGGTCTACAACAATGATGAATATGATAGACGGGCGCTAGCGGTAAAGCCGCAGCACCAACAGAACAAGACCTTTACAATTTACTTTCAGATATATTTTCTATCAAAAAGCACAAAAACAGATTTATTTAAAACACGGCTTACGCTTTCCGGCATTAAGTTTACCTGGTGTAGTGAGCGCGATTTTTGGAGGACAGTAAAGAAGACTGGTGATATAAGAGAGTATCGATGGCGTCGGAGTGAAGTATTTCCGAAGCTTGATAACGAGTCTAATACCTATACTGTTAAGGCTAAGGTCGCCAATCGCAATATGGAAGCGGCTGTTAATAAAGCCGCCAGAACCTTTCAGGGATTCATGGACTGTATTAATGTTGTACAAGTATTTAATTATCAGGAGCGCAATCTGTTGTATGGTCCGAGCAGCAATAAGACGGCTATAAGTAGTGTCGGCATATTTATAGCCGAGAGAGACGGCAGGGCTGAAATATTTTGGTCTACAACAAGGAGACATGCCCTGCCTTCAGAAAAGCTTAATGCTCTAGATACTGGCAAAAAGGGCTTTCTTAGGGTCTTGCTGAGGGCATTTCAGGATAATAATTTTGCCGCTGCTGAGCGGTTGAGGTGTGTTGTTATGGAATTTGCATCTGCACTGGACGCGGAAGATGTAAATCTTGGCTTGTTGGGGTTTTAGAGGTGTCTAGAAATTACCACCAGAAAAGCAAATGGCCAAACTCGCAGAGAGGCTGAGGTATTGGATATATTTAAAAATTATATCCCTGGAGAGAGATATTGGGAGCAGCAAGGATTCCTGATAAAGGAGACTCGTAATATCTATGTCCATCAGGGTGTCTCTAGCACGGGAGGCGCCCCTGACTACTACCTAAACTGGTCCAAGCAGTACGCTGAAGCTGCTATTAGAATATTAATCTGGCTTTATAATAATTGTGCAACATGGAGAAGTGACGATGATATAGATATATTTTTTGATCACTATAGCCAATCAAACCGCAAGCTTGAACTGGCTGAAAAGATATTAAGGAGCCGTAGCGTTCGTGTTGCACAGCCGTGACTTATGAGCTTCTGGGGCCTCTATTCTTTCGCTTCTCGTCTTTTGTTAAATAAATAGATAAATTGTTTTACCATAGCTTCCTTAAATTCGGGTGATTTCTCATTTCCTACCTTTGCGATAGTATGAATATCACGTACCCTCGGACGCTCGAACAGGACAAGGTCTGACTCCTTCGTATTTATTAGGTTGCCATATCGCGGATCAGACGTGATAATTTGGTGTATAGTATCAATGCTAATAATAGCATCTATACTGAGTATTGCGTCTAGTGTTAAATCTCTATATGTATGGTTACTTTTTCCTATAGTGTGCCAGACTCCTGCAAATTGCAGTACAAAGCTTATCGCGTCATCTGCTGACCGTATCTTCCTCCCTAGATATTGACCAGTTTCCTCTCTACTGGAAAGCTCGGCCCATCTTGCGTACAGTCGTATAGACGAGCCACCTTGACTAGGCGACGGCAACTTATCATTGTCGGCGAAGCGCCTGATAGATCGCAGCACGACAGCTTTGTATTGTTGCATCTGGGATCTTTCCAATTTAATTGAATGACTACCCCTTCCTGTACCATAATGGATCACGTGGTCCATAGTACGCGAGAATGTATCTATCCTGGCCCGGCTGGAAAGGTGCTGGAGGATAGCATACAATCATGGTACAATAGTGATTATGCTAGAAGAAAACATCATCCACAAAAAATCAGCCGGCGGAATAGTTTGCTGCTCAAAAGGCAAGATCCTCACACTAAATGTAACCAAATACGGTGAAATCGTATTTCCAAAGGGGGCCATTGAGCCTGGTGAAAGCCCAGAAGAGGCAGCAGTTCGCGAGGTTTTAGAAGAGACTGGCTATCATGTTAAGGTTAGAGCTCCGCTTGGTGAGGTGTCCTATGAATTTGACGAGGACGACGGCAAGCGATATCGAAAGACGGTTTATCATTATCTGCTGGAATTGGTGGACGAAAACGAAACCCCAGAGCCCAACCGAGAAGAGCACGAAAATGATGAGGGTATAGAAAATTTGTGGCTTTCGATCGAGGACGCCAGAAAGCACTTGACGCATGAGGACAGTAGACAGAAACTCGAGGATGCGATTACTCTATTGAGGAGCTTTCATCCTTAGAGCGAGATATAGCGAGAGATATGCCACATAGGCCCAGTTCTCTTGCGAATATTTCGTCAAATTCTGGTATTGATAACTCTGGCCTTTTAATGCTTAATCGGTTAAATATCCTTTGGCTTATGCATTCTCGTATAAATACATATC
>CAUPVK010000020.1:0-11178 GCA_963514895.1 uncultured Candidatus Saccharibacteria bacterium
ATTATCTTCATTGATGAGATTGACGCCGTGGGACGTAAGCGTGGCTCCGGTATGGGCGGTGGCCACGACGAGCGCGAGCAGACACTGAACCAGATTTTGGTAGAGATGGACGGCTTTGAGGCTGATACAAACGTGATCATCCTAGCGGCAACCAACCGGGCCGATGTGCTCGACCCAGCATTGTTGCGTCCAGGCCGCTTTGATCGCCATACGACGATTAGCCTACCCGAGCGCAAAGACCGTGAGGCAATCCTCAAGGTGCACTTCAAGAACAAACCAACCGATGCATCGGTCGACCTCGACAAGCTTGCTGCCAAGACAGCTGGTAGCAGTGGTGCCGACCTCGCGAACATGGCCAACGAAGCAGCAATTATCGCAGCGCGCCGCGGCAAGAAGACGATCACTAATCAAGACCTGACCGAGGCCTTTGAGAAGGTGGCGATTGGCCCCGAGCGCAAAGCCAAGATAATGACCGACCATGAGAAAGAACTCACGGCGTATCACGAGGCGGGTCATGCTATTGTGGGGCATGTCTTGCCTGATAGCGATCCAGTGCATAAGGTAACCATCATCCCGCGTGGTGGTACGGGCGGTGTGACATGGTTCTTGCCTCCAGAGGACAAGAGCTACACCAATGTATACGAGTTTAAGGATATTCTGGCCCGAGCAATGGGTGGGCGGATCGCCGAGAAGCTGATCTATGGCGACGACGGTATTACCACTGGGGCAGGCAGTGACCTACGCAAAGCGACGGAGATTGCCCGTGATATGGTGATCGAGCAAGGTATGGGCGCAAAGCTCCGCGACCAAGTCTTCCACGAAGATAACGGTGGTATGGTGTTTGACAAGATCACTCACGAGCGGCCATATAGCGATGCGACTGCTGAGGCGATTGACCATGAGGTAGAGGCGCTTATCAAAGAGGCTTCTCGCCGTGCTGAGATTGTCCTCTCGCACAACCGTCCAGCGCTTGAGAAGCTCAAAGATGAGCTGCTTGTTCACGAAACACTAGAAGAAGACGAAGCTAAGGCTGCAATGGCAGATGCCACTTTGCCAACGGAGGCCAAGCTCCACTAGGAGCAGGAGGTATATCAGTGGCACATGGAGCAAATCGTCGGCGTGTCCGCTCAGTCGTCGCCAAAGCAAATAGCAAACTAAACATCAAGAATGCAGCTGCTCTGCTAGCAGGCTCGACGCTGCTGTCGAGCGTCTTGGGGATGTATCGCGAGCGGCTTATTAATGGTATGTATTACGATACCTACAAAGTAGGTGCTGATGCCTATACTGTAGCCTTTACCATCCCCGATTTCATGTTCTTTGTGCTGGTGTCTGGGGCACTGAGCGTGTCCTTTATACCAGTGTTTAACCAGCGCTTGGCGTCAGGCAACAAGCAGTCAGCGTGGGATTTGAGCTCGAGCTTGATCAATTTCTTGGCACTCTCCACCTTAGCGGCGAGTATTTTGATTATGATCTTTGCTGAGCCGCTCGTGAATGTTGTGGTGGGGCCGGGGCTCAGCGAGTCGGGGCGGAGCTTGGCGGTGAGTATGATGCGCGTGATTGCGGTCAATCCATTCCTCTTCTCTATCTCTACCGTCATTGCTAGTATGCAGCAGGCGATTGGGCGCTTTACCTTCTACGCGTTAGCGCCAACGATCTACAATATTGGCATCATCATTGGTGCAACCTTCTTTACGAACGGCATCAATATCTTTGGTTGGCAAGTGTTTGAGGGTGGCATTATGGGCGTGGCGCTGGGTGTGGTGCTAGGCTCGGTGCTGCAGCTGATTGTGAGCTCGATTGGTCTGCTTGGCTTAGACTTTGACTATCGCTTTATGATCAAGCGCAAGAACAAGAGCTTTCGCCAAGTGCTGCGCTTGCTGCGGACGCGCTCACTCGACCAAGGGATTGACTACCTCAATGGCCTTGTGGAGACAAACCTCGCCTCGCGTATGGCTGATGGGACGGTGCGGGCTTACCAGCAGGCGTCGGCATTGTCGTTGATGCCAGTGAACTTGATTGGTGTGGCGATTAGCAACGCAGCCTTTCCGCAAATGACGGAGCACCTGGGGGCAGGGCGCGAGGATCTCTTCCGCAAAGAACTGCAGGTGATGATCCGGGTGATTATTTGGCTGGCATTGCCAGTGGCGGTCATTACCTACTTTGCACGGGGCTATGTGGTGAGCTTTATCCACAACGGGGGTGACCCGGTGATATCGGGCTTTCTTGGTGTGCTTGTTTTGACGATATTTTTCCGCACGATTTATCATATTGCAGCCCGTAGCTTCTACGCGCAGCAAGACACCAAGACGCCGCTTTATATCTCGTTTTTTGCGATTGGGTTTAATATTATCCTGGCGATTATCTTGGTAAATCTCTGGTCAAAGAATCAAAATCCAGGCTATGGCTTGGCTTGGGCGCAGTCTATTACTGCCGTGGTGGAGGTGCTTGTCCTCTTCTTCTTCATGGGGCGGCGTATGCCGAGGCTGTTTGATCGCAGCTTCATCAACAGTATCTACAAGATGGTCATCGCTGCAGTGCCAACTGGTTTGGCTGCTTATCTGAGTGTGGTGATGATCCCCTTTGGTACGAACGATAAGAGTTTCTTCCTTGCCTTCCCGAAATTTATTATGATCACGATAGTGAGCTTTGCGGTTTATATATGGTTCAGCCGGCGACTGAGGCTTAAAGAGGCCGAGCCAGTGCTCAATCGGCTGCGGCAGATCTTCTTTGGGCGGATTAACCTTGGCTGGAACTGGAAGCGCTAGCGTATGGAACATATCCGTAATTTCTGCATCATCGCCCATATCGACCATGGCAAGAGTACCCTGGCTGACCGCATGATGGAGCTGACGGGCACCGTTACCAAGCGGGATATGAAGCAGCAGTTGCTGGATAGTATGGATCTGGAGCGCGAAAAGGGAATTACCATCAAGCTCGCCCCGGTGCGGATGAAGTATGAGTATGGTGCGGAGGATGCAGACCCTACCAGTGCGCAGACAGCGAGCGGGCCAGCATCGAAACGAAGCCATAGCAATAATACCGCACCCCAGCCCGGCGCCTACGACCTCAACCTGATTGACACCCCTGGCCATGTGGATTTTAGCTACGAAGTATCGCGTAGCTTGCAGGCCTGCGAAGGTGCGGTACTGGTGGTGGATGCCAGCCAGGGGATTCAGGCGCAGACACTAGCCAATGTCTATCTCGCGATGGAGCAGGATCTCACCATCATCCCGGTGCTCAACAAAGTTGACCTGCCAGCAGCCGATGTGCCACGCGTGTCTAAGCAGGTGATTAATCTGCTCGGCTGCGATGAGAGCGATATTATTCATATTTCGGCTAAGACTGGCCAGAATGTACCACAGGTGCTGCGGGCTATCGTCGAGCGCATCCCAGCACCAGTATCGCCACTGGCGGTGCAGGCTGAGCGCATGGCTGCGCAAGATGGCAAGACGCCGGCCATACCAACCCGCGCCCTGATCTTTGATAGCTACTACGACGACTACCGGGGGGTCATCCTCTACGTGCGCGTGGTAGATGGCACGATACCGAAAGGCGCGGACATCACCATGATGGCCACCGGCGCCCGCGGCCTTGCCCTGGAGGTAGGGCACCTCAGCCCAACCATGCAGCCCGACCCACTGCTTGGCACCGGCGAAATCGGCTACATCGTCACCAACCTCAAGACCACGCGTGAAGCGCGGGTGGGTGATACGGTGACGCTCAAGAAATACTTTGAGAGTTATAATATAGTGGTATAGTTTATCGTATGATGGCTGTGATAAAAAAGTATGACACATTCATCGCTATCTTGTTTGCTGGCCTGATTATGCTATTCATCATCATGGCGTTTACTACTCCGAGTTTTTGGGATTGGCTGTGGCAGCGGCACCATAATCAGCTAAGCTGGTATATCCGTCCGTTATTCTTGATACCGTTTTGCTGGTTCGCGTATCGGCGGAGCTGGGCAGGGATAATGATGGTGATATTCTTGACCTTGACCAGCATGGGGTGGTTTGCCCCGCCCAGTGAAACGAATTTACAGGTGCAACAGTTTTTGCAAGTTGAGCAGCAGTATTTACAGGGTGAATGGACATTACGTAAGATTTTTCTCACATTGCTTATACCATTATCCTTTAGTGCTTTAGCAGCGGCATTGTGGTGGCGAAATATCTGGCTAGGTGTGGTAGTCATGGCGTTCATGGCTGCCGGTAAATTACTATGGAGTATAACTTTTTCTGGTGAAGCTGGTCTGGCGGTGATTGCTCCTGCGGCAATTGGATTTGTTCTATGCAGTGGCTGTTTGTGGTTGGCTATGATGTTGTCTCGTCGTCGTATCCCTGGGGTTAAGAAAATGAATTTCATCAAGAAAGGCTCAAATAGGTAAAGCTATTATTCATATTTTACCAACCATGTCATCGCATCAGCTGCAAAAATGGCGCATGCTGTCGTCGCGGACGCTCTTCGAGAGCCCTCGACTCACTGTCGCAGAAGATACAGTAGAGCTGCCAGATGGAAAGATAATCCGCTATATCCATTATCCCTACCACGGGCATGGTGGGGTGATCGTGGTGTGTCGACGAGGCGATAATATTTTGGTGCAGCAAGAATATTCGTACCCGGTGGATGAGGTGTTGTATCAGTTCCCGGGCGGGAAGATTGAGGCGGGTGAGGATGTGTGCGCGGCGGCGCAGCGAGAGCTGGCTGAAGAGTCGTGCATTGCCATGACGAATGTGTGGGAATGTGGCTGGTTCTATGCCGATAACCGCCGCACCAGCGCGAAGCTCCACGTGGTTTACGGCGAATATGCTGGGACGAACCACCAACATCAGCCAGATGACACCGAGCAAATTATCTCTGAGTGGCTGCCAATTACCACCATCCACCGCATGGTCGCTACTGGCGCAATCACAAACTACGCCATGCTCGCTGCCTGAGCTTTGCTCGCCAGTACTCTCCAGCAAGCAGGAGACTCTCGTGCGAACGAGTAGCGTGCCGCCTCATCCTCAACGAATATGCTAAAATCATAATAGAAAGTACCATTGATCATCTGCTGGCGGCAGAGAAGGGAGTGTGAATATGGGGTATGTTGGCTCGTATGTGTGGCAGTTGCGCCAGAAGGTTGGGGATAAGAAATTACTCACAACGACTGTTGATGTCTTGCCTGTTGATGAAGCAGGGCGCGTCAAACTCATCTACGCCAAATCCTTTGATCGCTGGAGTACAGTGGGAGGCCACGTCGAGGAAGGCGATAGTTATGCCAGCGCGGCACTACATGAGCTGCGTGAAGAAGCAGGAATCACTGCGCACGCCAGCAACCTTGAGCTCTTTGCAACGCAGTCTGGCCCAGGGCGGGTGTATCATTATCCTGATGGTGACACGCAAGCATTTACGGTAGTGTTTTGCCTCAAGCAATGGCAAAGCGAGGCATCGCACACTGATATTGAGGAAGTAGCGACAGGCCAGTGGTTCTCGCTAGACGAAGCATTGCAGCTCAATACGAATGACGCCACACGCCAAATTCTCACTGCCTACCAGAGGTATAACGAGATGGGTGTGGTGCAGATGATAGAGGAGCAGTAATACTCTGCCTAGTAGAGGATCGGTATGACGCAGGAAAGGACCCTTACGACATATATCCTCTGTGGTGGTGTAGAGCGTTGGGTGGGCAACTTTGGTAGCTATTTGCAAGATTTCTTTGCAGGACGAAAAGATGAGCTTAGGATTCTTGATGTGTTCTTTGCTAGCCCGCATGAAGAATGGCGACAGAAGTTTGATGATTGGGCGGGCTGGTATAATCAATATCTCCCTGTGGCGAAACGAGAATTGGCAAGCAAAAGCTGTTTTGCTGAGCAAGTTCGACGCGCTCATATTATCTACGTTCACGGTGGTAGGACAACCCGACTTTTGCAAGAACTTCATGACTTCTCAGAGGTAGAACGACTACTGCGTGGCAAAGTTTATATTGGCTCATCAGCTGGAGCAAATTATCTTGCACAGCATTTTTTGAGTCATCAGGGGATTGATACTGGTTCGGCCATCCTACCAATGAATGTTGTTGTCCACTATAATGCCGATAATCCTGCAGAGCGGCGTACTGTTGCAAGTGCCGATGCGCTTGCGGCGGCGTTTCCTGCGGTGCCAACAGTGCGACTACATGAAGGGGAATATATTCACATAGAGAGATAACCACGATGAGCAAATTCGACGCCATGACACCAGAAGAAATTGGCCAGCTCTTTCCGATAGAGGTAGTGCCATATGATGAACGATGGCCACAGTTATTAATGGCTGAGGCAGCGCGGGTAAGTGGTGTGCTGGGTGATGAGGTGTGTACCATCGAGCATATTGGTAGCACAGCGGTGCCGGGATTGGCAGCCAAACCAATCATAGATAGCCTACTCCTTGTGAAAAAGCTCGACAGTCGGGCGAAGCAGCGGTTGATAGAGCAGCTTCGCCCGCTTGGCTACGAAAATATGACTAATACTGAGACGGAGCTGACGATGGAGTTTGGCAAAGGCTATGACGTGGAGGATCCGCTACGCCAGAAGTACCATCTCCATGTCGAGCAGGTAGAGGCGATGCCATCGCCGAAGATTATCTTTCGTGATCGCCTGCGGAGTAGCCGTGTCTTGCGTGAGAAGTATACTAAACTCAAACACGAGCTGGCACAGCAGTATCGACACAACAGAGAGGCATATACGGCAGGTAAGGCGGCTTTTGTGCGGAGCGTCTCATATCTTTAATCGCTAAGGTAAGTAGCTGTGTCTATGGAACAATAAAATGGTTCATATACAGCTGATTGACATTGGTTTACAATTATCCTATTATTGTCACATGCCAAATAGAGAGACAGTAAGAAAACGCACGCTATTGGACGAGTCAAATACGCCTGCCGATACAAACAAAGAAGGTAATACACGAAAAGACGCACCTCCAATTGCGGCGGTGCTAGCAAAATGTAGTATTGACGCGACTGAGCTATCTGCACAAAAGAGCTATACAGTTGAAGAGATTCGGGATTATATCAGCTGTCGAGAGCAATCTAAGCCGACTGCGCATCTTGACTTGACTACGGAGGATGCACAAAAAATGCTTGACTCTGGAGATGAGGTGACGCTGTTGGTTGGCCTTAAGTATTTTGGTCAACTCGACCCCACTATTGCGCAGCAGATATGTGATATTGGTCCAATTGCAGTGCCTTTTCGGCTCAAACAATTCCCCGGCGTTGATTATGATGATATCACAAAGCGCATGACACGGGCAGGTCACAAATGGGTGTCTCAAGTTGGCCTGGAAAACTTTACAGAATTAAACGATGAATTAGCGCATCGAATGGTTGAAGCAGGGGAGGGAGGCTTAGCTTTACGTAGAGAAGAGGTGCAGATTACTGATGTAGATAGTGTGTTGTGCCATTTGATAGATTATGGCGATGTTGATGACGTACTTATGGCAATAAATAGCCCGCGGGAAGATAGATGTAATAGCATTGATATTACAAAAGTGGTAAGTTATATAGCTCGGCATAAAGGGCTAAATGAGGATGATCTTGAGTGTATTATAAAGAACAACCCTAGTGTTGATCGCACAACCGTCTCGCTTGCACTTATTGACCATGGTTCAGCTGATATGGTCTTTACAATGCTTGATAGCATGGCTGTTGATCAACAGAGATTTGCTGCCGGATTGACTGATCGCTATGAAGTACTTCTCGAATCAGACGTTTCTGATGAGACATTTGCTCGGTGTGGCGAACTTATGGGAGACAAGCGTCCTGATTCTATGGTGCGAGCAGAAGAATTCTTTGGCTCAGCAACAGTTTCACGGGTGAAACTACTTCAAGAGATGCTTGATGGTAATGTCCCGGATACAGTACGTCAGCTTGGTGTTACATCAGCAGGAGAGGCTGGTATTACTGAGTTACGGAGTGTGATTGAAAAATTTCGACAAGCTTTTCAGGCGGCAGAGCTTGATGAGGTCTATACAAAACAGCTTGAGGAATCGCCAGTTTTACGTGATGTTCTCATGACATTAACGGGCTATAAAGGTTCTCGTTGGGGTGGCAATAGTGATGCAGGGTTACAGGAAAAAATTCGTTATCATAACCAAGCAGCCGAAGACGGTCGCATTGCTGCTATGAAGGAATTCTATCGGCCAAGTGATGTTTACAGCGTAGCAACTGTTGCTGGTAAGAAAGAACGTATAGGTTGGACTCCAGATGTTATTGAACGCTATGATGTATTACGAAATGATATTATGCATGCTCGCGCGCTAACGGGTCCTCAGGGTGGTGGTATGCGTCAAGCAATCGACGAGTTGCGCACTGATATCTTTGTTGAACTAGAAGATTTACAATATCGTATTGATACTACTGACAATAATGATCCAAAAGCAAATATCAAGGTCAGTAATCTTAAGCGTCGCAAGGATGCTCTCCAGAAGTATGTCGAGCAAGTTCAACAAGGAGATTTTGCTGATACTACTCGCTTTGTAATGGATTCACCAGCTGACTTTACGCGTGGGTTTCAAGAGTTACAACCATATAAGAGCTTGCATTAGTCAATGCGTCGACTGGTTTACGCCTGGGCGATGCGCAAACAGCCAAATCAACGTCGTGAGATGGCCGGTCTGAGTGTTCAGCCATCGATTGAATCACTGGCAAGTATGCGCGAGTTTATAGAGCATATTGTCAATCAAGAAGTATATGGCCAGTATTTTAGTGATAAGAAGCAAGCAAATAAGTTTAAACAGATGAACAGTACCCGTGCTCTTGAAGAGGCAATGAATCTGCACCAGCAAAAAGCCGAACGACTCGGCACGACTACTCTACAGTTTATTCCAACAAGAGGCATACTGATGGAGATGTCGGGACAAATCGCTGATGCATGTTGGGCTGACAAATACGATTCATTAGCAGAAGACTTTCCGAACTTTACTTCGCTTATGATTAAAGCGCGACCTGGTAAGAAGAGTGAGCGGATCGTTGGCGCAGCAATGCTTATCGAAACGCGTGATAGCCAAACAGGTGATAATGTACTATTGGTGCGTGGGCTCAACCCAACAGAAAACTATATTCACAAAATAGACGTTGGTGAATTTTATAATGCTGTTGTAGATTACGTATCAAAGACAGCCGAAGCAGCTGGCGCAAAACCTGCCATTGTTATTGATGATCATAGTGGCGGATCAACGACAAATAGGCCAACGCTTTATGGCTATATTCGTGCTCAGCAGCCGACATTGCCGAAAGTATCGGTACCTCGCGATGAAACATTCTTCAACACATATGATGTTTCAAGTAAAAGTCATCTCCTTCGCTAATACCCTCATCTTCACTCACAAGAATACTTCCTGAACTTCCATGTGACAGAATGCTACGATTAGTCGCACAATTTAAGAAGTGGCTGAATGTATAGTGTGCAGTATACTGCAAAAAAGCTTGGAATTGCGATGAAGAAGTATAGAGCGATCGATGGCTATAGGCCAATGTTTTGCCTCTCGCCCGAGCAGTTCTTGCAGATTCAGCACTACCGCGAAGAGCGTCTTAATTCATCTGTGGAGCATGAGGAATCCTTGCAAGAAGGATAATTCTCCTCTGCTGCAAAACTTGCTATAATATCAAATATGACAGTGATAACCGTCCAACCCCTCCCTGGCTACAAAGAGGTCAAGCCCTTCGTCTATGCGGGGTTTTTCCCGGTGAGCAACGAAGATTACAATGACCTCAAGGAGGCGATTGAGAAGCTGAGCCTGAGTGATAGTGCGCTGCAGTTTGAGCCAGAGAATTCGCCGGTGTTGGGTTATGGCGTGCGGATTGGCTTCCTTGGCCTCTTGCATATGGATATCATTCGTGAGCGGCTCGAGCGCGAGTATAATTTGGATCTTATCGTCACCAACCCAAGTACCGACTACCAAGTCAGTTTGACGAACGGCGAAGAATTAGATATTAAATCTGCCAGCGAATTGCCTGACCCAGCCCAGATCAAGGAGATTCGCGAGCCGTGGATTGATGGTGAGATCGTCGTACCCCAAGATTACATCGGCGCAGTAATCCAGCTCATCGTTAGCAAGCGTGGTCGGCAAAAGAACCTCAGTTACATCGACGAGCGTGCCCTCATCTCCTTTGCGGCACCACTGGCAAATCTCCTGACGGATTTTTATGATCAATTGAAGTCGGTGACCAGTGGCTATGGGTCGTTTAATTATGAACTACGGGGCTACCAAGCAGAGGGTTTGGTGCGTGTCGATTTCTACGTGGCAGGTGAGATGGTCGATGCGCTGAGTGTGATGTGCCACCGCTCAGAGTCGCAGCGGCTGGGGCGCGAGGTGGTAAAGAAGCTCAAGAATGTTGTGCCGCGCCAGAGCTTTGAGGTGGCACTGCAGGCGGCGATTGGTGGGAAGTTCATTGCCCGCGAAAATATTGGTGCCTACCGCAAAGATGTCACTGGCTATCTCTACGGCGGTGATGTGAGCCGCAAGAAGAAGCTCCTCGCCAAGCAAGCTCGTGGCAAGAAGCGCATGAAGCGCTTTGGCAAGGTCGACATCCCCAGCGAAGCCTTTACCGTAATGCTCAAGCGAGATTAGTCGCAAGGCGCGTAATCGTCTCTCCATTGTGTGCTATCATAAATATGATATGACTATGACGAATCTTCAATCACTTATCGAACAGTATCAGCCGACCGAGGCAGTACGCCAGCTTGTGTGTGACACAAGGATTGTGTTGCTTGTTGGTATCTCTGGGGCCGGCAAGGATACGACTAAGCAGCGATTGCTCGCGAGCACCGAGTTCGCCGATATCGTTTCGTACACCACCCGTCAGCCTCGCCAAAACAAAGGTGTGTGGGAGCAAAAGGGAGTCGACTATCATTATATTGATGAAGCGACTGCCGCAGAGCTATTGCAAAGCCGTGCCTTTGTAGAGGCGAAGTTTGTCCATGGGACTCTCTATGGTACAGGTGTCAGGCAGATTCAGGATATTCGCGATGCAGGTAAGATTGCAGTGACGGATATTGATGTGCAGGGTGTTGATGAGTATAAGAAGCTTTCCCCGGGTGTGGTCGCGATATTTCTCTTGCCGCCAAACTTTCAAGAGTGGCAGCGGCGCCTCAGTGTGCGCTATACCTCGCAGGCGGAGTTTGATCGTGAGTGGCCCAAGCGCTATACCAGTGCAATCCGCGAAAT
>CAUPVK010000021.1:0-10881 GCA_963514895.1 uncultured Candidatus Saccharibacteria bacterium
GGACACTAAGGATGCTATGCTACAATCAATATAAGACCGTTTACAGAAAGGAGATTTATGGAACAAAAAGTTACCTCGGCTCTTTGCCTCGCTGGTCTAGCGTTTGCTTTAGGCGTCTGGGCGTACAGCGAAATCAACAAGCTGAAAAAGGAAGTTTTCGAGCTAAAAAATCGAGTCGGAACAAAGAAAAGTAAAAAATAGCGGATTTGGCTGCGGTTTGTTTCGGGTAGTTACGGCGGGGAGTTTTGTAGGCGAGGGCATGAGATGAAGCTGAAAGATTTCAAAGCTGCCTATCGAGTGACGGTCAAGGGTCTGGTTTGCGATAGAGCGGGGCGACTTTTATTCGTGCGCGAGCGGGGCGAGACTTGGGATTTGCCGGGTGGCGGACTGGAACACGGCGAAGGTCTGCACGAGGCTTTACGGCGCGAGTTTCGCGAAGAACTAGACGCAGAAATCGAAATCCTCGCGGGCAAACCGCTAATCATCCCGACTTGGCACGATAAATTCGACGACCCGGTACTGATTCTCGCCTACGAAGTAAAACTCCTCACAAATCCGCAAGCCACCGAAGAGGCTGAAGAATTCGCCTATTTTCATCCTAATGAGATTGCGACCGAAAAGCTCGATTCGACGCTGAACGCTCACGCCGGACTTCTTTCATGAAGCCTTTCACAGGTTTTAGCGCTAACCGCTCGGTGCCGTAATTGTCGCGAAAAGTCTGATACAACGCCCGTATATCTTCGTTCGTAGCCTCGTCCAGATTTATCATATTTGGCAAATCGGCAATATACGTAGCAGGGTCGTGCAGCTCTTGACTGCACTCATCTATGAAAACTTCATGGAGAAACTATATCGTACACATTACCACGGCTTCAACTAGTTGAGAGACTTTGATTCCACCGAATGAGCCCCCATAATTCATAGCGTCCTCAATGCTGTAAGGATGGACGTCAATAACTATATCGCCCGAAGATGCTCTACGGCGCGGGCCCTCGATATAGAACCTGCCGTCATTACCCAAATAGGCGGCACACTCGCATTCTATGTTGCCGATATACATCGTTTTTGAAAATTTTCCCAATTGAAACAGCGCAACTTCCTTGGTGATTTCACCTTCGCTATCTTTTTGCTGATACGTTTGCAGCGACTCTGGATCCATTGCATACATCTGGTCTATGATTAGCGGCTTTATGCTGTCCAGCAACTCTTGCTCGCGCTGTGTTGGTGTCATAATTCTCTCAGCCCGTTTGACGTCTTCATCAAGAAGATGCATTTTCTGGCCGAGGCTCCAAAGACTGTCTCCGAGTTCGCAGAGTATGCCGGGGCGCCTAGTCTCGACGCCATCGATAACAGAGGGATCTACTGATGATAAGCTATTGGCAAGAATCCCGATCTCTCCAAGCCTCTTGCGCCACCCCTCCTTTCTCCCTTTTCTCTCTTCTACCATCTCGGTGGTCTCCTTGATCTTGGTGGCGATATGATCAAGGAGTGCAATTTGATTATCGACTTTATCTCCGAGGTCGGTCGTCCTCGAATCTGCAACAGAAGTTGCATTAGCTTCATCGTGTCTATCTACCATAGGTCCTATAATAGCATGAGTTAAGAAAATAAGCAAACTACCTTCTAACCTCACTCCTCAACCGCAACACCCAAAGACGCGGCGTATTCCAGTGGCGTTAGCCACTGGAATCGTTTTCTTGGTCGGTTGTTAAGCATGGATTCTACTTTTAATATATCCCGGTTAGTTAGTTTTTTGAAGTCTGTGCCTTTGGAGAAGAAGTCGCGGATGAGTCCGTTGGTGTTTTCGTTTCTGCCTCGTTCCCAGGAATGGTAGGGATTGGCGAAGTAAATCTTTGTATTGAGTTCCTGTTCGGTTTGTCTCCAACCGGCAAATTCTACGCCGTTGTCGTAGGTTATGGTCTTTGGTAAGGCTCCGGTGTGCCTGCTGAGCCTTTCTAGGTCGAGTATGGTCTGTTTTTTGTATCTTATGTACATCATAGCCGCGCACTAGGCTAATTGAAACTAACCCCGTCTTTCGCTCCACGTGAGTGAGCAATCTGTCTCGGCTATCCTTGCCGAAGATGGTATCGCCCTCTAGGTCGCCTAAGCGCCCGAGTTCGTCCACTACGCCGGGTCTAGTTGCAATATTGCGTTTGCCGGCAGACATCCAGCCGGCAGGTATACGGCTGCATCTGTATTTCTTGCCGCGCCGCCGCAGGTGTTTATGGAGGTTGTATTTCTTGGCGTATTTGTAGATTGCTTTAGGCGAGACATAAAGCAAGCTAGCAGATTTGTCTCTTTTGTTAATCTCTATCTGCAGCCTGCCGGCAATCTGCTCGGGAGACCAGCGCAGCCTGAGGCGCGATTTAACGAACTCTCTGGTTTGCTGGTATCTAGAAAGCTCGAGCAGCAGAGACTGCTTCTTGCATCTAGCCAGCGTCTTCTGCTGGGCGGATTTAGCCAAGTAGTTTATTCTCTCGAATTGGCACAGGCGTTTCCTATACCGAGCCTTCTTCTCGCGAATCACTGGCACTTTGGCGGTACCACGAAAGCGTCTCGAGTCTAGCCTTAGCTCCTTAGGTTTATTGACTCTAGTCTTTTTGGCAAAATTCTGGTTTCGCCTGAGCTCCCGGGAGATGGTTGAGGGACTGCGGTTTAGCATGCGAGCTATCTCGCGCACCCCGGCTGAGCTTCTAAGCAAGGTTTCAATAACAATTCGCTCTTCGCTTGAAAGTTGTGTATACTTTCTTTGAGGCATTTTGGAATACCTTTCTGCTAAAATTAGGTTGTTTTCGTAGATCCAATTTTAACAAAGGACGAACCAAGATGCCTCTTTTTGCATGGGGAGTGTTGCGGTTGAGGGGTTGGAGTGGGTAAGGGCTTGCTTTTTTATCAAAAATACCACATACTAATGCACAAGTACTCTCAGAACGAAAGTAAAAAACAAAGCGAAGTATCCCAAGAATATCATGCCATCATACGAAGTATCACCTCCATCACCCTGCGAAGTAACGCCAGATGAAGACCAATTAATCGATGCTTTGTGGTATCGTGCAAGCCAGCGGGCTGTGGAGCTGCTGAACACGCAGGATTTGCAACGCGCCGACCTCAGGTGGCCGACGCCGCTTGCAACATTGCCGACTGCACTGCCGCTGCGGAGCCGAATGCACTATGATGATGTGATTGACCCAGTAGCGCATGTGCCAATTACTCAGATGAGCTATGAGGAGCTCGCGAGCTACTGCGCGCCAGACAAGGTTGGGGCAGTGATGGTGCGTGGTGCTGCTTTGCTGCCCGAGCAGTTTGATGCTGCCCAGGGGTAGGTGTATAATCTTAAGAGAGAAGCATATTCAGCAAGGAGGTTGCTCATGACAACACAGATGATGTATTCTCGCGATGGGGGAGTGTTATGCTGACATTCTTTGCCTGTAGTGACAAAATAATCGGCTGGCTTGATTGTCAGTGGCAGCCAGGGAGCCCACTGTGGGCGCTTGCCGGGCTGGTAGGGTTGATGGTGGTTGGCGCGATTATTGCGGTGGCAGTGGTGGTGCATGTCCGCCGCCGGAGCAGTGCGCAGCAATAATCCTGCAGCAGTACCTATATAGCACCGTCTAACTTGGTCGGTATTGGTCGCAAGCTTCGGTATAGTTTCTTGTCCGGACTATGCCACAGTTCTACCACTGGCGTCTTCCACTCTTGCGCTCTCTCCGTCATCTGTGGTACAATTAGCAAGATATTAACTTTGCGAGTGAAACGGGAGTTTTGCGTTCTGGTTGTTCGCCTATGGAGAGCGGCCGGCAGCACGAGACAAACATTTTGCTGGCTACTAATCGAAAGGTAAGCAATGAGTCTGAGTCGAATCGGAAAACTGCCGGTGGCGATTCCATCGGGTGTGACAATCACGGTTGACTCTGGTGATGTGGTCGTCAAGGGCCCCAAAGGTGAGCTCTCGCAGTTCATTACGCCAGCGGTCGAGGTGAAGGTCGAGGACGGGCAGGTGACGGTTCATCCCAAGGATGAGTCTAAGGCTGCTCGGGCCCAGCATGGGCTGATGCGCGCCCTCATCAACAACATGGTGATTGGCGTGACCCAGGGGTACGAGAAGCGCCTCGAGGTCAAAGGTGTGGGCTTTCGGGTTTCGTCGAGCAATAACGAGCTGACGATGAGCCTGGGCTTTAGCCACGAAGTTCACTACAAAGCTCCAGAGGGGGTTAATGTAACGAACGAGCGAATGGTGATCGTCGTGACAGGTATCGACAAGCAAAAGGTCGGCCAAGTCGCCGCCGAGATCCGCGCTCTTAAGAAGCCAGAGCCATACAAGGGCAAGGGCATTATGTACGTTGGTGAGCAAATTTTGCGCAAAGCAGGGAAGGCAGGTAAGAAATAATGGCACACGCATTAGCAAAAAAACTCCTGAATCGTGACCTGCGCAAGCGCCGCGTCCGAGCTCGCGTGCACGGCACCGCTCAGCGCCCACGCTTGAGCGTGACGATTAGCAACCTGCACGTGAGCGCGCAGCTTATCGATGATGATACTCACACAACATTGGCTGCTGCCACGACTGTTGGTACCAAAGCAACCGGTACCATGACAGAGAAGGCCGCCAAGGTGGGTACAGATATCGCCAAGAAGGCCAAGAAAGCAAAGATAAGTGCAGTCGTCTTCGACCGCAATGGTCGCCAATACGCTGGCCGCTTGAGCGCCCTCGCAGATGCTGCCCGCAAGGAAGGATTGGAGTTTTAGTATGGCAGACAGACCTGCAAATACTACATCTCGCCCGAATGACCGGCGCAACCAGCGTGGTCGGGGCCGAGGTGGTCGCCGCGATGACCGGCGCAACCAGCGTGATGACACGCCAAAGGAATTTGAAGAAGTTGTTGTCAACATCGACCGCGTGGCACGCGTCGTTAAGGGTGGCCGTCGCTTCCGCTTTAAAGCGCTGGTGGTGGGCAACCGCAAGAATAAGGTTGGTGTTGGTGTGGCGAAGGGTGCCGATGTGCAGACTGCCATTGCCAAGGCAACCTCAGTAGCCAAGAAACACCTTGTCGTTATTCCGGTGGTGAATGAGACCATCCCACACGAGATGGAAGTTAAGCTCAGTGGCGCACGTGTGCTTATCAAGCCAGCTGCGCCTGGTACGGGTATCATTGCCGGTGGTGTAGTGCGCGCCGTCATTGGTGTGACGGGTATTCGCAACCTGCTCTCGAAGAGCCTGGGCAGCACCAACAAGGTAAACATCGCCTATGCTACGGTAGAAGCCCTGCGCAGCATGGTGCCGCGTGAGCAGTGGGTTGGCGTCAAGAAGCAATCCGCAAAGGAGGGCAAGTAGATGAAATACAACGAACTCCACATCGCAGCGAATAAAGATCGCAAGCGCGTTGGCCGTGGTATTGCCGCTGGCGGCGGTAAGACGGCTGGCCGTGGTACCAAGGGGCAGAACGCCCGTACCGGTAAGAAGCTGCGCCCGATGTTCCAAGGTGGGCAGAATGGTATTGCCACGGCAGTGCCAAAGGCACGCGGCTTCAAGAGCCTGCGCACTCCTGCTCAGGTGGTGTATAGCGACCATCTCAATGACCTATCGGGCACCGTTGATAACTTTGCGCTGTATGAAGCTGGGCTGATTGCGACGCCATTTCACAGTGTTAAGGTGATCACCCGTGGTGAATTGACTGCCAAGCTCGTGCTCCAGACGCAAGGTGCGTCGAAGAGTGTGGTGGCTGCGCTTGAAGCAGCTGGTGGCTCATTTGAAAAGACCACCACACCGCGCCAGACCTCACGCAAGCAAGCTGAGGCAGAGGACGCTGCCTAAGATAGGTATTTTGCCTACATATACTATAAAACACCTCTTATGTAAGAGGTGTTTTTTGTGCTTACCTGGCCTGGTTTGGAGAGTTGCACGAGATAAAAATCGCTATGCTTTCTCCTAGGTTTATTTCAGATTATTGGATGGGGCCTCGAGTATTTGATCATTATAACCTTAGCACATGAAATAGCGGAGAGGGTGGCTGATATTGTAGCTAGCTTATCCCTATTACTGTCTGTGCGCTATATTCCTCGTATTTTGTGTAATAAGGATGTTGAGCGTATCTGTATACAAACAGAGGTCACAAAAAGAGCCAGCGCTACGCTTGCTCTTTTGCTTAGTAATGTATTGGGGCTTTAGGCCTGCGGCGGTTGCTGTGGTTGCTGCGGCGTCTGTGGCTGCTGTGGTGGATAGTATGGTGCAGGCTGAGGTGCAACCGGCCCAAGGTACTGGCTCGAGCCAAAGCCGAGCATTGGGTACATAATGACCGGGAAGAATAGCATCAGCACGCCAAAGCCGGTCGACTTACCAAAGGACTTAGCAAGCTCGAGTGTCGACACGATAGCGACGTACAAGTTGACGAAGGGCACAAACAGCAGCAACACCCACCACTCAGGCCGACCGATGACCTGCATCAGGACAACGCTATTGTAGATAGGGATAAGGGCAGCCCAGCCTGGCTTGCCAGCTTTGGTAAATATTCGCCACATCGAGGCAAGCACAACGGCCATCACAGCAAAGCTTAGGATGAGCATGATGATAACCATCACCCACACGAGCGGGTCAAGGGGGCTGCTAGCTGCTGTCGTGTATGAGGGGGTTGAATAATAGCTCGAAGAATAATCGTAGTCCATACTACTCCATAATAATCTAAAGTTAATGAATGTAGTATATTATAGCAGGCAGGACGGGGTGTAGCAAATGGTAGATAAATGCGGTATACTGGCATAATATGACAGAAAAGCACAAGGTGCTGGATAGCTATACAGATGGGATTATGGGCTGGACGTATGGTGCGCGGTATCGGGCTGATGGCATTGTGGTGCCAGCACAAGCAGTACCGGTGTCGTTCGAGACGGGGCTAGGCAGGCAGCTACCTCCTGATACGGTGGTGGATTATGCTCCGGCAGTAGTGCACGAAGCAGCTATGGCTGCTGGAGTGCCGGCCGATCGGTGGAATGATGTGAGTATTGTTATTGCTCAGCCTCAAGACAGTACACTCCTTGCCTCAGGCCTTCATGGATATACAACGCCACTACAGGATGGAGCAGCTATTGCAGTGCGATATGATGCCACACCAAAGAAAATGACGGAGGTCGTTGGTCACGAACTGTATCATGCAGGTAAACGCCTTGCTGGTGCGCCATCGCCACTTGATTCGCCGTATTATACTATTGGTACAGGTGTAACACGGTGGGCACAGCGCCATCGCTGGCCTATTGCAGCAGGAGCGGCTGGAATGATGATCGCTCAAGAAATGGCTGCAGGGGTTGAGCAGGCGGTACCGCTCGAGACGATCGCAACGCTCGGTTCATATGGTGTAATGCTCGCAGGTGGTGGTATCATCCTTGCTGCAGCGGGTAACGTGTGCAATAAAGAAGAATGGCAAGCTCGTCGCGCAGGTCGGCGCTTTCAACGCCAGCAGGGGGAGGTGGCACCGGCTGTGTGGAGTGAGCGCAAGCACCACACGCGTGAAGATATTGATTAATATCGATTAATACCATCTTACCTTTCTTTGCCTCTCTATAACTTTTCCTCTTACTATAAGGAAAGATAGCGAATTATAGATTCGCTATAGTGGAAGAAATATTAGACGACAGAACAAGAATAGCAGAGCGAGGTGTTACTGCTCCGCTCCTTGTGCCTTCAGCTCGCGTTCATAGCTTTGGAGGCGCTCGATGATGTCGTCGATGTCGCCACCGAGGGCAGCGGGGATATTGCTGCGGCTGTAGCGGATGCGGTGGTCGGTGATGCGGTCTTGGGGGAAGTTGTAGGTGCGGATCTTCTCGCTGCGGTCGCCAGTGCCCACTAGGGCGCGACGCTCGGCGGTGAGCTTGGCGTTTTCTTCATCGATCTTGCGCTGGAGGAGGCGGGAACGTAGGACACTCATAGCTTTCTCGCGGTTTTTGATCTGCGACTTTTCGTCTTGGTTGGTGACGATCATGCCAGTCGGGAGGTGGGTGATGCGCACGGCCGAGTCGGTCGTATTGACGCTCTGCCCACCATGGCCGCTCGAGCGGTAGATGTCGATGCGGAGGTCATTGGGATTGATGGTAATGTCTGTCTCTTCCGCCTCGGGCAAGACTGCCACTGTGGCGGTGCTGGTGTGGATGCGCCCCTGGCTCTCGGTAACGGGCACACGCTGCACGCGGTGCACACCACCCTCAAACTTGAGCTTGGCATAGGGTGCATCGCCCGAAATCTTGAAGATGACTTCTTTGTACCCACCAGAGTCGTTGGCGGACTCGCTCAGCAGCTCAGTGCGGTAGCTATGCGCCTCGCACCAGCGCAGATACATACGGTAGAGCTCGGCTGCAAAGAGCGAGGCTTCGTCACCGCCAGCGCCAGCCCGGATCTCCATGATGATATTCTTCTCGTCATTGGGGTCTTTGGGGGTGAGGAGGATGAAGAGCTCGTCGTCTAGCTGGGCAATGGTGGCTTCGTCTTCGGGGATCTCGAGCTTGGCGAGCTCGGCGAGTTCATCGTTGCCCTGAGCGAGCTGACGCGCCTCAGCCAGCTGCTGCTCCACGGTAGCGCGCTTGGTAGCAGTAGCAATGATGGTCTCAAGCTCCGCAAAACGCTTATTCTTAGCAGTAAAATCGGGTGCACTATACGCATCGGGCTGGGCAAGAAACTGCTCTAGCGCAGCACGCTCAGCCGTCAGGGTGGCGATATCGAGAGAAATTTTGGGCATATAACAATGATTATACCACGGAGGTATCTCTTGAGCTATTGGATATCCTGAAATTGCAAAGTAACTACCAATTCTACATGAGTGCCCACCATTCCGTCGCTTTGGTAGAAAAGAGAATATGTGTAAGGATTCAGATATTTTTGCTTGTACATGCAATTATTGCATAATAGCTTGACAAATTAAGAGAGAGAGAGAGTACCTTATATGGTATTAAGTGTAAGCGTAGATAGAAAGTCAAGTATATGCAAAGAGACAAACAGCCAGTATTGAGTCGGTTATACAAAATGCCCGAGTCAACACACGAGCAGAGTAACGATACACAAGAGAATATAGCAGCTCGGTTGCAAGATGCTATTAAAAAGCCTGAGGCTACAGAGGTATACAGCATTGGTACGCTATATGACCAGGATCACCCGCTTCGGCGTCTTGATTTATCGCTGGGCAGTGCTCTTGATGTGTCGCTTGTGCGAGAAGATTTGTTCCCAAAGTCAGTGGAAGTTACGGCAAAGTACTTTGCACCGCATGAGTATGCTGCTGATGGGTCGAACTCGGCCATGATAGCATTTGATGCATATGATCATAAACCATTTAATGATATACGAGAATCAAAAGGCTCTGTATTCTTGCTGAAGCAAACAGAGGGTTCTGCAGGTAAGCTTCCTACAATGCCAACCATGGAGGATGTCACGTGGGGTGATAATTGTGCTGTTGGTGCGTATGTATCTGATGCAGGTGATATACAGTGGTTTCAGCTCGTGCATGAGCCTGCTTCTCAGACTGAAAAAACATATCCAACGATTGAAAAAATTGATCTATCTAGCCACAAAGAGCTTCAGCAGGAACTTGATAGGGAGCTCGAAACATTTATTGGATCGCGAGAGGGGATAGACCAAGCATCAGAGGATGAAGCAACATCTGCCCAAGAAGAACCTGCGGCTGAAACAACAGAGACAAACGAGACATATGAGCTGCGCGAAAAAGCACACAGCATGATGACGGCAATCTTAGATAAGGTGCAAGAGCTTGCCACAGAAGAGGCGGGTGAGATAACGCGCCCAAGTATCCTTGAGGACTATCCACTTGAGGGCACTGATGACCCAGCGATGAGTGTGAAGATTATTCGAGATGGCGGCAACTGCTTTGTTGCAACGCGTGAGCAGGGAGAGCCGCAAGTTGGGGTGCGCCGCGAGCACGTTGGTGGTGCAACGAATAACCCCAACCGCAGTGATATCAGAACCGTCTTGCAGGGCAACACCATACGGAAAACCGAGTACGTATGGCAAGGCCCTGATGCGGGTAAATATAAGCACACCTGGACACTAGAGGACAATCCAGAGCGGTTTTATGCTGAACTATACATAATGCACGATATTATAACAGATGACGTTGCTGAGGTGCAGATCAGAAAAGTCTTGTCAGGGCGATTAGGCGAGGCAGTGCTGCGAGCGCTGCGGAAGTTTGGCATGATAAAGTAAAAGCAATACGGCACACGATAAAAGCATAAATAATCATTACAGCAACATAGCGGGGTCTTAAGACTATCGTCTATGTTGCTGTATGCTAGTGTGGTGCACAAAACCTCTCATCAAGATTGAGAGGTAGATGTACAGGTAAGCTAGCATATAGCAAAAGCTCACCCTTTTAGAAAAAGGGTGAGCGTTATATCATTGCCCTGCAAGTGTGGCTACGCAGCCTTGGCGAAATCGTCTTTGCCAGCACTGGCTTGAGCAGCTTTGGCAGCCTTTTTAGCATTCTGCTTCTTGGCTTTGTTGGCTAGAGCGGCGCGGCGTGCCTCGGCAGCTTTGCGGCGTGCCTCGAAGCGGTCGACCCGGCCCTCGGTGTCGATAATCTTCTCCTCGCCAGTGAAGAATGGGTGAGACTTGCTGGAGATGTGGACCTTGACGAGTGGATACTCGTTGCCATCCTCCCAGGTAATGGTGTCGTCGGTCGCGACCGTCGACTGCGTCAAAAACGCAAAGCCCGCCTGATCATCGCTAAATACGACAGGGCGGTAGGTTTGTGGGTGAATACTGCTTTTCATAACCGCTATATTGTAGCAGAGAGGGTGGGGGGTTGTCAAAGCACAAGAATAAGGCACAAAACAGTATTATTATATAACAAAAAGGTGTATACTAGTGACACCTGTATAATAAACAGATATAAT
>CAUPVK010000022.1:0-9030 GCA_963514895.1 uncultured Candidatus Saccharibacteria bacterium
GGCTTGGTAGGTGTCATATCGACAAACGCCTTGCCGTCACCATAAATTTGCTGTGTCTGCACCTCATCAAAGAGCTCGCTGAGCGTCTTGTCAGGTGAGTTTGGCGTCGGGCGCACGAGCTCAACCGTCTGCACGGCAGCGGCTTTGGCGCTCTCTTTGGTGTCTTTGGTAAGAGCAATGATTTTCGCAGCAAAAGCGCGGCGGACGTTGTGCATGATAGGCGGTTTCTCCCTATGGTGTTATGGTTGCTGTTTGGCGGCGCGTTTGCGCTCGTTGGCGTCGAGATATTTCTTGCGGAGGCGAAGGGCGTGCGGCGTGACCTCAAGGAGTTCATCATCTTCGATAAAGTCAATCGATTGCTCAAGGCTCAGCTGGGTGTGAGGCGTCAGTTGGACGGTGCCGTCGCTTGATTTGCTGCGCATATTGGTAAGGTGCTTGGCCTTACAGACATTGATCTCAAGATCATCTGGGCGGTTATTAAGGCCAACGATCATCCCGGCGTACACCTCTGCCCCCGCTCCGACGAAGAGCTCACCGCGCGCTTCGGCCGCTTGCAAGGCATATGGTGTGGTCGTGCCTGGCTCAAAGGCGATCAAAACACCGTTGCGCGTCCGCGGCAATGCACCACCAACCGGCTGATAGCCGTGCGGCAGGCTATACATAATAACTGTCCCCTTTGTATCTGTCAGAAGGCGGTTACGCAGGCCAATCAATGCTCGGGTTGTAATGGTATAGGTCATCCGCGCTGCGCCGCTAGTGGTTTGCTCTTGTTTGCGGAGCTCCGCTTTGCGCTTGCCAAGCTCTTGGCTAACAACACCAACAAACTCAGGACCAACCTCAACCAGCAGCTCTTCAACCGGCTCTTGCTCGCTGCCATCCTTGGTGATCGTCACAACTTCTGGCCGTCCAACCTCAAATTCGTAGCCTTCGCGGCGCATCGTCTCGATCAATACACTGAGGTGAAGCTCGCCTCGTCCCGATACTACAAAGCCAATACCAGACTCGGCCACTCGCAGCGCCACATTCGTCTCGAGTTCGCGCTGGAGACGATCGCCAATCTGCCGGCTGGTAGTGAATTCACTCTCGCGACCCTTCATCGGACTGGTGTTCGGTCCAAGATACATGCTAATAGTAGGGGCCTCGACTGCCATGACAGGTAGTGCCTCTGGTTGGTCGCGGCTCGCGAGCGTCTCGCCAATGTGCGCTTCGGCTGCACCAACGATGTAGACAATGTCACCCGCGCCTGCCTCGCTCACTTCTTCTTTAGCGAGGCCGCGGCTGATGAAGAGTTTATCGATCTTAGCATTGGTAGTCGTACCATCCGTCTTGATAAGCGTCAGCGCTTGGCCACGCTGAGCTACCCCGCGATGGATTCGGCCAATCGCATATTTGCCAAGGAAGGTATCGTACTGGAGGGCCGTCACGAGCATCTGGAAAGGCCCATCTGCCACCTGCGGCGCTGGGATGTGCGAGATGATCGCTTGGAAGATCGGTGCCAGGCTGGCTGGCTCACTGGCATCACTTGGCAGTGCCGCCCAGGCTTTGCCTTCGCGCGCTACAGCGTAGTACACCGGGTATTTGAGCTGTGCTTCGTCGGTGGCAAGCTCGAGGAAGAGATCGGCCAGCTCGTCCTCCACCTCGGCAATGCGCCGCGCAGGCTTGTCGATCTTGTTGATAATCACGACCGGTGTTAGACCAAGCTCAAGCGCTTTGCTCAGGACAAACTTTGTCTGTGGCATCGGACCTTCCTGCGCATCTACCACGAGGAGTACACCATCAGCCATGTTAAGCGTGCGCTCCACCTCGCCACTAAAGTCGGCGTGGCCAGGTGTGTCGATGATGTTAATCTTGTAGTCGACTGCTGGCTCAGCATCAGCAGGCTGGTAGTAGACTGTCGTTTGCTTGGCAGTGATAGTAATGCCACGCTCGCGCTCTTGGTCGCCACTGTCCATGATGAGCGTCTGAGCCATCTCGGCTTGGTTGCTGCGGAATGTATTGCTCTGCTTAAGCAAGCCATCAAGCAGCGTTGTTTTGCCGTGGTCGACGTGGGCAATAATTGCAATATTACGAATATACTGTGGATCTGTCATGACATAAAATAACGGCCCGAATTATATCAGACCTTCCTTACTGCTTATAGTATCACACTAGCAGCTGGTTTGCCTAGGGTAATGTGCATAATCGCGGTGCATAGTGTAGAGCCCCACCGCGTCGTATCTTATCACTGTGCGACCACTGTTATTGTCAGGCGATCAAGCAAATCATCCAACGTTTCTACCGTGGCAATTCGACGCCAGCCACGCGCCCCAACGACCATCCGTAGGTCATCAATCATACTGACAATGGAAGGTGCAGACTGCTCTCGATAATCAACCACCTGCAAGCGCTCCAAAAGGCGCTGCCAACCACCCTGGGCTCGAATCATCCGGATCATAAGCTCATACAAGTTGTAGACCTGAGCCGAATGATCCTCACGGCCAGTTACGAGCAAATATTGCCGCTCGGTATAGTGCCCAGCCGTGCACTCTCTATCATACCCGTGGTTATAATACCCATACGTTCGCTGCAGTAGCGCAGCGGTATTGGCCTGGATCGCATGCGTAAGCTCAATGAAGACGGCCGCTCGCGGGTCGCCTGGCTCGAGATCGATCGATATATCAATCGTATACTCCATCACATCTGCTTCCCACTCCTCACGCTGAGTAATGATGCCACATGGCGCTGTCTCGCCCAAGCACTGCAATACGTCGATATCCTGAGCATCATACCATGGCTCGGTATCAAGCTGGTGTAATGCCTCGTGGAGCGCGAGCCGGTCATGGTACGTGAGCGGATAGCCCTTCTCGGCAATGATTTGCCGGAGCGCACAGTCGATCATCGCATCATCATACTCCGCCACTGGCTGGCGCAGCTGCGCCACAAAGCGCTCGGCCTGCATGGTGTAGAGCGTCACATCGATCCCCATCACCCCGGCATCAAAATAAACGACTCCATAGGCCTGGTAGTCAATCGCCTGAAACAACCCCGCCTCAAACAGTTGCCGATGCATTGTCTGCATCACCAAATGCTCGTAGAGGTGCGCCACGAGATGATCGCCACACGGCTTAAAGATATGAAATGACTCCATATCTGTATTATACCCTACTACTCCACATTTTGCTTGATTATGCTATACTAGCTATATGATGCTACAAAATGATACACAATGTTCGTCAAGTGATCGCCCCGCAGTACCCCCCCCACGGCCACTACGAGTGGCAGTTGTTGCCCCACCCTGGCTGGCTCTCCCCATCAAAGGCTATGGCGGCATCGAGCTCGTCGTCGAAGGCTTGGTGCGTGCGCTGCAGCAGCGCGATGATGTCGAGGTAGAGCTCTTTGCCAATGGCGCACGGCGGATGCGCAACGGCACACCAACCCACTCATACTACAAGCGCGAGCTCTTCGATACAATCGATGATCCCTACTATGACGCACCACTTCAAGCCCTCCAGACTCATCTCAATTTTGCCCTTCACGCCATCGAAGCCGATGGCCATTTTGATATTATTCACGACCATAACCCCTACATTGGGCCAGCCTTTTTCTCACCAGTGAGCCGTATACCGGGACTACCACCAGTGTTGCACACCTTCCATGGGCCACCATTTTCTACGCCGCAGACTATTGAGGCAGGGCAAATGGATAATCGCCCACAGCTCAAATATATGAATCTTGGCCGCCTCTACATGACGTGTATCTCAGAGGCAATGGCACGCAAAGCCCCGCGCGAGATCCGTCCCCATTTGCTACCAGCCGTACACAACGCCATTGATTGCACTGCCTTCCCCTTCGTCTCGCGTAAGCAAAATTACTACATCACCCTCGCCCGCTTCACCCAAGACAAAGGACAAGCTACCGCTGTAGCCTACGCTGCCCAGTACAAGAAGCGCCTCCGCATGGCGGGCACAGTCGCAGGGATCGGCAGCAACCGCAAGCTGCTCCTCGAGCTCTCCAACCCACTAACCAACTACCGGCGCAACGAAGAATTCCGCTACTATAGCGACCACATCCTCCCGGCCGTTCTCAAACATCGGCGTATCACTTATGCAGGCAACCTCAGCGGCAAGAAAAAACTCGACTTCGTGGCCAACGCCAAGGCGCTGCTCTTCCCTATCGAGTGGGATGAGCCCTTTGGCATGGCAGTCATCGAGGCGCTGGCCTGCGGCACGCCCGTTGTGGCGATGAAGCGCGGTGCCATGCCCGAGATTATCACCCACGGCGTCAATGGCTTCCTTGCGAACAACCAAGATGAGTTCTTTGCCTACGCCAACCGGGTAGACGAGATCGACCCAGCCGCATGCCGCGCTAGCATTGAGCAAAAATTCTCCGCCAATATTATGGCCCAAAATTATGTGGAGCGGTATCAGGAGGTGATTGCTAGAGCGCGGTGGTGAGTGCGCACTGGTATTGCACAGTACATCACTTACTTCTTCAGACCCATATCTTTATAACGGCAATATATAGCCGTCAGTATAAGTGCCATTACTATAAAGAATATGACGATATGAACCGCAACGTCTGGTGTCTTACCAGAAATACCATCACCAAATGCAGTATTGATGGAATTATAGATTAATAGCAGCGCTGCAAGCAAGCATACATTGTAGGCAATTTTATATCTGTATTCCATGAGCGTTGTTGCTTTCGTTGCATGTCGTAGATTTAATACGTATGCCCTTATTGTACATTATTGATAGGACCAATTTTAAAGGGTGTTGTTACTAACTGGTAGATAATACACAGTAAGCTATCTAGCCATGTCAACTCAGCCTATTCACCCAGTTACATTTTGCAATAAAAAAGCACCTGGTAAAGGTGCATTTGTTCGCATTTGTATGGTGCGGGTTAGGAGACTCTAACTCCTGGCCTCTTCCATGGCAAGGAAGCGCTCTAACAACTGAGCTAAACCCGCATGTTGCTGAGTTGTATTATATGGAATAGTGCGTGAAATTTCAAGCCCTTTCTTCTATGAATCATAC
The DNA here is from genome assembly GCA_963514895.1 of uncultured Candidatus Saccharibacteria bacterium. Classification (GTDB taxonomy): domain Bacteria; phylum Patescibacteriota; class Saccharimonadia; order Saccharimonadales; family Saccharimonadaceae; genus Saccharimonas. The sequence goes on from CAUPVK010000022.1 coordinate 5,019, forward strand.
TATTCACTATTTGTGCACTTCGTCTCACTACTATTTTAGGATATATACGTACAGCTATTGTGTACTCACCTCTTGCTTTTGGAAAAACGGAAAATAAATTATGCTCCAATTCTCACTATCTATTAGATAACGCAGAAAAGATACGTATCCTACTCTGCCGCACCAAAGCCACGAATTTTACCAACGGTTGCTCGATCGATTGTACTAACGTGGATCGCGTTGCCTTCGTTGCCACCAACGGTAGTGAGCTTGCCATCTTGGTAGCGCAGGAGGATATTGACGTGCTCACCACGCGAGCTCGTTGTGTCGTAGAGGATGGCATCGCCTGGCTGGGGCGCGTAGCCACTATCGGCTGAGTGCCAGCGACTAGTCGTGCGATAGTACGTTTCGAGGCTACGCACACCAGGGATGCGCCAGCCACCATTGTGTGGGTTGATAAATGGCACACCTGCCTGCTGGTACACCCAGCTAACGAAGTTTGCACACCAATCTTGCCGCTCGCCCTGGCTGTAGAATGTACCAGGCTGTGGAGTGTCAAATTGCTGATGGGCAGTCGTGATGATCTTCGCTCGGACGGGTGATAACTTCTTCGTATCTATTACTGGAAATTCCTCTTTTTGCCTAAGTTGCCGGACTGGATGGGACTGCACGCGGCGTGGTATAAAAAACAGGGCACCATACACAATAGCACTGCATAGTGTAATCGCAAGCATAATCCAGAGCGCAAACAGAGCAAGACGTTGCCAGGAGAGCGGTGTGGACTGACGGAGTGATTTCATAGTGCTTATTATACATGACGTCTCGTTTGTGGGTGGGTTGTATCATACTAAAAGAAAAGCACCCTCTTGTTTCAAAGAGAGTGTTTTACTGGTGGCTCCTACTAGACTCGAACTAGTGACACAAGGCTCTTCAGGCCTCTGCTCTACCAACTGAGCTAAAGAGCCACAGGCAACACCTGTTGCTCTCTCCTATTGTACTAAAAAACCACTATTCAGGCAAGAGCTTCAAAGTCTCAATTCTTCTAGGCTTTGTGTTATCTCGTCTTCCCCTATCCACTGTATTATCTACCAAGCACGAAAAACACGTTCGCATTTTGCGCCTCGCAATAAAGAGTTAGCCTTTTGCTTTGCAAGGTGCTATAATACAGCCAGCGCGGGTATCGTATAACGGCTATTATGTATGCTTCCCAAGCATGAGACGAGGGTTCGACTCCCTCTACCCGCACCATGAGGAGGAACACCACACGCTGCATGGGGTGTTTTTATTTTTTATTATGTATGATCGTAAGCTTGTCATTGTCCAGAATCCTTATAGCACCCGCCATAGCGAGGTGCAGGCTGGTGTGTTTGACCGGCTCGATGTAGCGGGTATTGCCTACGACACCATAACGACGCGCTTTTCACGGGCGGAAGACAACATCAGGGATCTTGCCGATCGCCTCCCAGATGGCACCCACATCATCAGTGCAGCGGGCGATGGCACCAGTACGCAGGTGGTAAATGCGGGGCTGAGAGCGGAGCTCGATGACGCGGTGTATAGCTTTATTGGCTATGGCAATTGTAACGATCTCGCAAGAGGCCAACGCGATCCTTTACCACTGTTGCAGACCAACCGCCACACTATTATTCATCAGCCGCTCGCTATTGAGGTGAATGGTGAGCCATGGCGATACGCCCCTGGGTATATGACGCTTGGCTTAACTGCTCTGATCGCTAGCGGCTTCGCTGGCGCAGCATCGCGCGAACGCATGCGCCGCACACCACCCCACACCAAACTTGTACGCAGTATGGGGCAAGTTGCCACCACCTATCTGCGTGCACATGACACTTACTTGCCACCCTTTACAACCAATTTTTCCGCCGAAGAGCAGGCTGGTCTAACAGATGTGATGGTCATCAATAACCAGCGCATGGGGCGCGTTATCCGCTCGTCGATCGACTACCCGCAGACCAATTTCTTTGGCTACCGTCAAGCTGACTTCTCATCTATCTGCAAAAATATCCCCTTTGCCTGCAGCGCCATAGTGGGCCACACACCGGCCGAAAGAATTACTGATATCACACTCACCTTCCGTGAGCCAGCTACTATCCTCGCCCAAACCGAGGGAGAGCACGCCACGCTGCCAGCGGTATCGACAATTCGCGCGTATAAAGACCCAGCAAAGGCGATTCGGGTTGTACGGCCCTAGCTACTGACTGTGCCGTTGGTTGAGTGTGTCTCATCTACTGATAGCCCCTGCCGAATTTGCGCCGCACGCGCCTCCCCCACCACTGCCGCTAGCTCTGCTTGGCTGGCGCGCATAATACCGCGCACACTGCCAAACTGCCGCAGCAGTTTTTGCTTGGTTTTGGGGCCAACGCCAGGGATGGCATCGAGCACGCTTTTGACCCCGGCTTTGCGCTGCAGCGCTGTGTGGTAGCTCACGGCAAAGCGGTGCGACTCATCACGGATCCGCTGAAAGAGCTTGGTAATGTCGCTGGCTGCAAGCGGCGGAGTGGCTACCTGGCTGGCACTGCTAGCTGGCTGTTCATGCACGGCAGAGGCAGCGTGGGGCGCCTCTGGCTCATACATCGCGGTACTACCCCGCAAATTCTTGGAGTGCGCACCAGCGTTGCGCTGCCCTGGGTGGAGGTTAATCACATAGACATCGCCATCCTCATAGACAGTAATACCGCTCGGGCGCTCGGCTTGTAGCTGGTGAATATACGCCAGCCCCACCTGCGAGCCAGTTTTGTGTACCAGGATCTCTTCCTCGCGCTTGGCAATGCTGATGATCGGCACATGTACCCCACGCGCATCACGGGCTGCAATTGCTGCTGCTAGCTGGCCTTTGCCACCGTCAATCAGGAGCAGGCTCGGCGTGCCCCAGCTCTTGATATGGCGCTCACTCAGGCGGCGAAAGATGACGTCGTGCATGTTACCAGTGTCGTCGTTTTTTTCGCTCACTTTAAACTTGCGGTACTCGGCCCGGTCACTCACCCCATTACGAAACACCACCATGCTCGCCACTACCTGGCGACCGCTCATGTGGCTGATATCGTAGCCTTCGATGCGGGTTGGCTCACCCGCTAGGCCCAGCAGCGTAGTCAAGTCCGCCAAGGCCCGATCCTTACTAATAGCCAAAAATTCCTTATCGCCAAACATCACCCGGCGCTGCAGCTCCTGCATGGCGCGGAGCTTGTTGCGCAGCTGGGCGGCCCGCTCAAATTCGTGTAGCCCCGCGGCCGTCTTCATATTGCGCTCAAGCTCGGCAGCGATTGCTTTGCGGTTGCCTTTGATGTAGCTAATCAGCGTACGCAGGTTGGCTTTATAGGCTAGCGAGCCGTCGCTGATTTTGGGGCTCAGGCCTAAATCTTCATCCAGCTTTGATTGCCCAGGCCGGCGCTCGTGCGTCAGGTATGGAAAAATTGGCCGCAGGTAGCGCAGGGCTTTTTTGAGCGCAAAGCCATTGTAGAAGGGGCCGTAATAGTCGGCGCCATCGTCCGCTGGGTTGCGCGTAAAGCTCACTACTGGCCACTGGCTCTTCATATTGATCCGCACGAAGGTTTGCGATTTATCATCGCGCAGCAGCACATTGTAGCGCGGCATGTAGCGCTTGATCATCTCACTTTCCAGAAAGAGGGCGTCCACCTCGCTTTCGGTCTCGATCCAATCCGTATCGTGGATCTCCGCCACCAGCGCCATAGTCTTATTATCTCGTCCGCGCGAATCTTGAAAATACTGCCGCACTCGGTTGCGCAGCACTGCTGCCTTGCCGACATAAATCACCTCCCCGCTCGCTGACTTATGAAAGTATACCCCCGGGCTGCGAGGTAGTGTTTTGAGCTTGGCGTGGAGGGCGGCGTTCATACTTTCTATTATAGCGCGAAGCTACTGTTTGCCAGTAAATGGCCGAAGCAAACCAGCGTGCTGGCCTTGAGCAAACTTAACAGCGCATTCTCTCGTTTCGAGATCTGCAAAAAGGTGCGCTTTAAGCGCAGTTAAACCAAATTTTTGTCGCGCCTGTTTGACC
>CAUPVK010000023.1:0-8916 GCA_963514895.1 uncultured Candidatus Saccharibacteria bacterium
TTATGCGCGTGGGCAATATCAGTAAGATCGTTGAGCAGCGGAATGAGTGTCTTGTTGCCAAAAGTCGCCCGCTGCTCACGCGAGAAACGCGCATTGTTGCTGCGCGGCAGTGGCACTGCAAGATTCTGCCCGTCGCCTGTCCAGCCAATTAGCTCGCCACCATAACGCTGCACAGCAGTCAGCGCTTGGCTACCAAAGCGAATGAGAAATGAGCGCAGCTCTCCGTCATTACGCGCTATCTCCTTGGTTGAATGCGACACATCCCACATAGCAAGCACGACGTTTGGTGTAGTGGGTGATTTAAGCGCTAGCATGTCGGCAACTGACTGAGTGGGGTATGATGCTCGCGCCAATGCTTGCAGCGCCGTGATGCCAACACTGAGAGCAGTTTTGACGCTGTCGTATTGCCATAGTGTTTCTAGTTCGCTCAGCTGACGTTTGGTTGGCGTACGGTCTTTTGTAAAAGCAGCTTGCAGAACGGCGTGTTGGTCGGGCAGCGGCAAGTTGAGGACGCGATGATCAGGATTCATCGCACTCTCAGTCAGGGTAATGTCGTCTTGGCTGCCTTCAATGACACGTCCAGCAACTGACGACCCATCAACGCGGTGCCCTGTAATATGTGTTTCTTGAAAATCAAATCGGTCATCAGCTGGGACGTGTGGTGAACACGCAGTAGCAATCGCCCCAATCGAATCAGGATTGCATTCATCATGTACAAAGACGGTGGCTGCGTCTGGTATCGTATCGGCCATGGGTGCGTGCTGCAGAAAATCACTTACTGTTTGCACGAGTGCTTGCTGGTAGTCATGCGCTGGTGTGGCGTGCGAAGTTTCGTGATGCATTAGTTATATTATGCCACATATTGAGGAAATGAGGTATGGCCAAAGGACGCCTGGCTCACGACTGGCGCTTCTTCATATATTTCGCGGTCTCCTCCCAGAGCGGGTTATCCTTGTATGGTACGCCATCGTGCGCCCAATACCACCAGAAGTATCCACCAACATAGCGTGGAGTGTACCGCGGCATGGCATAATAATGCCGAAACAACTGTAGCTTACGCGCCATCGGGGCATGCTCGCTGGGTGTGCCGCACTCGCCAATGCCAAGCTTGGCCTCTGGGAAGAGCGTCTCAAGCTCAGCAAAGACCCGCCGCCAGTTGGGCTGGTAGCCATCGTTGTCATCGTCGTAGTAGCTGACGAGGACATAATCGACGCCCTGCCTCAGATCATCGGGTAGGTATGTTTGTAGCCACTCTTTCATGCTCGGCGTGCTCCCGTTTGGCGGGAAGTAGTAGGGCACAAGCGCCGCCGCGGCATGCTTATCCTTAATGTATCGGTAGGCACTGGCCACCTTCGCGGCGGTAAGGTGCGGGTCTTCTTTGATCCACTCTTGGCCATTCATTTCATTGCCAACCTCCCATATCGCTACATAGTGAGATAAATACTGGTAAGACTCAGCAAAGCGCTGCTGGTAGCGCTCAGTGCTGTAGCTGTGTATATCAGAAGAATCAACGGGCTGGGCCATGATATCGGCCACGCGATGAATCGCCTTGAATAGCTCACGGTAACGCTGCGGTGATCTATCCTTAGACATAACGATCCGCACCGTCGGCCGAGCAGGCAAACGCTGAAGAGCCTCCACGATATCAGCAAGCCGTCTCGTGCCCTCCCAGCTGTCGTCGATTGTCAGGCCATAGAGCATATGCGATGACGCATGATGAGAAGGTGAATGGTTCGCGCTGCCTTGCGGGGTAGAGTGTGACGCTGGCGCTAGCACGCGCAGCAGCACATACATCAGCACACAAAGTAATATAGCAAAACCAGCAATATGAACGTACTTTGGCATATAGTAAGCTCCTTACAAGGTAGTATATCAAGACGCAGTTTTATATCAAACCAGGCGAATTTCGAAATTCGCCCGGTTTACCCTGTTTTTTCCCTGTTAGCATGGGTTCTTTTTCTCTTCTCTTATATATTTATATATAATAGGAGAGAAATCAATATGGGTATATGGATGTATAGAGATATAAGGAAAGATAGATAAATAAAGATAAAGAAATATAGAGAAAGAGATGTATAGATATATAGAGATGGATATAGAAATATAGAGAAAGAGATGTATAGATATATAGAGATGGATATAGAAATAGAGATAAAGAGAGATAGGTGTAAATATAGAAAGAGGTATGAAGTAATAGTAGCTTAACCTGCGGTAAGAAAGTGGTGAATTGAGGAATGTAAGAGCTGCTATGGCTTTGAGATTTAGATTATCGGGAACTTGACTTCCCTAGATTTTGTAGACTGACCGTTTTACAGTAGGGAGGAAGGGAGTAACAACGATGAGTCTCGAAGAAACCGTGTACGATGCACAGATAAAAATATTGCGAGAATTGCTATTCTTGCCAACTGCTCATTTCGCTGTGCTGCAGCGAGCTACTGGGCTCGATAGCGACCATGTCAAATTTCACATCAAACGACTAGTCGCCTTAGGCTACGTAACAAAAACAGCTGACGGCTATATGCTTTCGATCAAAGGAAAAGAATATGCCAATAAGCTAGATACTGATGCTGGTGTGATTGAGCGTCAACCAAAAGTGGCGGTGTTACTTGTTATTGAGCGGCAGCACCATAATGAGAAGCAATACCTTCTGCAGCAGCGGCTTAAGCATCCATACTATGGTTTTTGGGGTGCGCCAACTGGCAAAGTACGTTGGGCGGAGTCTGTTTTTGAAGCGGCAGCACGTGAGCTTGCTGAAGAGACAGGACTGCGCGGTGCTTTTGTGTACCGCGGTGTCTATCACGAGCGGGTTCGTCACAGTCAAACCAATGAGATTGTTGAGGACAAACTATTTCATCTGATGTTTTGCGATGCCGTCTCGGGCACGATGGTCAAAGAATTTGAAGGCGGCAAAAATGCCTGGCGCACGCGCGAAGCAATGAACGATGAGCCAAAGAAATATAAGAGCTTCATGCGCGAAATGGCAGCATGTATTGATGGGCACGGTGAACTAACAGAAGTGATATATGAATATGATGCGACGGAATTTTGAACCACCTCGAGTGGTGCTTTGCGGCTCATACACGCGTGACAGAGACGGACTTTTCCGGGTATATGATGAGCTTGTTGTAACTGGCTGCCAAGTTTTATCGCCACGACGGATACAGTTTGATGACGACCCAGCATTTGTGCGAAACGCTGCCGAGCAAGGTATGTCACCACAAGCAATCGAAGCCTGTCATTTATCAGCAATTTGTCAAGCAAATTTTGTGATGCTTCATGCCCCAGATGGCTATATTGGACTAAGCGCAGCAATGGAAATTGGCTTTGCTACGGCCCAAGAATGTCCAGTTTTTTCACGCACTGCACCACAGGATATTGCCTTACGCGGATTGGTGAAAGTTGTTCCAAGCGTATATGACGCCCTGCATGCAGCGCATCTCCGATAAATGAGTCAGGGAAAATACGTACAGAATAAGAACGTATACCATGTTTATGTCATATCAGTAATAAAGTGGTATAATCATACGCATGAAGAAGCATATGATGTATAACCATATTCCTGATTTTTGTCTCTTTGGCTTCGGCTTTGCTGCTTTAGCAGTAGCGTGGACGTGGCCAGGGACAGTAGTGATTGCCAGCGAATGGTGGCTGGTAGGTGCTGCTTGCATTGTTGTGGCTGTGTTTATAATGCATGCAACGATGCGCGCTTTGCGCCGAGCTGCAACCTCAACCAACCCGCTTGATGAGCCAAGCGAGCTGCTCACCACGGGGCCGTTCAGTTTCTCGCGCAATCCACTCTATCTTGCGTATACCCTGGCGGTGCTTGGTTGCGCGTTGGTGAGCGGCTCATGGCTGGCGCTGCTGTGCCCAGTGGTGTGCTTTGGCGTGCTAAACTGGCTCATTATTCCAATCGAAGAGCGCGCCATCCATCACGTCTTTGACGAACGTTACGAGTGGTATTGCCGACGGGTGCGGCGCTGGCTTGTAGTGCCTATGGCGTGCAAGCACATGAAACCTATGCGCTTTATGACAATACGGCGAGCGGCTCGGCCATATATTTTTGCGGCGATATCTGGCATTGTTGTGGCAGGAACGGCTTTTGCTCCACATTGGCTTCTGCAGCTACCAGTATTTTTTGCATTGGCATTGCTATTTATAGCAGTGCGACGACTGTCGGGCGTCCATCTTTATGGCGTTGGTGCTTGTTTCATGCTGGCATGGCTCTTACCAACGACCTATTGGTATTACTACTTTATGTCGCCCGGCGTGGCATTTGGTGCAAGTGTTGGATGGGCGCTTTTGCAGGCTAATCTGTTTTGGATTATAGCTCTGCGTCGGTATATTCGGACATACGGTGCTGTAGTGCTCTTTGTTATTGCATGGTGCACATTGACGTATATACGAACTCATGCACCAGTGGTAGAGGATTGGTGGATTCCTCATCTTGGCTATAGCGTGTGGCGTAATGACAGTATCACTATGTGGAGTGTCTATGGCGGTGAAGTAGTGCTCGAAGCGATTGTATTACTCTGTGGCGTGAGTATAGCGTGGCTGATAGTGCATGCTCGTATGAGCGTATGGATACGTATGAGCTGTGGGCTTGTTGTACTCGTGGCGGTGGCGAATAGTATTGTTGTACATATGTCAGCCAAGCCACTCCCTCCAGTGATTGCACTCCAAAAGATGACACGTGGCGGCGTTGATATACCCGCTACTAAGGCTGATGTGGATGACCTCATACATCTGACAAAGCGCGCAATTGCACAGTACCAATATCCTCATGCGACAATCGTCTGGCCAGAAAATTATATCCCACCTGCGCTGCACACAACAATTGCAGCCTTTGCACAAAGAGAATCGATCAACATCGTCTACCACACAACAGAAAAAGACGATACAAGAATATACAAGAAAGTCGTACTGGTAGATCAGTCTGGTCGCAGTATACTGACAAATTACAAAGCGCATCTTGCGCCAGATGAATCAATTGGCACAGCGCGTTATTCACGCGTAATTGCTACGCATAATGCTACGAAAGTTACGGCATATATTTGCTATGACATGCACTACCCAGATATTGTTGAGCGGCTCAAGGGGAGTGACGTTGCCTATATTCCACTGGATGATGCTGAGTATGGCTATCTGCAAAAGCAATTTCACGCAGCGGATAGTGTTATTCATGCGAGGCAGGCACAAACAGCCGTTGTTTTGGCGGGTACAGATGGGCCAACCATGATTATTAATAGCAACGGTATCATCGTTGATCGCTTGACGGGGAATGCTGCTGGATTCGTTGGATATAGCAAATAAGAGCAGATGCTTTGCGCGGCGTACAATAGCTTGAAGTGAGCTGCGTATCTTTCTTACTGGGTAAACAGGGATAAGGCGTGTAGTGTTGGTGGTAAGGTGCTCATAATAATCTACAGTGTAATGAGAGATACGTATGCCATCTTCAAGAATCTACTGCTATACTAGACACTATGAATGTTATTGCACTTGCATTTGGCCTTGGTGTGGCTGGGTTTGATGTGTTTGGCGCAGTGCTGGTTGTGCTGCTAGTGGCAAGCAAGCTGCCCAAGCAAAAAATCGCTGCGTTTGCACTCATCGTCTTAGTGGGGACGGTCACTGCTGGTATAGCAGCATCGCTCCTGCTTGGTGGTAGTGCCGAGCTATTTGCCCAGGCACTCCATCGTGTACCAGCTTGTGTGTGGGTAGGCGCAGAAGGTGCGGCAAGTGTGGGGCTGCTTGGCTGGGCGGCAGCTCGCTTGCACAGGCATATAAAATCGGGTAAGGAGCCACAGGAGTCGCAGGATAGTCGAGTCTTGCAGTGGCTGAGGCGTAGCATTGTGCTTGGTGGCATTATCTATGCGGTCAGTGCCTTTACCGACCCATCATTCCTCGCAGTGATTGCTATAACGAGCCGCGAGCAGTCACTGCTCGTCGTTATCATGGCGCACGTCGTGTGGTTGCTTGTCAGTCAGGGGCTATTTTTTGGCCTTGTCATCGCGATTATGTGCGATAGACACCAGCCCCTCATAGCTTGGTTCGAGCGGGTACGAGCTCGATACAGCACGCTGATTCGCTCGAGCATTACAGTAGTTATCATACTGTGCGGGCTTATTCTGCTTGCCGATATGGCAACCTTCTTGCTGAGTGGCCATTGGCTACTGCCTGAGTAGTGGGCAGTAACTATCACCCGGCAATATGACGCTCGCCGTGTATCCTTGTATAATAGCACTATGCACACGCCCCACCAAACCACAGCAAAACCAATGCGCTACGCACTGCTCCTCCGGGGCATTAATGTTGGCGGCAAGCATACGGTGAGTATGGATCGCCTGAAGGCGGACTTGATGGAGCTGGGCTTCCGCAGCGTTGTCTCGTATATCAATAGCGGTAATCTCTTTTTTGACAGCAGCGAGCCGGAGGAGGCGATCCAGCGCATCCTAGCGCGCTATTTTGATGCGACCTATGACTTCCCAGTACCGTTTATTATCATCAGTGCTGCCACGCTCCAGCAAGAGGTGGCTCAACTACCGAGCTGGTGGCAGGACGACGCAGCCTACCGACGGGATGCGCTGTTCTACTTGCCAGAGGCGGACAAGACGGCGATTGAGGCAGAGGCAGCCACCTGGGCAAATAGCCGTGAGCAGCTCTATTTTGGGTGCACTGCGTTCTTCTATTGCAACCACGATCAAGCTGATTATCTCACATCAAACTACCATAAAAAGCTCCTCAAAGCCCGGTTTTACAAACAGCTCACGATCCGCAGCGGTAAAACCTTCCAGAAAATAATCGAACGAACATTGGGGGACTAATGAATATCTACGCCTATCAACGCCCGCTTGGGCCTATTGCCGACGACGAGGCTTTGCGCCAGCAATATATTGCGGTGTATGACGTTAAGACACACCAGCAAGTCGTGCGCTTTTGCCACGCGTATGGTCATCGACTACACAAGCTCATTGGCTATGACTTCCCGTATAGCAGCGATATTGCTGACGCGTATGTTGGTATGGAACAGTGGCTTGCTAGCAAGGTGAACTACCACGCGGCCCGCAATGCAAGCTTTCAGATTGGCCGCCAAGCGCGCTCTACAACCGACCGAGTAGCGGAGCGTTTCCTGCGCACTATGGCACAGCTCACGGCGAGCCCGCATGTGAAATATCACGGGCTGTGGGCAAGCGACTTTGCTATCACCCTTATCAACACCATGCACCCAGATGACGAAGCGGCAGTGCGTGACGAACGCATGGCGCAGATACAACTTTTGAAAAGCATTGACTAAATTTTAAATATAGTTGCGTGTATAAGAGGTACGTTTAATACGGTAGCACAACCTGCAGCGGGTGAGCAATTGAGCCAGCTCCACAACTTCGCTATACTAAAGATATGACAAACGCGCAATTACAGCCACTCCTCTACGAGCACATTTGTGCCGACCCAATGAATGCTGATTTTGCGGCACGGGGTTGGCCGCCGGTCTATAGCGCATCGGCGCGCTCGCGTATCATCATTGTTGGCCAGGCGCCCGGCCGTATTGCTCAGGAGACCCGCATGCCGTGGAATGATGCCAGCGGCCGCCTCCTGCGGCAGTGGCTTGGTGTGAGTGATGAGCAGTTTTATGATCCTGATCTCTTCGCGCTTATCCCAATGGATTTTTACTACCCCGGCAAGGGCGTGCACGGTGACTTACCGCCACGCAAGGAGTTTGCTGAGAAATGGCACCCAAAACTCCGTGCCCAGATGCCAGCAGTGTGCCTGACAATTCTGGTTGGTGCTTATGCGCAGAAGTACTATCTTGCTCGCCAGGCAGAGAAGAATCTAACAGAAACGGTAGCGCATTTTGCGCACTATTTGCCAGAGTATTTCCCACTGGTGCATCCATCGCCGCTGACTGCTCGCTGGCGAGCACGTAACCCATGGTTTGAGACGGAGGTTATTCCAGTACTGCGACAGAAGGTTTGCCAAGCTTTAGAGTAATTATGAAGGTGTGTGAGTACTGTCGGGTGATGGCTCAGCTGTATTTCGTATCCGTATAGAACGCACTATGAATATTATTCGAACAAGATAAAAACGGACACAACAGAGTCGTACAATAGTATGCAAAACACTTCTCGCGCCTACAAAAGTATGGTATAACCAAGTTTATGAGATGATCCCCAGAAACAACCCTAGATAATGCATATTTCACATTAGTTGCAGCAGATTTTCATAATCGGATGGGAGACGTGGGAGATGCTCCCTATACTGTGGTTGGCGGGCTCGGTTTGCACGCAGTGACTCATGCCGAGAAGATCGACTGGGATGATCATGTGATGCGGATTGGTAATATCTACCTGCCGCGGCGACGTGAGAGTAATGGCACGGTGCGAGATCTCGACACATTAGTGCATACGACAGGTACAGTAGCAGCATATCGAGATGAGATGGAAGATGCGCTGGGTGGGCTGCTTGTCCCTTCGGCATTTGGCCTTAGGCCATATGGCACTCCACTGATGAATACACTCAAAGGTTTGAGCCATTTCACTGGTGATCGCTATCTTAAAGAGGACGAGGGAGGTGAAAAGGAACTTTACTGGCGTCTTGCTGGCAGCGAAACGAAGATTCCACTTGAAAGCCTTGACCCTTGGCGTGTCGAACAAGACGGCCAAACAGTTTGTACCATCCCTGGCCCCGTTGCTCAGCTCGGTGCGTATATGAATCGATCGATTACTGGTGTGCGCAAAAAGGACGAAAGGAAGCTAACAGGGCTCGAGAACGTTGTCATACCAAATGGCAAGATTAGCGATATTCCAAAGGAATATCGCGAGCAATATTTTGCCTTTCTTGAGCAAGCAGAGAAGGTCAAACAGGCGCGACAAAAATTTGGTTTAACTGCGCTTAAAGCGCACCTTTTGGCAGATCTTGAAACGA
>CAUPVK010000024.1:0-7863 GCA_963514895.1 uncultured Candidatus Saccharibacteria bacterium
GAATAAAAGCGAGAACCTTCGGCCTTGACCGGTGTTGACAGTGATGACTTAACGGCTTCTGTGCCCTTAAAGTACTTCTTGGCACGCTCGAGCGTCTTGGCGGCGGTGAGCTGCTCCCGTGGGCCAGTTTTTGCCTCAGTGTGCTGCTCGGTGTTTTCGGCTTTGTGCGGCCGAGTTGCGAGATAAATAATCCCTGCTGCGATGGCAACAACCGCTAGACCAGCCAGAGCAAAGCGAATGGCCAACCCACGCGGCGTCAAGCGTGAGCGTCGATACTGAGGTGAGGAGGATGATCCACGTGGTTGCATAGTGCCATTATACACTGCCAGCTAGGTTAGCAGCAATGGCTCTTGCGCAAACGCACTGCACTTCGTATAATGCAAAGCATGAGCGATATGAAAAATCGGTTAATGCAGAAAAAACACGCTGGCTATACTGTGGTAGAGTTGCTGGTTGTGATCGTTATTATTGCCATCCTTGCTACATTGACACTCGTCTCGTATCAACGCATCCAGGCTGGTGCGCAGGGGCGGACTCGCGTGGCTGACCTGACGGCAATGCGCCAAGCACTCGACCGCTACTATACCAAGAATGGAGCGTACCCAGTTGCTAAAGCCGCCGGCAGCACTACTCCTACTTACCAGCGCCGCGATAGCGCCACATTCTTGCGCCAATTAGTGCCAACCTACATTACCACGCTCCCCAGCGTCACACAGGGTAGTACCACTGATGGAACTAACAACACCTACCTCTACATCACCAATGCTCAGCAAACCGAATATAAGCTGCTCTATGTCAACACAAGCGGCCTACCGCCAGGTGAGTACGATGCTGTGCCTCAAGCAATGCGCACCACCGCGCCAGACCGCTACGGCGTGTGGTCAAAAAACGGCGAACGGCTCCCTGGCTAGCAGGAGCAGATGGACTCATCAGGGGTGATAATTACTCTACCGCCCACATTCAATCCATGCTATAATCAATCGTTGAGAGTTGTATTACTCATGCTAAAAAACACGTAAGGAGAGAAGGAGCCCCCTATGGCAACCCCCAAGAATGTCCCTCTGAAGGACTTTCGTAACATTGGTATTATTGCCCATATCGACGCCGGTAAGACGACGACGACAGAAGGTATTTTGTACCGCACCGGTATCAACCACAAGATTGGCGAAGTGAAAGGCGATGGTGACGGTGCTACCACCGACTGGATGAGCCAAGAAAAAGAGCGTGGTATTACTATTACTTCTGCAGCGGTGACCTGCTTTTGGAAGGGTCACAAGATTAACATCATTGATACCCCTGGGCACATCGACTTTACCGCTGAGGTGGAGCGCAGCCTGCGGGTGCTCGACGGCGCAGTGACAGTCTTTGATGGCAAGATGGGGGTAGAAGCCCAGAGTGAGACCGTATGGCGTCAGGCCAACAAATACGGTGTGCCACGTATCTGCTTCGTGAACAAGATCAATCAGACTGGTGGTGACTTCTACAAGTCGATCGAGTCAATCCATAATCGCCTCAGCAAGCAGGCCTTCCCAATCCACCTACCAATTGGCTTTGAAAAGGATGTCTGTGGTGTGGTTGATCTTATCGACATGAAGGCCTACACCTATGATGACTACACCGACCACGAGCTTAAGGTAGGCGAGATCCCAGCTGATATGCTCGACAAGGCAAAGCGGGCTCGCAGCCTGCTCGTTGAGAACGCTGTTGAGGCCGATGACGACCTGATGATGAAGTTCCTTGACGAAGGTGAGGATGCCATTACTATTGACGAGCTCAAGGCAGCGCTGCGTCAACGTGTCTTGGCTGGTGACTTCTTCTTGGTGACAGGTGGCGATGGCCGCGGTGTGATCGTCGAGAAGGTGCTTGACCTGATGGTTGATTACCTGCCAAGCCCGCTTGATGTTGGTGAAATCTGGGGTAAGAACCCCAAGACTGGCGACGAAGTAAGCCGCCAGCCCGATGACAAGCAGCCAATGACCGCACTAGCCTTCAAGCTGGCTGCCGACCCATTTGTTGGTAAGTTAATCTTTATCCGTGTCTACAGTGGTCGCTTGACTGCCGGTAGCTACGTTCTTAACACAACGACAGGCGAGAAGGAGCGTGTGGGGCGTATCGTCCGGATGCACGCCGATAAGCGCGAAGAGATCGACAGCGTGGGCGCTGGTGACATTGCTGCTGTGGTGGGCCTGAAGGGCACCTTCACGGGCCATACCTTGTGCGATCAAGCGCATCCAATTGCTCTTGAAGCAATTAGCTTCCCCGAGCCACCAGTATCGATCGCAGTGGAGCCCAAGACTAAGGCCGACCAAGAAAAGATGGGTATTGCTCTGCAACGCCTGGCTGAAGAAGACCCAACCTTCCGCGTCTACACCGACGAAGAGACAGGCCAGACTATCATGAGCGGTATGGGTGAGCTCCATCTGGAGATTTTGATCGACCGCATGAAGCGCGAGTTTAACGTCGAGGCCAATGTTGGTGAGCCACAAGTCGCCTACCGCGAGACCATCAAGGGTACAGCAGAGGCGCAAGGTAAGCACGCCAAGCAGTCTGGTGGTCGCGGCCAGTACGGTGATGTCTGGGTGCGCTTTGAGCCGAACGAGCCAGGCAAGGGCTACGAATTCTTCGATGAAATCAAGGGTGGTGTGGTGCCACAAGAGTACCGCCCAGCTGTGCAGAAGGGTATTAAGGAGACACTCGATGGTGGTGTGATTGCCGGTTATCCAGTTGTTGACGTCAAGGCAACCTTGTACGACGGAAGCTACCACGATGTCGACTCAAGCGAGCTCGCCTTCAATCTGGCTGCTCACCTGGCTGCCCGCGAAGGTATCAAGAAGGCCAACCCAGTCTTGCTCGAGCCAGTGATGAAGGTTGAGGTGACAACACCTGAGGAGTTCATGGGTGATATCATTGGCGACCTCAATAGCCGCCGGGGCCGCATTGAGGCAATGGAAGACTTGATGGGCGGCGCGAAGCTCGTGAAGGCTATTGTGCCACTGGCAAACATGTTTGGCTACACCAGCGACATCCGCTCGATGTCGCAGGGCCGAGCTGCTAGCACGATGGAACTTGCCCATTATGAGGAAGTTCCACCAAACGTTGCGCAGGAGATCATCGAGAAGCGCAGTAAGTAAACCTTCTTGTATTATCTCTATAAAACACCTCTATTACAGGGGTGTTTTATTATCTTGTCTCAGTGCGAGGAATGGTGAATAGTACGCAAAAGCCAGCATATATGCTGGCTTTTGTTGGCGCAAGGCTATGGTTCGTACTACTTTTTCGTTTTCTTGTCGTGCTTGGCTATTTTCTTGACGGCAATTTTTTGCGGCGCAGGTAGTGGCTTGAGTGGTACCGTTACCCTCAAGATGCCGTCCTCCAGATGGGCCTTAATTTGCTCAACATCGCTACCATCTGGTACCTGTACACGACGGCAGAAACTTGTGCTGCTCTCGCGAACGACGTAGTTGCGCTGTTTGTCCTCGGTTTTTTCGTGCCGTTCGCCGCGGATGACGAGCGCACCATTATCAAGGCTTACATCGAGGTCTTCCTCGGCAAAGTTCGGCACATGTGCTTCGACGACCAGTGTATTATCTACCGTGTAGACATCGGCTGTGACAGCTTGGCTGAGTGTCGTGGTAAAGGGATTGTCAAACAGCTGCCGCTGCAATGCGCGCAATTCCTCAAAGGGGTTGTATTTTGTAAGACTACTCATAGGGTGCCTCCTTATGTGTTGCTTTTGTATTCTTATCATAGCGCGGTAAATAGAACAATACAAGTACTTGCATCCGTCTATCAAAGCGCTTATACTTATATGCATGGCGCAATCGACTCGTCGGCAACGCAGACTGACACGGCTTACATGGCTGAGTTTCGCTGCTATGGTAGTAATTTTGTTAGGGTATATGTATTGGGATGTTGAGCTGAGCCCAGCAGCCTCTACCACCAAGACTGCCGGCAGTGGCCTAGAAAAAACACTCGTGTTGGGCACCGATCCTGGCTTTAAGCCGTTTGAATATAAGCAGGGGCAGGAGATCGTTGGCTTTGATATTGACCTTGTGCGGGAGATTGCTAAGGACACAAACCGTTCGTTACAAATTGAGGAGATCGCCTTTGATGGCCTCTTGCCAGCACTACAGGCTGGGCGAATCGACCTCATTGCAGCTGGTATGACTGTCACGCCAGATCGGCGTAAGAATGCTGAGTTCTCACACACGTACTATACTGCAGCGCAAAAGATAATTGTACCAAAGACCGGCTCAACAATTGCCACCAGTGATGACCTCATTGGCAGGCGAATTGGCGTACAGCTTGGCACTACAGCCGATACACTGGCACACAAGATTCGTGGGGCGCACGTGGTACAACTCCAGTCGACAGCTAGCGTCGTGCAAGAGCTCAGTAGTCGGCGGATCGACGCTGCCATTATGGATGATGGGCCAGCTCAGCAATACCTCGCCACGAACCCGCAGCTCGTTGCCTTGCCACGCAACCTCTCGCACGAGGATTACGCCATTGCTATCAAAAAGGGTAATAGCAAACTACTCGCCGAGGTAAACGCCAGCATTGCCGCAATGAAGCGTGATGGCCGCTACGATAAACTCGTCAAAAAACACTTCGGAGTGGCCCGGCCATGAATAT
This sequence comes from uncultured Candidatus Saccharibacteria bacterium, assembly GCA_963514895.1. Taxonomy (GTDB): domain Bacteria; phylum Patescibacteriota; class Saccharimonadia; order Saccharimonadales; family Saccharimonadaceae; genus Saccharimonas. The sequence continues at coordinate 4,636 of CAUPVK010000024.1, forward strand.
GTGGGATATCCTCTTTGGCGACGAGCGCTATCTATTCTTGTGGCGCGGCCTAGAAGTGACCATCCTGCTCACCGTTTTCTCGACAATCATTGGGCTCGTGATTGGCCTGGTTGTCGCTCTCATGCAGCAGTCTGCTTGGCAACCATTTCGCACATGCAAACTACATCGCCTCCAGCGCTGGCGGCCATGGGTGAGCTTGGCTCATGCCTATACCACGGTCATTCGCGGCACACCTGCTTTGGTGCAGCTACTCATTATGTATTACGTGGTATTTGGCTCGTACCGTGGGGTGCCAAAACTGTGGATTGCAAGCCTTGCCTTTGGTATCAACAGTGGTGCGTATATTGCTGAGATTATTCGCGGCGGGATCGAAAGTATCGACAACGGACAAGTCGAAGCGGCGCGCTCGCTTGGCTTGAGTCGCTGGCAAACCATGCGTTATATCATCCTGCCTCAAGCACTCAAGCAATCATTGCCGTCACTGATCAGCGAAGGGATTTCGCTCCTCAAGGAGACATCAGTTGTTGGTTGGATTGGTATGAACGATCTGATGCGTGGTGCTGATAATATCCGCTTCCAAACGGCCACCGCCTTTGAATCGCTCTTTGCCGCTGCAATGATTTACCTTGCCCTCACCACGCTATTTACGTGGGTGATGAATCGAGTAGAGAGGAGGCTTAAAGCGCATGATTAATATCAAGCAGCTCCGCAAGCACTATGGCAATAATTATGTCTTGCGCGGCATTGACCTGACAATCAAGCGGGGAGAGGTTGTAGTTCTCTTGGGCTCGAGTGGTGGTGGCAAAAGCACGCTGCTTCGCTGTATTAATATGATTGAGACGCCGACAAGCGGGGAAGTATGGGTTGATGGTATTGATATGACCAATCCAGCGACCGACCTCAACAAAGCCCGGACTGAACTTGGCATGGTCTTCCAGCAGTTTAACCTCTTTCCGCATATGACCGTACTCGAAAATATCATGCTTGCACCACTTAAGGTGCGCAAACTATCAAGAGCCAAAGCTAAGCGTCAGGCGCTCCAAATGCTCGATCTGGTTGGCCTTCGCGCCAAAGCCCAAGAATACCCGAGTCATCTCTCGGGTGGGCAAAAGCAGCGGGTAGCGATTGCCCGTGCCTTGGCAATGCAGCCAAAAATTTTGCTCTTTGATGAGCCAACGAGTGCGCTCGACCCTGAGATGGTTGACGAGGTACTAGCGGTTATTAAGCACCTTGCCGAAACGGGGATCACAATGATCGTCGTCACACATGAGATGTCGTTTGCGCGCGATGTCGCATCGCGGATTGTCTTTCTTGACGGGGGTAAGATTATTGAAGATGGTACACCAGCGCAGGTCATTAATCGCTCCACGCAACCAAAGGTCCACACCTTTTTCGCTGCACTCAGTAATAATTGATACATCCCTCTATGCTATAATGCGCCCGAGGAGGAATACTATGGCAGATACCATGCAACGATTCAAAACACTCTTTGCCGGGAGCGATGTCGACTACGTAGAATGCGAAGTCGTTAATGCAACGCAGCGCTATTTGCAGCTCCGCGAGCAGGGTAGACACGAGGGCTTCACGCCTGTGATTGTGACGCTCGATGACCTCATCCTGGATGAGATAACAGAAGGCCTAGAGAACGCTGGCGTCCAGACAGTCCCCGAGCTTGTGCAGCGCACTATGGAAGCAGCTCAAGCAATTGATGTACCAGCCTTTTTTGCTCACGTTGCGCAGGAGCTGCCAGCTGAAACAGCGAAAAAGGATCAGCAGATCTCTACTGTGGATGACTATTTTGCGCCGGGCTTCTCGGCGTCGCCCAAAGATGATGACCCTACCACAGTTGACTTCATCAGCCCATTCCAGCCAGATAGCGACAATCCGGTTATTATTATCAAACTACCAACCACAGTGCCGTATGAGGCATTAGCCTACCTCTGTATGGGTGGCTGGAATGATTGTCCCGAGCCAGCCATCCAGGTGGCGGTATCGCGCTATTGGTATGAGAAGTACGGTGCTGTGCCTGCCGCTATCAGCCATGATACTGTTGAGTATTATGTCGAGCATCCACCGCAGACCGATGCTGATGCTAAGGCGGTTGCCGTTGAGCTCTTCTATTTTTCATATGGCGACGCAGTCTATCAAGGGTCGGAGACCTTTGAAGCTTTGGCAAATCAGGTATATGGCAGTCGACAGTGGTATGTTTGGTGGGACTAGCTACTTTACTTTTTTGCCACCGCACCCTATAATAAATCCTAACGCGCGACGCGTTTTGTCGTAGTGTCTCTACTCCGGCAAGTAGCTCGCGTCGTACCAAATATTAACATAAGTAAGGAGTACTTACCTACATGGCAGATTTCGATCGAAGTAAGCCACACATTAACGTTGGTACTATGGGTCACGTCGACCACGGTAAAACAACGTTAACGGCTGCCATCACTCACGTGTTGGCAAAGCGTCTTCCAAGCGATGTAAACAAGCCTCGCAACTACGAAGACATCGACAACGCTCCTGAGGAGAAGCAACGCGGTATTACCATCGCCAGCTCCCACCAGGAATACGAGTCGGAGAAGCGCCACTACGCGCACGTTGACATGCCAGGTCACGCCGACTATGTCAAGAACATGATTACTGGTGCCGCTCAGATTGACGGCGCTGTGCTAGTGGTTGCCGCCAACGACGGTCCATTGCCACAGACACGCGAGCATGTGCTGCTTGCTCACCAGGTTGGTGTGCCAAAGATCGTCGTCTTCCTCAACAAGATGGACTTGGCCGACCCAGAGTTGGTTGAGCTGGTTGAGATGGACGTCCGCGAGCTGCTCACCAAGAACGGCTACGATGGCGACAACGCACCAATCATCAAGGGTTCTGCTACCAAGGCGCTCGAGGGCGACACCGAGGCAGAGGACGCCGTGATGGAGCTGGTGGCTGCTATGGACGACTACTTCGAGTTGCCTCAGCGCGACCTCGACAAGCCATTCTTGATGCCAATCGAGGATGTCTTCTCGATCAAGGGTCGTGGTACAGTTGCAACCGGTCGTATCGAGCAGGGTGTTATCAAGATCAACGACCCAGTAGAGATTGTTGGTCTTAAGCCAACTCAGACCTCTGTTGTGACTGGTGTCGAAGCCTTCAAGAAGAGCCTCGACCAAGGTCAGGCAGGTGACAACGCTGGTTTGTTGCTGCGTGGTATCGAGCGCACCCAGATCGAGCGCGGTCAGGTGA
>CAUPVK010000025.1:0-6953 GCA_963514895.1 uncultured Candidatus Saccharibacteria bacterium
TATCGGCCTTTTGAACAGATTTACACGTTCATGTTTTGGAGCTGAAGGCTCATTATTTTTTCCCGACACATCAGGGGATTGCGGTTCATTTGTGAATTGTAGTCTTTCGCTCATAATAGTTGCTGTTATAAAATGGTCAGCTAATCTATGCAATATGCATGTGGGCAATTTGCTTTATTCCTTCGGAAGCTACTCAAAGGTGCTCCCTCAACACACCTTGGTCAATCCACGCATTGATGACAAGTAAACACACCGTCTCTTGCGACAATACAAGGATGAGCTCGATTAGTCCAATATTGAGTAGTAGTTCGGAATAAGTTATTGACGTTCGTTTCTAGGCATCAACAATCTGCAGCAACCGCCGAAAAACAAACGTTTTGTTGCGCTGTCGGTGCGGTGCTGCATCGACAATGAGGCCAGCCTGACAAAACTTATCGACCAGCGCGGAAACCAACTGTTTGCTCGGCAATTCTGCCTGGTTGAGGATACTTGCCCGCGTAAAGATTGGTGTCATGAACAAAGCATCCAAAAATGATGGCGCATACCGACTTTGAAAGCTAGGCAGCGTCGCATGGATCTCACGATAGAGTGCATCGATTTCATCAACTCGCCGCTTCGTAATGAGCGCTTGTGTACGAACAGCTCGCAAAAATAGCGCTATCCATGTATGCCAGTCTCCTCGACTCACACCGCCAAGTGCTTCATAGTAGTCTCGACGATGCTGCTCAAGAAACTCGGAGAGATAGAGATTTAGATAAGAGGTTAGTCCCTTCTCATACAAATACAATGGAATCATGATACGCCCAACTCGGCCATTACCATCAGCAAACGGATGGATTGCTTCAAACTGGTAGTGCGCGACGGCAGCTTGAATGAGCCGATCGGGCTGACTGTCATCATGCAGATATTTCATGAGATCAGAAAATAGCCCAGGAATTTTGTGTGGCTCTGGTGGTATAAATCGAGCTTCATCAATTGTGGCACCTGGTGGCCCAATATGCACCTGATGACGTCGGAATTCTCCTGGTGAGCGATGCATACCGCGTGATGAGTCTAGCAAGATACAATGCAGTTCTTTGATCACTACCTCGGCAAGTGGTCGCTTCTCTAAAAGCTCCTGGCCATGTGCGATCGCCCGTCGGTAGTTGGCAATCTCACGATAATCTCCATGTAAGCGAGTTGTTTCCCCTCGCACATCGGCCGCATCGAGCTCCAACACGTCAGTTAGTGTAGCCTGCGTCCCCTCAATGCTCGAACTGCGCACTGCTTCTTGCGTTTCGAACGATCGCCTAACAAGACGCGGATTCGGCAGGTGAATAACAGCTTCGTCGTAGCGGGCAATGGCCTCATGTGCTTGCACCAGGATGGGAAGCAATGGTGCTAAATCAAGAGTAGGTGGAAGTGGTAATGGTGTGAATGGCCGATTCGACATAAATAGATGATCTTCTCGCTATTACGTTGTAATCTAGGTTAGTTTTAGTGTACTCCTTAGTCAAGAATTTTATAATATTCTTGACTAAACCAAATGTAAGGATAGGAAACTTACCTAAGAGAAGCCGTTAGTCATGTTTTACGCAAATTTCTTGACTATCGATTCAAGCACTAGGAGATCAAAAAGGCATAAGAAGGTCACATTGTTTCTATGATCTGCTCCATTTCAACTCTTACCACAAGATGCGCATTGACAGTGTTAAAGAGATGGTCAAATGGGTCATCGGTGGCTGTGTTCTCCCCCAGAAAAGAGCTGTAGGTCATAGAACCACGCGCGGTGTTGACACTCTTTCGGGTGGGTCGGAGAAGCTTTTCGGCGCATAACTTGGTGTGTTGTGTAGATACGGAGATATTCTGTCGCTGCATGCTCGTGTTCACTCGACACACAAACAAATGGCGCGATACATTCGTCTCCGCGCCGATTATCTCCCATAGGACATCAAAACCACTAGACGATAAGAGCAGTTACTAGGCACGACAGCGGCAGTGAGATAAGACGACGAGCGGTAACAGATAACATGATGACTTGCCTGTTTCTACCCTCCTGACCATCAGTCAGGCCTAGTGTAGGCTAGGCTGCCTCTTCGTAGTGTTAATCGGACAACTGAACTGCGTATCGATGAACTCAGTGAAAGCATCGATAATTTCCATCCAGGCGATGCTATCCTCGCTTGCATACAAAACAGTAGCATATGGGGTAACATATATGACGAATCAAGGGCTCTCGACGTCATAGATTGGCTCCTTGGTCACGGTTGCGGCCACGCACAATCACTTGAACACATCTTAAAGTCTGCTGGCCACGTTCTCCGCGTATCGCCCGACGGCAACCGTCTAGTGGAGCGGATTGATCCCGCGCTCTGGGACGAATATGAGTGGGCAACCCAGCCCGACGACCAGGCATCGCAGTACATGCAAGAAGCATGGTCCCTTGCTTTCGGACGCGAACCAAATTTGAGTGACGCCTGGGGTAGGGCTATCAAGGCCATCGAGACGCTGCTCAAACCGATCGTCTCACCCAAGAACGACAAAGCAACCATTGGGAGTATGGCCAGCGCGCTCCGTCAATCTCCAGACAAGTGGGAGTGCAAACTGCCAGATCGAGAATATAAAGCCAATGGTAAGACAAGGGTCAAGCCTGGCATCGAAGTCTTTATTGACGTAATAGCTACTATCGGTTACCAGCCTGATCGACACGGCGGTGATCAGCAGCAAGACGTCGACGAAAACACTGCGCGCAGCGTTCTGTTATTGGCTACAACTGTTGTTGGTTGGTTGCGAGACGGAGCGCTTGTGCTTGCGGACGAGCCGCTAACGAGTGACAAGTAGACACAATAGTCAATGAGCCATCCGAGAATATAACGCTCCGTGTTGTGTTTTGCGTATGATAAGGAAAGTACCCATTCCAACGACAATCGCGGCTCTCACAGAATGTGACTCAACATGAAAAATAATTGTCAGAATTAGGCGAAAATAATTGACTCACACTCGACAATAGTTTTATACTGAGAGTGTTGCACTCTCCGGTTAGGAGAATAGCATGCGTATTAAGTTTACAAAAGTTCGCACAGCTGAAATAGTTCCCTTGGTGGCGCTCTTTTTTGGAGTCCTGTTTTGCGCTCTATGTATTGGAGTCGACAAAGGAGACCCTAACTTTTGGAGAGCGTTGCTGGCGGCGGTTTGCTGCACGGCAATCGGCGCTACAGTAGTAGCCGGTCTACGCTCCTAGTTAAGAACTTCATCGGAACCAGGTAGGAGAGTGCAACATCTCCTCACGAAAGGTGCATACTCTCCTCTCTTGGGGAATTTTCAATTTCTTCACGTTCATATTTTCTGTTGGCTGCAGCTATTAAGCCCGACATGGCTATCACAATCACCGATACGATAATATACCACCAAAAGCTCTGCGTTGTGTGACCGACTACATAATAGTGTTTGATCGTCTCAAACATCACCATCCAAAAAATCGCACCAAAATACACCGCCAGGAGTGATTTAGGGTTCCTTGCAACGTTGGTTGCAAAAAGTGGATATGCAATGATCACTTGCGAATATGCGCTTTGGAACGGGCCACCCGAGTAAAGAGTGAACCAACATGAAAAAATTATTGAGGTCGTCACCAAAAGAAATACTCGTATTGCGACACCTTTAGGGTAATGGAATTCATTAGTGTGCTGTTCTATCCGAGGAGGTCGCCATTTTTTTATTGGATATCGTTTCCTCGACTCCTTGCCGTTAATGGTTCTACTGAATTCGTCTATGCCGCTATTCCATTTGTTAAATGCAACAGGAATGTACTCAACATACATCGACCCCCAGAATAGCAAATATAAAGCGATCCAAATTACGTAGAACTTGATCGGTGGCATATGATACTTGTCGCCTACAATTAAAAGGAAGGCAGAATACGATAAGATTGTCCCTATAGTGTACCAGCCGACAAGATCCGCCTGCGTTAGAGGGTGTGTCGTTGGGTATTTTAACCCTTTCCCTTTGTCCTCTTCAGAGAAAATGCTTCCGATAACAGCAACTATGGCGTCACACACCCGAGTGATAATCGAACTCATGCGCGAACCAACTTCAAGCAGCGCGCGACATAATCCACCCCCGTGGCGTACACAATGGCGGCAGTGCACACGGTCAGCGCCTGAGACACGGATCCCGTCATGACGTAGGCACACTCCCAGATGAGGATGGCGATGCCGTACGACATGTGCCAGTAGGCCCCGATGATGATGACGCGGTACTTGGCTAGCAGGTAGGAGGAGAAGCCACCCTGTAGCAGGTCGCGCAGGAGCAGCACGCTCCAGGCAGCCCATCCCCCACCGTAGTACAGGCAGGTCAGGAGGATGACGGTGTGGATAGAGACGCGGTCGAGCAGTACATCGCCCAGCCGGCGTGAGGCGGTGTCTTCACCTACCTTGCGGGCGGCCACGCCATCGAAGTAGTCCAGCAGCGCGAAGGCGACGAATGACGTGCAGGCCATGAGCTGCCAGCCCATGTTCAAAGCAGCAATGCCGAAGAGAATGATGGGGATGCGGACGAGCGTGACGGAGAGTGCCGCCATGCGCGCCAGCTGACTTGGCGCAACTTGCTCGGGCGCGATAGTGCTGGCGTATAGGCCCTGGCTGGGCCTGCGCAAGCTGGCCACACTGAAGCGATTGTCGAGAGATGCGAAGATAGCAGACATGATGATCCAATCTCTAGAACTGCTGTGACGACGTCGTGACATGCAGCAACATCGTGCAAAGCGCGGGCGGAAGTGTCTAGCCCCACAATTAATAGGCAACACCCATAAGAAAAGCGACATTGGCGAAGCGGCGCGCGTCAATGGGTGACTTGCTGGATGAAACGCTGAGCGGTGTTGCCGCGCACGCTGAGCGATCGCGCAGATGTGCGCAGCGTCGTATCAATCCACGAAACTGCTTGCTGGTCCATCGAGGATGAGCACAAGCGGCGCTCATGCGGAACTACTGCGGTAGCCGGCAGCCGTAAGAAAAGCGCGCTAGGACGGGCTGGTTGGCGATGTCCGGGGCGACGACGGTGAGGGCGATTCCTGCCTTCTGCCTGGGTAGCGTGCGGGGAAAGCCGCCGCTGTCAGCGAGTGCCTGCTGTTGACGAAGTGCAGGTTGCTCGTGGACCGGCTCCGGCCGCCGACTGCGTGCATCGTTACCAGAGTGCGATGCCGAAGATACGCGGGAGCCCAGAGCTGGCGCGGCTGGGCGGCCTACGATGATGAAGCGCTGCACGAGACCAGACGACAGCGACACCTCATGCAGGCCACCAGTGCCACCGCTGGTCTGCACTCCCCCAAGCGGACAGGATGGTCATGCTGAATACAGCCGCTAACTGGGCCACTATCTTCAGCGCTGTCCCCGTCGCGATCGCAGCCTTGGTCTTTCTCTTTCGGACAGTCCCCAAGGCCGTCAATCAACCCAAGGGGCTCCGGCTTGGCCTTGAGCCGGCTATCGGCAACCCAGGCTGCTGCGTCCACATCACTAACTACGGCCCTATCGAGCACCGCATCAGTCGAGTCGGAGCCATGCCCGCACACCTGCGGCCACGCTGGTCTGTCTGCACCAAACGCATCAATCCCAAGGGCGATCTCCGAAAGTCGCTTGCCGTCTTCACTGTGTGGGCGACAATCGACCAAACTATCGAGCCGGGCCGTCACCTGGCACTGCACGTGCCGCAGCCACTTCCGCTCGATAGAGAACTCCCTGACTATGAACTTGAGAGTCGGCGAGGTATCACCAGGAGGTACTACGAGTGGCTCAAGCAAGAGCAGCCAGGCGGACCACTCCCCCTGGTTCCGTACGTCCTCCTTGGTGACGGCAGCGTTGTGCTTGGCAAGAAGACACGAGTCCAGCCGCCACCACAGTGCCTCGCCCAAGTACCACTGTGCACCTGCGGGCATGCCATCACGCAGCATGCCCTGCGCCAGCGCACGCGACTCGCACCGAGCATGACGATGTATGAGCGGTGTGGGGAGTGCGGGTGCAGAAGATATGCCGCGCGTGAATAGACCGGCTGGACGTTGGAGGTGTTGCACCAACATCGTCGTGCCGTTCTGGATACTCACATCTGCGTCGCCAGATGCTTCTTGACCGTGTCCCGCCCGAAGCCGAGCTCCATCCCGATCTCGATGTAGGTACGCCCCTGAGCGTGGAGCTGCTGAGCACGCTGGAGGTCATCGCTGGTGAAGCGTCGCCTGCGGCGGGGCGGCTGCGTAGCCTGGCGGCAGGTGGCACGGACAGTGGTCTCTGCGACGCCGACCTCCGCAGCGATCTGGCTGACAGCTATGCCCGTGCGGGCCAGATCGACGATCTGCTGCCTCATCGCCGCACTAATCGGACGGCAGGCCGCGTTGCGGATACCGCGGGGCCGTCGGAGTCTCGCTGGCCGCCACAGTAGGCGCTAGGCTAGCTGTGCTCGGCTTTGGAGCCACCTCACCCGCGATTGAAGCGCCTATGGAAGGCGAGCAGGGACTTCCAGTTGTTCGTGTCGAGCTTACTGAAGCGCACCTGGGACAAAAAACCATACTCTATATACAAACAGCGTCTTAGCTCGCTTAACACTCTTGGAGCTATCCAAGCTCACCTAATAAACTAATAATACCTGGTGTATATATACGCCATGAAACGTATACCGCTAATAAGATATCGTAGACATAAAATAAGCTCTGCTGTTATTCCTGGCACCTCACAGCCTTACCTTCCTCCTCACCCCGCTTCTCAGCTTAGGCTACATCCCCTTACGATTGTACTTATTAGCGTCTCTATCTCTTGCTTTCTAGCACTCTACCACCCCCTTACAATACCTCCATTTTAACCATTTTCTTCCTTCAAAATAGGCGAATTTCGAAATTCGCCTGGTTTACCCTGTTTTTTCTCTGTTAGCGTGGGTTCTTTTTCTCTTCTTTTATATATATTTATATATAATAGGAGAGAAATCGATATGGA
>CAUPVK010000026.1:0-5979 GCA_963514895.1 uncultured Candidatus Saccharibacteria bacterium
CTGTATGGAGCGAGCCCTTAGCGTCGTAACGATAGAGCGAGGAAAACATAAGCTGGCTGGCCGAGAGCTCGGCACTGCTAGTCGCAAAGAGTGGATTAAGCGTCTCGATCGGGCCAAGCGCCCCCTCGATATACGTCCCGCCAGTCCCACCAGTTGCTGTGGTCGCGTCGCGGCGGATAAAGATCTGAGCAATAATACCAAGCAAAATCACCGCAATGAGGACAAGCCACAGCACAACCCGCCGCCGGGCTCGACGCAAGCTCTCGAAGCGGCTCCCTAAGAACTTGCCAACATGGCGCGTCGCGCTATCTTCGAGCTGCTTGAGGTCACGGCGTGGTTTCTTACGGCGCGATGGCACCGACTTCGCTGCTTTGGCCGCTCGTAGCGATTCATCCTCCTGAGGCGCAACTGCCGACGAGGTCTCACGGCGCTGGAGGTGCTTCTCCTGCCGATTCGCCATGCTCTACCCCGCAGACGGCAACAAGAGTGCCGCCAAAATAGACCCAACAAAGGTAACAGCCAAGAAGATCGTTGCCTCGAAGAGGTTCTTGTCGAGGCCGCGCCGCGTGGTATAGAGCTCACCCGAGGCACCAAAGCCTGCACCAAGTGTTGCCCCGCGCTGCTGGAGCAAAATAGCCAGGATCATCAAGATGGCTGAGCCAATCATTATTGTTTGTAGAATACTATCAAGATTCATGTTGTTCCTCCTGCGTGCGCCCATAATTTAGCTCGAGCGCGCTGCTTACTATATAGTTTACCAGACTCATGATCAGGCCTGTCAAGATGGAGTGAAGAAACGTCATCTTGAGGCCTGGTGCTAGTATCAGTGAAATATAGACCATAAAGCCATTGACAACGACGGTAAAGAGACCGAGCGTGACGAGAATAGCGGGAAGCGATAGGATGATGGCAATCGGCTTAAAGACTGCATTGACGACTGAGAAGATGAGTCCAGCCAGCAAAAACACAGCAATACTCATATCGGGTTGGACACCGATATAGCCTGTACCAAAGATACGTACGGCAATCCACAGCCCAAGTGAATTTAGCACCCAGCGGATAATAAAGGCAAAAAATTGTCGTTTCATTTGCTCTAGTATAGCGGTTTTTTACCATTTTGTCGATAAGCTGGCGCTGAGATTATCGTGGCCGCTCGGCGTAATGAGAATGTCATCTTCAATCCGGACACCAATGCCCTCCTCTGGAATGTAAATTCCTGGCTCAACGGTAAGTACCATACCAGCGCGCAGTACCCGCGGCGCGCCCAGGCTGTCGTGTGTATCGACGCCAAGCCCGTGGCTGGTGGCATGCGGATAGTAACGCCGGAAGGTAGCTTGGTCGTGGCGATCGCGTAGAAGGCCAAGCTGCTGCAAGGCATCACGCATAATGTCGTCGCTCTGTTGGATGTAATCAGCCACGGGGAGATTTGGCTCAAGTAGCTCTATGATGTGTTGCTGCGCCTGCACTACTGCAGCGTGGACATCCTGCTGGCGCTGCGTCGGTTTGATACCATAGGTACGAGTGATGTCTGCACAGTATCCATTGACCCGTGCCCCGACATCGATCAGCACCATATTCTCAGTAGCAAGCGGCCCGGCATTATGGCTGTAGTGCAAAGTGCAGGCGTTAGCACCACCAGCGACAATTGGACTATACGCATGGCGGGCATTGCGGTGCCGGAATAGGTAGTCAAACTCCGCTTCGCACTCATACTCATGCTGGCAGTCTGGCAAGCGCTGCTTGGCTACCTCAAAGGCCTCGATAGTCAGCGCAATTGCCTGGCGCAGCGCAGCAATCTCCTCCGGCTGCTTGATAGCCCGCAGTTCACGCAGCTGACGGAGACACGACTGAACTGAAGGAAAGATCCGCTGTAGTACTTTGCTCAGGTCGCGCGAGGCGGGATTGAGCATAAAACCGTAGTCGGTGCGGTCGTTTACTTCGTATACAACCGTATGGCGCTTGGCAAGCTGGCGCAGCTCTGCCTCAAAATCGTGGGCATCAATCACTGCATCAGCACCACTGATCCGCTTGGCTTCCTCACTGCTGAGTTCACCAACGAAGGTCTGCTGCACCGCGTCGAGATGAGGCCGCACGAGTGTTGTACGGCTCCGTCGTCCATCGATAATCAACTTCCAACCTGGTCGCTCAATTCCACTGAGCCACCAAAAGTTTGACTCCTGCTGAAACGGCGCTGGCTCATCGCCACTGCCCTGCACTTCGTCATACGCAGTCAATACTGCCAGCCCACCCGCAAGCGCATCAATGCAACGCGCTCGATTCTGACGAAAGTCGATCATGACCGCTTAATACCTCGTAGTACCTCTGTCAATTCTGCTGGGAAGAGGATCATCGTCTTCTGGCTTGGCTCGGCACTAATGCGTTCAAGTGTCGTGAGTGTACGCAGGTTGATTGCCCCTGGGGTGTTAGCAAGAATCTGAGCGGCCTCTGCAAGGGTCTCTGCAGCGGCTTTTTCACCATCGGCATTGATGATGTTAGCCCGGCGCTCACGCTCGGCTTCGGCTTGCTTAGCCATAGCGCGCTTCATATCGCCTGGCAACTCGATATTCTGGATCTTCACGTTCTCAACGTCAATCCCCCACTTATCAGTCTCGGCATCGACAATCTCTTTGATCTGCTGGCTAAGCTCTTCTCGCTTGGCAAGCAGGTCGTCCATGTCAATGTTACCCGTCACATCACGCAGCGCCGCCTGAGCAAACTGGCTGGTAGCGTAGATGTAGTTTGTCGTCTCGAGGACGGCTTTTGGCGCATTAATGACACGGAAGTACACCACGGCGTCCACACCAACTGTCACGTTGTCTTTCGTAATAACCTCTTGCTTCGGCACATCGATCGGCGTCGAGCGGACATCGACCATCATAATCGTCTGAAAGATTGGCACCACTACACGTAGGCCTGGCGCGCGCTGACCTGAGAAGCGCCCAAGCGTTAGCACCACACCGCGCTGGTATTGATTCACCACCCGAATCCCGCTCAGCATGAAGACAATCGTCGCCACGATGATGCCGATAATGATATATTCCATATTCCTCCTTTGGACTAGCTTATTGCTTTTATCATACCACATTGTGGCAAAATAGCGAGACAGCAATAGTCTTGGCATCCTATAGCATTATGAGGGCCCCTTCTCGCACCGCTTTTGTCTGGTAGAGTGTAAAAACAAATTGCAATAAGCTACTTCAGTGCCTATCCTATTCCCAGATCATATATAGCCCCATCTGCATAAAATGACCCTTCGACGTGCCAGTCTATTTCCGGTATACTAGACGTAGCTATGCCTGAGTCAGATTTGTCACCATCATCACGCCAACCGCTGGCCGAGCGGCTGCGCCCACAGTCGCTCGATACCGTGATAGGCCAGACACACTTGCTGGGCAATGCCGAGATTTTGCGCCAGATTGTTACAAAGAAGCAACCCGTAAGCCTTATCTTTTGGGGACCACCAGGCACAGGCAAGACGACGCTGGCGCGGATTATTGCTCGCGAGGTGGAGGCTGAGTTTATCGAGCTCAGTGCCGTTACCAGTGGCAAGAAGGACGTCGAGCGGGTTATCCAGCACGCCCGGCAAAATTGGAATCTTGGCCTGCGTACGATACTCTTTGTCGATGAAATACACCGCTTTAATAAGGCGCAGCAAGACGCTTTTTTGCCTCATGTTGAGTCGGGGCTGATTACGTTGATCGGTGCGACGACTGAGAATCCAAGCTTCGAGGTTATTACCCCACTACTGAGCCGGATGCGCGTACTCGTCTTGCGACCACTGAGCAAAGACGAAATTCACACTATTCTCCAGCGTGCCATCACTACCCTAGGCAAGACAGAGCACGTCACGCCAGAGGCGCTCGATTATCTCGCCGAGCTATCGGGCGGCGATGCCCGAGTGGCGCTCGGTAACCTTGAGCTTGCCCTGAGTCTCGCTGAGACAGTGACGCCTGATACCGTTACAGCTGCTGCCCAAAAGAAACTTCCGGGCTACGACAAGCAAGGCGAGATGCACTATGATGTGATCTCGGCCTTCATCAAGTCAATGCGGGGTAGCGATGTCCGCGCCACCCTTTATTACCTGAGTCGAATGATCGACGCTGGCGAAGACCCAAAGTTCATTGCCAGGCGCATGGTGGTATTCGCCAGTGAGGACATCGGGCTGGCAGGTAATGGTGCGTTATCTCTAGCGGTCGCGACCTTTCAAGCGGTGGAGCGGGTTGGCTTGCCTGAGGCCCGCTACAATCTCTACCACTGTGCCACAGCGCTTGCCCGCTCGGCTAAATCGCGCGAGATCACCGACCTTATGCACGAGGCAGAGGCTCTTGCTCGCCGCTATGCCGACACACCAGTGCCACTCCATCTGCGCAACGCTCCCACTAAACTTATGAAGGAACTCGGCTATGGCAAAGGTTATCAGTGGCAGGCAAACTTCCAACATGAGAAGGGATTTTTGCCAGATGAGGTAGCCCAGCACGTGTCGAAGGATAACGTATAGCAGGCTGAAAAATATTTGTGACTCGTTTTACCAAGCGAAAAGCCTAGGCAACTTGACAAGAGGCTCTTAGCTATTCGTCGTATCTTGGAAGGATACAGGCGTTAAGTAGTGACAAAAACTCGTAGCGTCTTACCTCTCCAGGCTACTGCTGCGCTACTCCGAGCTGCTCATCCTTGAGTGCTGCGTACACCCCATTCGTCCAACCAAAGCCATCTTGCAAGGGGTACTCCCCGCCGCCGCCTGCACTGGCGGTGACAACATCGTACTTCTCGACCATTTTGCGCTTGTTGGCAAAGACAGCTTCATTGGTGGCAAGCCAGCGATCGCGAATGGTTGCCGCCAGTGTATCATAGCCGTAATTGCGCAGCCCCACAATAGCAAACCACTGCAGTGGTGCCCAGCCGTTGGGGGCATCCCACTGCTGGCCATTAGTGATGAGGGTTGAAAGAAGTCCACCTGGCTGCAAAAAGTCTTTCTCAAGCCGTTGCGCTACCGCTGCAGCTTGCTCATCGGTTGCAATTCCCACATATAGTGGCGTCACTGCGGCAAGCGTGAGTCGCCCCGTGGTCTGACCAGTGGTGATAGCATAATCCTCAAAGAATTGCGTGGTAGGTTGCCAGCAGTAGCGGCGAATTGCTCGAGCTCGGCGTTCGGCCGCTGCCTCGAAACGCCGCGCTAGGCGACGCTGCTTGATGAGTCGGTAAGCCTCGGCGATCGTCATTTCGAGCTGGTAGAGGAAGCAATTGAGGTCGACCGGCACATACTTTGTCGTCTCGATGGTCTGAATCTGACAGGGGTCGGCAAACCACCGGCTGCTAAAGTCCCACCCGCTCTCGGCTGCCGCCCGCAGATCAAGGAATGTCCGCGTCGTATGCGCTGAGGCTGCGTGATGTGCCGTATGGACATCTTCGCGATGCGACTCGGGGCGTGGTGTGGTGCGGTTATCATAGTAACGATTGAGCGGCGTGCCATCAGGCATAACAGCGACGCGGAGATACGCTGGGTACTCAACGGCCTTGGCTTTCGCAATCTGGCGACGGCCCTTCATCCAAAAGCGATACTCAGCAAGAAGGCTTGGCAAAAACTCTGCATAGACCCGTTTGCCCCGGTGACGTGCCAATAGCTGCACCATCGCCGCAAACAGGGGTGGCTGCGACCGGCTCAAGAAGTATGTCCGGTTAGCCGTGGGGATCATTCCAAACTTGCGCAGCATGTAGGTATAGTTGCGCATCATATACTCAATGGAGCGCCAGCGCCCATCCGCCGCTAGGCCAAGCATAATAAAATACGTATCCCAATAAAACAACTCATCAAAGCGTCCACCCGGCGTCATATATGGATATGGTAGCGCAAGGAGGGAGCCCCGATTCTTGCGATTGCGCCGCTCGAGCTGCCGCCAAAGCTGACTCACATGTTGGCGCGCAGTAGTGGTGTCGGTCGGTTGATAACTCGAGGCCGGGTATACTGTGGTAGAAAAATGC
>CAUPVK010000027.1:0-5659 GCA_963514895.1 uncultured Candidatus Saccharibacteria bacterium
GGTGGGGTCGACAGCCACTGGCGTTGGTACCTTTGGTGGTGGTGGCGCAGCTGGTGGGTGGTGCGGCGGTGGCACTGGCGGCGCTCCGGCACCAGCAGTGGTGCGGCGCTTGTGGATAAATCGCCCTGCCGTCACCATATGTAAATGCTCCGTAGTATTGTCATGGTTTTTATTATACGCGGGGATTGTGGGGTAGTGTCAAGGGGGTGAATAATTGAAGCTTTTGCTTCTTCTGCACTCACTCTACTCTCATCACTTCATCCGATGGAGTGTGGGGAGGGTGAGCGTGAGATGTAGCAAGGATACTGCTGCTATAGGGCGCTCGCTGGACAAGAAAATATTCTAGAAGGCCAGCGACCAAGCAAGCGGACAAACTCTGTGGTATATTCTGGCCGGAACATTTTCGGTCTAGTAAGTCCCTATAGTAGCCGGTAGCCCGGCTTGGCATCCAAGTGGAGGTGAGTTCGTGCTACAATAGACAGCAAGAAAAGCATAACAATCATCACACAAAAAGGTAGGGAATAATGGCACAGACCAAGGCATTTAATGGGCAGCGCGATGGTGAGGAGCTGCTGTTTGTCTTTCGGCGGCATATTATTGCCATGCGCAAAGGGTTTTATATGCTGCTGCTGCCGCTGGCGGTGGGGGCTATTCCACCGCTGATCTGGCAAGACACACTGGAACTGTTCTTGCTGCCGGTGGTGGGGCTCGTCTTGGGATCTGTTGGCTTTTGCTATCATTTTTTGATGTGGCGCTACACCTACTACATCGTGACCAACCAGCGCATTCGCCAAGTGACGCAAAAAGGATTTTTTGGTACCGATGTGGTGGAGCTGAGCTTGGCAAAAATCCAAAATATCAGCTATAATATACCAGGATTCTCGGGTGAGGTGTTTCATTTTGGTACGATTGTGATCCAAACATTTGTGGGCGATCTCATCATCCGCAATGTCGATCATCCCGAGCAGATCTACAATCAGCTGCAAGATGCCGTCAGCGAGGCGGAGCGTGCAGCACAAGCAGCAGGAGTATCACCATGAAATTACCAAGCAAAAAACCCAAACGCAGCCGCTACGGCGCTCAGTCTACATCAACTGCCCCAGCCGCTGGTCTGAAAGATCGCCTCGCAGCACTCAAGCCGCAGCGAAAGGGCAAGAAAGCGGGCAAATCTGCCACAACAGAGATCAGCACAGCCAACACCAACACTCCCAAGACGTTCGAGCGCATTACCAACGAGACGGTAGCGGCGCACCGCGAAGAGATATTGGCTGGTGGACGCAAGTTCAAACATCCCGTCCAGGTGTCGCGCCGACGGGTGATTATCAACACGATTATTGTGGCGCTGGTAGCAGCCTTGCTATTGGCGGCAGTGGCGTGGCAGCAGCTCTACATTGCCCAGAGTTCCAACAACCTCCTCTACCGTATGACGCAAATTTTTCCTGTACCAGTAGCCAGTATTGATGGTGAGCTCGTGCGCTATAGCGACTACCTGGTGCAGTATCGGGGATCTAAGTATTATCTAGGCAAGTACGATGAGATTCGCATCGACAGTGATGATGGCCGCGAGCAGCTCAAACACATCAAGCGCGAGTCGCTCAACCGAGCGCTGGTCGACACCTACGCCGCCAAGCTGGCACGCCAGCACAACATCATGGTGAGCGATCAAGACATTGATACCGTTATCGAGCAGCAGCGCAACACCGCTAATGGCAAGATTAGCCAAGAAACGTACGATGCGTCATCGCGCATGATGTACAACTGGTCGCCATCGGATTATCGCCAAGCAGTGCGGCGCAGCATTGTGCGGGCTCGAGTGGCCTTTGCGGTTGATAAGACGGCCGATGAGTTGCAGCGCAAAGCCGCGGGGTTGGTGGCAAGTAGCAATGGTGAGTTTGCCAAAATCGCGACCCAGCTTGGTGGCAGTGGCCGCAGCAAGCCGCAGGTGGGGGATTCTGGCCTGATCAACCTCGCCAGTAGCTACAACGGCCTCGCGGTCAGTGAGATTGCCAAGCTCGAGCCTGGCAAACCCTCTGGTGCTATCAAGAGCACAACAGACAGTGGCTACTACTTCGTCAAAGTCAACGAAAAGAACGACAGCAAAATCCGCTTCACCTATCTCTACATCCCCCTCACCGAGCTCACCAAGCAAGTTGCCCAGCTCAAAAGCGACGGCAAAGTGCAAGAATACATCGACGTGCCGCAGAAGTAGAGAGTATTTCGTCCGATGGCATGTGAAAACCGGTCGTAAATGGCCGGTTTTTAGCCTTGGCGCTGGGAGGTCATACTTGGGAAGTGTCGACCCTTATTATATTCGGGAGGAAGGGGTGATAGGGTGTAAGCGTGAGACAAAGTGGGCGTATTCGACTAATATGTCGTGCCTATGGTTTTCAGCAGGAAATACGCGGGGCAGGCCATTCTTGGTACATTTTCTATAGCAATTATGCCAAAAATACCAGTCATATAGCACCGTTTTGTGCCTCTCCGCATAGGCTTATCATCTTGTGCGAACAAAACCTAGACAATGCTGCCATTCTACGCTATGATAGCAGTAACGTAAGCATATTCGTACATTGGTACAAAGGAGAAGTATGAAACAACACCAAGCGAAACAAGAAGGGTTTACCATCATCGAGGTGATGCTGGTGCTGGCGATTGCCGCCTTGATATTCTTGATGGTCTTTGTGGCGCTACCTGCTCTGCAGCGGGGTCAGCGCGACACAGCGCGCAAGAATGATGTGCAAAACATCGCTGCTGCTGTGACGCAATACACATCAAACAACCGCGGGAAGTTCCCCGACAGTAATGGCCTCAAGGGCTACCTGGGCGATCTCTCGAACCTCGACAAAGAGAGCATCACCGTCCAAGATAATGCGGGCAATGGCACCGTAACGCCTTCTACCGAGAGCGCCATCGTCGTCAAGGGTGTGCGCTGCGACGCCACCAACGCTGACGGTGCTACTCTCAAGAAGGGCACATCGAAGCAATTTGTCGTCGTCACCAAGCTAGAGGCGGGCGGCAACGGCGTGGCATACTGTCTCGAGTCATAGTAGGCAAGCAGAAAATGTACAAGAAGATGGCTGGTACCAAAAGAGGTGCCAGCCTCTTTTTATGTATGGAGTACACGAATTACTGAGTTGTACTTGTATAAGAAAATATTCTAGAAGGCCAGTGACCAAGCGGGCGGAAAAGCTCTTGGTTTTATCTGGCCGGAACATTTTCGTCACAAGTACGACTCAGCAGTCAGAAGTAATACTGCGCGAGCATAGCTCCATCCCAAAACGTCACGTTCTTGTGCTAACCTATTTTTAACGACGTAAGCCCTGAGCCTTCACAGATTCTCGCACACCATGCGTGCCGAACAAGAAAATTTGCGAAGGCCAGTAGCCAAGTGGGCGTGAGAACCTGCCGTATATTCTGGCCGGATAGTATATCTGCATGAGCCTTCAGTAGCACGTTCTTGCATATCTTTGCTATACTAGTGAGGTATGACGATCTTGATAGCAGGCGCACTGCTCCTTCTCGGCGTAGTGCTGGGTAGCTTTGCGGGTGCGCAAGTGTGGCGGGTGCGTGCGCGGCAACTGCGGACTGATAAGCAAACCGGCCACCCCTACGACAAACACGAATGGCGTCAACTACGCGTCCTCTTGCAAGGTACGGTGCGAGATGATCGCTCGCGCTGCCTGCAGTGTGGGCATGTGCTGGCGTGGTATGATCTACTCCCAGTAGTGAGCTGGCTGTCAACTGGTGGGCGCTGCCGCTATTGCCAGCAGTTCATTGGTTGGTTCGAGCTGGTGATGGAGCTGGTGCTAGGGGTTGGCTTGGCACTGTCGTATCTGGTGTGGCCATGGGCATTGCCAGCCAGTAGTTTACTCTTTGCTGTGTGGGTGGTGGTGGCCTTAGTGCTGATGATTCTCGCGGCGTATGACGCCAAGTGGCAGCTCCTGCCTGACCCGCTTAACTATGGCTTGATGGCACTGGGCGCACTCTTCGTGCTGGTGCGGATGACGACGCTGCACGATGTTGATCTTGTATCGCTCACGGGGGCGGTGGCGCTACTGGCGGGGCTCTATGGTGGGCCGCCTGCCGCCTCGCCCCGGGCGGCGGTTGGCTCTTGGGGGGGGGACTTCCGCGTAGGGTTGGGCCTACCTCTGGGTGATTGGCGATTGGCCTTTATGACGCTGTTCTTCTCCAACATGCTGGGTTGCATCATTGTCCTGCCGGGCCTAGCGCGTGGCCAGCTCAATACGCGCTCGCAGGTGCCATTTGGGCCGCTGCTTATCATTGGCTGCGTTATTTCACTCTTGTTTGGTGGGCATATCTTGCGCGCGCTGGTGGCATTGCCGCTGGGGCTGTAGAATCGTCTCATCGCTCTGTGCTGCTAATGCTGCTTGTGCTATACTAGAGAGGTTATGAGTATGCCAGTGAAGCCAGGGTTCACCATTATTGAGATGATGCTGTTTTTGGCGGTGAGTGGGGCAATGGCAGCTGGGATTATGGTAGGTGTGGGCGCAACAGTCAATGCACAGCGCTACCGCGATGCCACCCATTCGCTAGTGAGTTTCTTCCAGGGGGAGTACGACCGGGTGGTGAATGTCCAGAATGATCACGACCGCAACCTTGGCTGCAGCACTAGCGGCATTAGTCAGAGTATTACTCCGCAGGTGCCTGGCACAAGCGAGTGCACCATTATTGGGCGGTTCATTACCACTGGCCGTGATGGCCGAAGCCTCATAGCGCGAACAATCTATGCCACGCGCGATGGCTCGACTGCAGCAACGGATTATGAGGCGCTGACTCACTCGGGGCTTGTTTTGTCGGACACCGCCAGCCAGACAACTACCTACGAACTAGCGTGGGAGACGGCGCTGCGGCAGGGTGCACGCCACTCGTATTTGATCGTGCGCTCGCCCTCCAGTGGTGCCATCAAGACCTACATTGGCAACACAGACAACCCTATGACCGTTCTCTCGCCTGATAATGACGCCCAAAAAGGCGACACCAACCTCTGTATCGATCCCGATGGATTGGTCTTTACTGGCATTAGTGGGGCAGTGATTGCTCGGGGTGGCAGCTCGGCCAGCAGTGTGAAGCTGATTGGTGGAGGAATAGGCCAATGCTAGAGCGTCGCCACGAGCGGGGTGATACGATCATTGAGGTGATGTTTGCCTTCGTGCTCTTTAGTATGGTGATTGTGGGGGCGTTTATGATTATGAACCAGGGCATGGCGCTGGCGCAGCGCTCGCTGGAGGTAACGCAGGTGCGGCAGCAGATTGACTCACAGGTGCTGCTGATTCGGACTGCTCAGCAGGCAGTCAACCAGCAGCTGTGGGAGACCATCAAAGGCAAGGTAGGTACGACCACGCCCATTACACTGAGCGAGCTCGCTGAGAGCAACTGCCGCCTTTCGCCAGATACATTGCGGGGGCGCGGCGCATTCTTTGTTGCGCCGCGGGTCGATGCTGCCACGGGCAAGCAGGTTATCCGTCTCTTCGAGCCGACCAACGCGAGCTACCAGCCCGAGCCCACGAGACTCCTGAGCATCTCGTATGCCGTCTTCTGCTTGAAAAAAAAAAAAAAACAAGTCCAATGGATCACGTTCACGTAATAATACACAGTAACACGATCCAAGCCTCGATACTTCACCAGACAGCTTTCTACG